>DASWVC010000415.1:0-6956 GCA_036401335.1 Chthoniobacterales bacterium
CTCAACAATGGTCTCGTCGCTCGAACCGATAACATGTTTGCCGGGTACCGGTATGATATTCATGCCGGGTTGAAGCAATTTGGGAACGTTCTCGAACTGGAGTTCGCGAGTCCGCTAAGAATCATTCGCAAGCGCCAAAAGCCGGATGATGCCGAGGAATGGAACGACCCCGTTGGCGGTTCATCCCACCTTCGCAAGGAGGCTTGCTCATTCGGATGGGATTGGGGGCCGCGATTGGTTACCTCTGGAATTTATTTGCCGATCGGGCTGGAAGGCTGGGATCACAACAGGATCAAAACTGTCAGGATAAGGCAGGTCCATGATCATGGAGACGTTGAGGTTCAACTACAGCCTGAGTTCGCGGCGGACCGCCCGGTTGAGTATCGGGGATCCTTTTATTTCAACGGCACCCTCCTTGAAAGATTCTCGGACCCGTCCGTTCGAATCCGGTCCCCCCGGCTGTGGTGGCCGAACGGACACGGCGACCAACCCCTTTACGACCTGCGCCTCGAAGTCCTCGCGGAGAATGGCTCGACTGTTGACCGGTGGGAAAAGAGGATTGGCTTGCGGACAATCGAGCTCGATCGGCATCAAGATGCTTTTGGCGAAAGTTTCCAGTTCAAGGTCAACAACAGGCTCATCTTTGCCAAAGGAGGCAATTGGATTCCGGCGCATAGCTTTGTTACCGAGGCGGGTCCTGAGGTGTACAAGGATCTCATCAATTCCGCCGCGGCTGTTGGAATGAACATGCTCCGCGTCTGGGGCGGAGGGATCTACGAGAAAGATCTGTTTTACGACCTTTGCGACGAGAAGGGACTGCTTGTTTGGCAGGATTTTATGTTCGCCTGCGCGCTTTACCCTGGAGACGAAGCATTTCTACAATCCGTACGTCGGGAAGCGGCATTCCAAATCAAACGCCTCGCGCATCACGCCTCGCTCGCGCTCTGGTGCGGCAATAACGAACTTGAATTAAAGCCAGACGAAATTCAAAAAACAGAGGAACGGAAGCGAGCCTATGAAGTTCTCTTCTACGATTTGCTCCCTGAGACCGTTGCCGCATGTGATGGAACGACCGCGTACTGGCCTTCGTCACCCCATAATCCCTTTGGCTATGCGCAAGGCCCAAACAGCGAACACGGCGGCGACTCCCACCTTTGGGACGTTTGGCACCTCCGGAAACCAGCCAAGTATTATGAGAAGCAGGCAACTCGCTTCTGCTCCGAATTTGGGATGCAGTCCTACAGCTCGCTTCAGGTTGCAGCGACCTATTGTTCTCCGGACCGGTTCAATATCCAGGGACCGGAAATGGAGAACCACCAGAAAAATGCAGCGGGAAATGAAATCATTTTTGCCTACGTTTCAACGCGATATCGGTTCCCGAAAGATTACGCGGCCCTCGCTTATCTTTCTCAACTGAACCAGGCTTATTGTGTCAAGGTAGCAATCGAACATTTTCGCCGGTCGATGCCGCAGACGATGGGTGCTCTTTACTGGCAGCTGAACGACTCCTGGCCAGGCGCGTCCTGGAGCAGCATCGAATTCGACGGACGGTGGAAAGCGCTCCATTACGAGATAAAACGGGCCTTCGCACCGGCATTAGGCTCGGTGCACGTGCCCGGTGATGAAGTTGCCGGCAAAGGGAATCAGATCCTGAGCACAATCAACGACGTGCACATCTACACGGTCTTCGAGGGTCTGACAGATCGAGCGGCGACTCTGCGGTGGCGCCTGTTACACATTGACGGAGAGCCGCTTCAAAAGGATCAGAAAAATGTGGCACTACGTTACGGACAATCGGTTCGCCAGCTTTCTATCGATTTCCAAGCGCAAATGGTTAATTATGGAGCGCCAGATCTTCTGCTTCGTGTCGAGCTCATTGACGACACGGAAGTTCTCTCCGAACAAACGGTGTTTTTCACCGCGCCCAAGCGTCTTAATCTTCGACGAGGCCCGGTTAATGTCTCCTTTTCTCCGAGCGGTGACTTCGTCGTTATGACGTTGCACTCGTGCGTCTTCCACCACGGCGTGATGATCGATTTTGAAGGCATCGACTGCGTGCCGGCCGACAATTTCATCGACCTCTTTCCGGACGAAGAGCGCAGAATTCCATTGCGAACAAAGGCCAGCGTCAACGACTTGCAGGCAGCCTTTCGTTCCACGTCGCTTATCGACTCATTCTATTGAGGTTTAATGGGCAGGATCATTCGAACGTGACGCTTTTGGCTCAGATCCCGCTAACGCCAGGCGTGGTAAGCTTGCTCCCACCTGATTTTGAGCCTCACCAGGTTGGTCGCCGAAAGACCCGCGGTGCTCGGGGAAGGCCAGAGCTTTAGGCAGAAGGTTTTGGGTGGTGCGACACTCGGGATGGACACACCAGCGCAATCGCTCGCACCCCGCTAATCCGCAGGCTTTGCCCAGCCGGTGTCTACGACGGTGTTAAAGATCCTGCCTTTGCCGGGTGATTCGGAAAACTCGCTTAAAGACTGCCAGGTTCGATAGCACCGAAACCCATCGTCAAACTGCCATTCCTCCGTGATGGTCAGCGAGTACGAGCCGACTGTTTCCGGAACGCACCGCAGCAACAGAGCCCCGGTCACCCGATCGACGATGTATTCCTCTCGGGGCGATCCGCTTGCGGCGGGTTGGGTCGAGAAGGCGCGGTGATCGTTGATCAGTTCCACAATCAAAGGAGGAAAGGTCGAGGGATCTGTGCTGGCACCCCGGTAACCGTCCAGCTTTCCTCCCCTGTAGCCGAACGAATAGCCCGATTCAAAGTGAACCAGAAAGCGTTTGATCGAGTAGAGGCTCGAGCCGGTCGCCGGATGTTCAGGCGGCTGAGCCTGCAGGCAGACTGCAAGGCCGAAGTAGCACAAGGTGGAGAAGAGCCGCAGGTAGAGGACGTTGGTGGGCACAATGGAATGGGCTGATTGAGGTCGCCCAGGTGTTCGCGAACGTCCTGCGAGCTGGTCCTTTCATTGGCTTGGCCAGTGATTTGTTTTGCCGTGGTTTTTTCGCGGTCCCTTCCGGCCAGGTGATGGCGTGCGTGCGGGGCCGCATAGGTACGGGAGCATGCGCCAACGCACCGGGGGTATGACGTGAAACGAGGGCGGCGTAAACCGTGCGTCCTTGGCAATAGCACCCTTTTTACGGTTTAAGGCCGTTCGAGCGCAGGAGGTCGTGGACTTGCTGGTCGGTCTCCAACTGAGCGTTCTCGTCGGTCGCAGGATGAACCATTATGGCGATGCAAGGCGAGTTGGAGGTCGCGCGCCCTGCGAACTCGAAAGTGATTCCCCGTTTGACATCGTCATAAAGGCTTTGATTATCGCTTTTGGGGCGTGCGCCAGGAAAGCGGCGAAGAATCTGAACGAGCACGCTACCCGTCGACAGGCCATCCGGCGTGCGGTACCAAGGGGAGGTGACGCGAATCAACTTGATGCTGACCCCGCCGGTCGGCTTGATTTCTCTGGGGCTGTTGGAAACCGAATGAATGAAGAGCGTGTCGGTGCGGCCACCCGGCTTTCTGGAAAGCCACACCGATCGGTACTGGCCCATGCCTGAGTCATCTGCATCGGGTTTTGGGAGTTTTGCCAACGAAGCAGCGCCATACCTGCCAAGGTGTATTTGGCCGATGCTCTCGCCTGCGATGACAAGGTTGGACCCGGCTTGAGCCCGCGCCGGTTGCAGAGCCGTTACACAAAAGGCGGCTGCGACTGCCAAAGGAACAAAGGTCCGTTTCATGCCACCTCAGCCCTCGGTTGTGTCCCCATTATCATGTGCGCGTTGCCGCATGGTTTTCCCGTCTAGCCACGAATGGGCATCATGGCAATGCGGTTGAAACGACTAAAAAGACTACGGTTCTTTACCGCGGATAGATTTTCACCCTTAACGAATTTGCCAGACAGTGTCATTAACCAACGGCGGTGCTGGCTTAAGGTGGAAGGACGAGGAAAGTCGCGTCCGCCGGCAAGGAGGCCACCATCTTTCTTTGCATCGAGGCACGGGCGCGATTAGAACAGGGGTGGAACCGGTTTGGCAATCCCCAGGCCGGATCGATCCACTTCCACCTCAACCGACTTACACGGAGCATCCATGTCAATCCGCCTAAAAATCGGCATTACCCTGGCCACCTTCATTTTTGCTGGCGTAACGTTCGCGCAAACGCCGGAACGCATCCGTGGCGAGATCGTGTCGCTCGATGGCGATACCCTGAAGGTGCACAGCCGGACCGGCGAGACCGTTGCCATCGAAGTCAAACCTGCCGTGGCGGTTTCGGCCGTCAAGGCGATCAATCTTTCCGAGATCAAGCCCGGTTCCTTTGTGGGCGCCGCAGCCACGACGGGCGCGGACGGTAAACTGACGGCTCGCGAAGTCCTGGTTTTCCCGGAAGCCGCGCGTGGCACGGGTGAAGGGCATTACGCGTGGGACCTGGGTCCGAACACAACGATGACAAATGCGAACGTCGACGCCGTTGTCGAAGGCACCAGCGGGCGTGACCTTACGCTCTCGTACAAGGGCGGCACCAAGACGGTAAATGTGCCGGCCAATGTGCCGGTCGTGACCTTCGCGTCGGCAACGCGCGCCGACCTGGTGCCGGGAAAGAAGGTGTTTGTGGTGGCGACGCCAGTGCAGCAGGGTGAGTTTGCGGCGCAACGCGTGGTGGTCGAGAAGGATGGGGTCGCACCACCGATGTAGGGAGGAGGAATTCCACAGGCTTATGATGCGCAGGAAGCCGTCGCCGGATCGCCGTTCGACGTCTGATCTGGCACCTGACGCCTCCTGTCCTGCTGTCAGACTAAAAGTGATCCTCGAACGCGTTTTGCCGCCGAGCGGCACAAGATGAACATTCATTCTGAACCGTTATGAATACGCCGACCTTCGACTCTGATCTTCCTCCCGCGCTGCTGATTGGCGTGGTCACCGGCCTTCGTTCGATGACTTCTCTGGCGGCGGTCAGTTGGGCCGCCCAACGCGGCACGCTGGACTTGAAGGCCACGCCATTTGCCTTTCTGGCGTTTCCCGCGGCCACCGGCGTTCTCGGTCTGCTCGCGGCCGGGGAATTGATTGCCGACAAGCTGCCCATCGTGCCCAGTCGGAAAGCGCCGCTGTCATTTTTGGGCCGTGTCGGGATTGGTGCCTTGTGCGGCGCGCTGCTGTGCGCTCCGACGAAGCGAATGGGTTCAGGCTTTCTCGCCGGAGCGGCAGGGGCGGTCCTTGGAACCGAGGTGGGTTATGAGTTCCGGGCGCGGTTAGTGAAGGCTGTAGGCGGCATGGACTTCCCGGTCGCGTTCCTGGAGGACGCTCTCGCGATCGTGACCGCCGTCAAGGTTGTTTCCCGAAAACGGTAGCGCTTTCTGCGCCTTCGGCCTGCGGCCGTTTTTCAGAACTCGATTCCGAAATGCGCCCAGGTAGGATCGCGTGTCCCCACGTGAGCTCGAGTAGGGTCGGTGGTTCCTTGCCGACCGCGGGGTGAGGCGGGCCGCCAACCCCAGGGGCGCTTGAGGACAAGCTCCCCTACCGCACGGACGCGGCCGATACTCCGGCGGTGAAGGGACTCGCCGCCCTACCGGGCCACCGCTCGCTTGCCGGCCAAAACGGGAAACGGGGCAAACGGGGCTAAAGTTAATGCTTATGGACCGCCGACCCTGCCAAACGCCGACACCCCGATCCGTTTGTTTTCCCGGGCTTTGTTCAGCGCACCGGAATGTGGAGGACGTTGTACAGGTACATCATCACAGTAAGAAAAATGATGATCAGGACCGCCGCCATGGCCAGGCCGGCAAGCCCGACGCGCAGGGTGTTGTGGTCCGGTTCAGGCTTGGTTGGATCGTAACCCATGCCTACTCACCAACCATGAAGGACGCGGAACATCAACGTCCATTCATGACGGCTTGTAAAAAGATTACAGGTGCGCCTTTTCCCTCCAGTGGCGGCAAACCCGGCTGTGGCGGCAACGTTGATTGCTTCAAACCGCTCTCTCCAGGCATTCGGTCAGCTCTTCCCGGTTGAGGGTGATTGGATTCGCTTTCATGCTGCTGGCCTTCTCCGCTTTCTCCACGATGGCCCCGAAATCGGCCGGGGTGATCCCATACGCCCCAAGGGGCGGGACGCGAAGCGTCGCACAAAGCTCGGCCACCCACCGGATGCCGTCGGCTGACTCTGCTCGAGCCGAGCCGGTGAGCAGGCGGGCCACGGCCTGAAAGCGAGGAATCGTTTCAGCATCAGGTTGCCGGGATTGTAACGCGCGCAGGTTTATATCCATGACGGCCGGCAGCAAGGCCGCGCAGATGGCGCCGTGCGGGGCCTTGAACATCCCGCCAATCGGCGCCGCAAAACCGTGCACCGCCCCGAGCCCCGCGTTGGCCAAAGCAATCCCGCCGAACAGGCTGGCTGCGGCCATGCCTTCCCGGGCATCCGCATCCGAGCCATTCTCAAACGCGCGCTGCAACGCGCGTGCAACCCGATTCAGGCCATCTCTGCAAAGCGCATCCGTGACCGGGTTGGCGCGGATGGAAAGGTACGGCTCAATGAGCTGCGTGAGGGCGTCGAGCCCGGTCCGGGCCGTTACGTCCGGCGGCAGGTCATGGGTCAGGACCGGATCGACCAGCGCCAGGCGCGGCAACAGGAACAGGCTGCGCAGGCTTACCTTGACCCGGTGGGCGGGAGAACTAAGAACAGCATTGCGGGTAACCTCGGCGCCGGTGCCGGCCGTTGTCGGCACCGCCACGCACGGCAACGCCGGTTGTTTCAGCGGTTGACCGCGGCCGATCACCTCAAGGTAGTCCAATGGTTCACCGGGGTTGGTGGCCAGCACCGCCACCGCTTTGGCTGCATCCAGCGCACTGCCGCCGCCAAGACCGATCAAGAGGTCGCGTTGCGTGGCTCGCACGACCTCCAGCGCCGCCACGACATCGTCAACGGTGGGTTCTCCCGGGACCGGAAACGCCAGCGCATCCATG
>DASWVC010000416.1:0-45305 GCA_036401335.1 Chthoniobacterales bacterium
ACGGACATTGCGCCTCGCGCGCCATCAGCAAACCGGAAGAGTACCGTCCCCCAATCCTCAGTCTGGACCTGGACGGGTTCGCTCGCAGCGGCTCCGGCGCCACCCTCGTTTCCCTGAAAGGTTGCACCCACGACCTTCGGACGCTGCCGGACGGGGATCAGGGTCGCAAGATCTGCAAAAACCGCGTCGATTTGCAATCCCGTCACGAAAAGGATCAGATCCATCCAATGGGTGCCGATGTCTCCCACGGCCCGCAGTTCGCCCCCCTCCTCCACGAGCAATCGCAAGTTCCAATCTGTGTCTTTCAGCAGCCAATCCTGCAGGTAGGCGCCCCTCACGCTTAACACGCGGCCGATGGCACCTGTCTGCACCAACTCCCGGGCCTGGAGAGCCAAAGGATAAAAACGAACATTGTAATTCACCGCCGTGACCAACGACGGGCTTTTTCGTGCGCGCTCCACCAGCTCGGAGGTTTCCGCAGAATTCATCGCAAGCGGCTTTTCACACACCACATGCTTGCCGGCGTCAAGGGCGCCGATCACCATGTCTCGATGGCGGCGATTGGGTGTAGTGATATGGACAACGTTTACTTCAGGGTCGGAAAGGATCTCCTCATAGCTGACGTACGCCTTGGGCAATCCCAACGCACGAACCGCCATCTCGGTTTTGGCGGGCGAACTGCCCAGTGTGCCTTTCACGCGGATCCCGAGCCGGCGAAGGGCCTCGACGTGGACAGGGCCGATGAAACCGGTCCCGATCACAACCGCGGTCTTCTGAGAAAATGTCATAGGAGGCATCCGGCAGGAGTCAGTTCGTGATGAAGAGTCGGTTAAGTCTGTAGCTACGGCTTGCTTTCGGACAGGTGATTAAGCACGGCGCTTCACGGCGAGCCGCGCCGGCCCGCCGCCGGCATGGACTTCGTTTTCCAATTCATACCGATCGCCCCGGTAGTAGAGGATCTGGTACCAGACCGGAACTTCCACTTCCGTAAAGCCGGTTCCTTCGACGACGAGGACCGCAGCTCCTTCGTTCAGCGTAAATTTCTTGGCTTCTCGCACCGTCAAATTTTGAGCACGAATCTTGTGCCTTTCACCTGTCATGAAGATTCCGTGCATTTCTTCCAGACAGCGATAGAAGGAGCCTGTTAACTTATTGGCAGACAGACCTGGCACGACGTCGGAGCGAACCCAGCGATGTTCCAGGATAACCGGTTCACCGTCGGCGAAACGGAGCCGCTCGAAATAGCTGACGCCCGCTCGGCCGTCCAACTGTAATGAAGTGCGTAGCAGCGGCGACAGTTCACGGCTCCGCTTCTTGGAAAAGCAGAGTACCTTGGTCTCCGGAACCCTTCCGACCGAAAGCGCGCTGTCCGTAAAGCTCTCCATCTGGCGGAGCGACGTATGCAAACCGTGGACGGGCGCGACGAATGTGCCGATGCCGGGTCGTGACACCAGCATGCCTTCAGCAATCATGTTGGAGACGACCTTATTGGCGGTGGCCCGGCTAACGCCGAATCGCCGCGCAATCTCCCGTTCTGAGGGAAACTTTTCATCCGGGCGATAAGTCCCGCGCGCGACCTCTCCGCGGCAAACCTTTGCCAGCTGAAGATGGACCCGTTCGGTTACGATCTGGGGGAATTCTGAGGACACCGTGGTGGCTGGTGGTCGGTGGACCATCCACCTTGCCGCGTCGTTTACCTGAGTCAACCGCAAATTATTCTGCTCAGGGTTCCTTATTGAATTCAACCTTCTTGACAGCAACCGGATTTTTTGATGCGATTCCCGCCGGATCGTGGTCATCGTTCACGACCCAGCTTCCCTCCAGCAACGCTCGAACAATTTAGGTAAGTCGCAATCAATGAGGAAAACCAGCACTTATTCATGCCTCTTTTTTGGGGCCGTTATGGCCCTGGCTACTCAGGCCCAGGCCGCTGACAAATACGTGGTCGGCGTGTCCAATACGCTCGTCGGCAACGGTTGGCGTGAGGAAATGGTCTGCTCGATCAAGGCTGAGGCCTTGGCCTCGGGCAAAGTTTCAAAGGTTATTCTGGCCAACCGCAACGGTGGACCGTCGGAGCAGATCGCCGATCTGCGCAACCTTATCTCGGCCGGCGTTAACATCATCATTGTCAATCCGTCCGATCGCAAAGCGCTTGATCCGGTGATCAAGCAGGCCACGGACCGGCACATCGTCGTGGTCTCCGTCGATCAGGGGGTTGATGCACCCACCGCCTACGTTGTGACCAATGACCAAACCGCGTACGGCCGCCTCGGCGCAGAGGCACTGTTCAAGAAGCTCGGGGGGAAGGGCAACGTTGTGGAGATGCGGGGCATCGACGGCGTGCCCGGGGACGCCGACCGCCGCGAGGGCTTCACCGAGGCGCTCAACCAGTATCCCGACATCAAGATCGTCGCGTCAGTCTTCACCGGTTGGTCGCCGGACAAGGCCGCCCAGGAAACGAAAAACCTGATCAGCTCTGGCAAGCAGATCGACGGCATCTGGACGTCCGGCATCGATAAAGCAGTCGTCGATTCCTACAGGACCGCGAACATGAAATTCGTGCCGGTGGTCGGCGCCGACAATAACGGATTCATGGGCCAGGAGATCGACCTTAAGGATGCCGGCCTTGTCGGCCTCAACGTCACCAATCCGCCGGCCGTCGGTGGCGCCGGGCTGAGCATCGCCCTTGATGTTCTCGAGGGGAAAAAGGTGCCTCGCGTCACTCACCTCACGCCGAAAGTCTACGACAGTTCAACGCCCGAAGGCCAGGAGTGGCTGAAGTCCTTTTACGACCCGAAGGTCGATCCGAACTACCCCGTCTACAGTCCCGTCGAGCCATACACGCACTACACCATCGAGCAGGAGAAAGCCTGCAAAGGCCCGGGCGAATGAACGGGGCCGGCGGTCAGGCGCACGTTCAGGGCCTCCGGTGAACGTGCGCTTGGGTGGCTGCTCGTCGCTGCGCGAATCCGGTTTGCGCGGCGATACTTTTGCAGAGAGTTTGTACGTCAATTGCGGATTTCCATGAGTGACTCGGCCCTTCTTCTTGAAGTCCGCGATGTGGCCAAGAGGTTCGACTCGGTTGTTGCGCTCAAAGCTGCTTCCCTGAAGGTGCGTCCCGGTGAGGTTCACGGTTTGATGGGGGCGAATGGGGCGGGAAAGAGCACGCTGGTGAAGATCATCACCGGCGTATTTCCGGCCGACAGCGGTCAAATCTCCGTGAAGGGCGTGGCCCGTTCGTTCCGATCGCCGGCGGAAGCGCGCCGGGCAGGGATAGTCTCCGTCTATCAGGATCCGGCGCTGGTGCCGGACCTGACCATCGCCCAGAATATGCGCCTTGCAGGTGCCTCTCTCGACGCCGTACGCAAATGGCTGGCGGAACTGGGCGTCGCAGGACTCGATTTTAACCTTCTGGTCCGCGACCTGCCCGGCCCGGCCCTGCGCCTCATTGATCTTGCCCGTGCGCTCGCGTGGGAGCCTGCGGTCCTGTTGCTCGACGAAATCACGGCTTCGCTGCCGGCGGATCTCTCTGAACAGATTTACGCGATGGTGAAGCAATGGCGCGAGAGGGGCAACGCAGTGATTTTCATTTCCCACCGCATGGCTGAAGTATCTGCCTTGTGCGACCGGGCAACGGTTTTGCGCGATGGCGTTACGGCAGGTGTGACCGAGCGTGCGCACGGCAGCGAGGAGCGGATCGTCGCACTTATGTTGGGGGCTGAGACAGCCCGAGCGGTTGCGTCGGTGCCTTCGACCCGCGCTCCGCGTCAAAGGTCGAGCGATGCGCAAGCTGCGCTGGAAGTACGCAGGCTGGGCCGAAGTCCGCTGGTCAACGAAGTTTCGTTCAAACTCTATTCGGGTGAAGTTCTGGGGGTGGCGGCGTTGGAGGGCCAGGGACAGGACGAACTGTTCGATTGCATCGCCGGCAGTCGCCGCTACGACGAAGGCGCGATCTTCGCGCACGGCAAAGAATTGAGGCTCCGCCACCCAGCCGATGCAATCGCGGCCGGTATCGTGCTGGTACCGGCGAACCGATTGCTGGCCCTCCTGCAGCAACGGCCGATTCTCGAGAACATTGCGCTACCAGCCTTCGGCGGCATCCGGAACTGGGGTCCGATCAGGATTCGGGCAGAGCGAACACGCGTAGAATCTGCGATTGAACGCCTTCAAATCGACACCCGCGCAGGGTCAGAATTGAGCCGGTTGAGCGGCGGTAACCAGCAAAAGGTAGTGGTTGCGCGTTGGCTGGCCAGCGGCTTCGACACGCTGCTGTGTTTTGACCCCACCCGCGGCATCGATATCGGCACGAAGCGCCAGATCTACGCGTTGGTCCGGGAAATCGCGGCTGCGGGATCCGCAGTGCTGCTGTTCACTTCGGAACTAGCCGAGATCGCCCTCGCTTGCGATCGTGCGATCGTCCTGTTCGGTGGACGCGTCGTAGCTGAAATGCCGGTGTCTGAGGCGGATGAAGCTGCGCTGTTGCGCGCCGCGCATGGGCTCGCCCCGCTGGGGCAGGCTTCTTCATGATTACGTCGTCCGAAGGTAAATCATCGGTCATGAAGGGCCCCGATGCATCGGGCATGCGCCTGTTAGAGCGGCTCCGGCGCGCGCTGCGACGTGATCCCAGCCTGTTCTTCATGCCGGCCCTGCTCATCGCCTCACTCGCGATCACCTTGGCCATCCATCCGCAGTTCTCCGATTTTGACTTGCAATCCCTGGCGATGGGAGCTCTGCCGCTCGCCTTTGCCGCTGCGGCGCAGACCGTCGTCGTGATCTCCGGCGGGCTCGATCTATCGATCGGATCTGCGATGGCGGTTGCCAATGTGCTGGCAGCTCGCACAATGGAAAAGGCGAGCTTCGAGCAATCCCTGCCGCTGGCTGTCGCGGTTCTGATCGCCGGCGCGGCCATCGGCGCGCTGAACGGCTTGATCGTTGTCCTGTCGCGCATTCCGGACGTGGTGGCGACCTTGACGTCCGGTTTCATCTGGGGTGGTGTCGCGCTTATCATCCTCGAAAAACCGGGCGGTGGCGCGCCGCCGGACTTCCTCAACCTCGGCACGGGAACGCTGTTCACGCCCTGGATGCCTAATGCCCTGGTGCTGCTCGTCGTGGCGGTCGGAGCGATCTGGATTCCCCTGCGCCGATCCAAACTTGCGCTTCAGCTCTATGCGGTGGGCAGCGACCGCGTAGCGGCGTTCCGCAGCGGCGTCAATATCGGCCGCACGCGCTTCGCCGCTTATGTCTTCTCCGGTCTGTTCAGTGCCGTGGGCGGCCTTGGTCTGACCATGACTACCGGCATCGGGGCGCCGCTCGCCGGTGTCTACTACACACTTAGTGGACTGGCCGCAGTCGTCGTGGGAGGGGTGAGCCTGGCGGGCGGACGCGGCGGGATGCTCGGGCCGGTGATGGCTGCGTTCGTGCTGACCTTGATACCGACGGATTTGATCTTCCTCAATATAGACCCCAATTTCGGCCAGGTCATCCTCGGGACTCTGATCGTCGTGATCGTGATGATTGGCGGATTCGTGGACATGGGGAGAAATCGCAAATGACCGGGCGAGCCAAGACGGGTTTCACCAGCAGCATCGCGGCTGTGACCGGCGGTGGCCTGGCCTCGCTGCTGCGCACCCGCACGATTGTGGCCCTGGCCCTGCTCCTGTTGGGGTTAGTCGCCGGCATTCAACTGGCTCGACCCGGAACGGTCAATGCCCTGTGGATCTCGAATATGGTGTTGTTCGCGGCGCCCCTGGGGATCGTCGCTGCGGGACAGACGCTGATCATGCTCACGGGAGGGATTGATCTTTCCGTCGCGAGCGTGGCGACCGCCTCCGCTTACCTCATGGCCACTCATTCCGGGCTGGGCGTCGCGCCGGCGATCGTGTACGGCCTCGGAGCCGGCTTTGTCGTCGGCCTGATTAACGGGACCGGCATCGCGCTTCTTCGCGTACAACCTTTGGTGATGACCTTGGGCACAGGGTTGATGACGGAAGGGATCCTGGTTGTTTACAGCCAAAAAAAGATGGCCGACGCACCACGGGTGCCGCAGTTCATCGAGACCATAGGCGCCGGAAAGTTCCTCGGTGGCGTCCCGAACGATCTCATTGTTTGGCTTCCTATCGCCATCCTCCTTATCTTCGTGTTACGCCGCACGGGATACGGCCGGCTGCTCTACGCGATCGGGGACAACAGCGAGGCCTGTAGTCTGGCGGGCATCCGCGTCTGGAGGGTACTCCTGGTGAACTATGTCACGTGCGGCCTGCTCGCCGCTGCCGCCGGTCTCATCATTGTCGGGGGCACCAACTCTGCCGAACTCAGGCTGGCAGAGGTGTACCTCCTGCCGTCAGTGGCCGCGGCGATCATCGGCGGAACTTCGATCTTCGGTGGTCGCGGCGGATACTCAGGCACCATCATCGGGGCGTTGATCCTGACCGTGTTGAACAGCATTCTGACCCTGCTCGACGTGCCCGAGTCGATTCGCCAGATCCTTTACGGCGCCATTATCCTCCTACTGGCAGCGGCCTACACCCGCTTAACCGGCTGACCAACCGTTCGATTCGAAAGACCCTTGATGCCCGAAAAACTCCGCGTCCTCGTTGTCGGCCTCGGCCACATGGGAGTGACGCATGCCAAGGCCTATGACCGCATCGACGGTTACGAACTCGCCGGCTTGTGTTGCCGTTCAATTGCCGGGCGCGCCGACATCGTCAAGGCCTGGCCTGACGTGGCGCGCTTCGCCGACTATGGCGAGGCGCTCGCAACGGTGAAACCCGACGTCGTGTCAATAAACACCTGGCCCGACACACACGCCGACTTCGCGGTGCGCGCCTTTCAGGCCGGTGCACACGTGTTTCTGGAGAAGCCGATCGCCGAAACCATTGCTGACGCTGAACGGGTCGTCGCCGCGGCCGAGGCGAACGATCGCAAGCTGCTGGTTGGCTTGGGCCCGCGGCACAGTCCCACCTGGGTACGCTTCATGGAGTTGGCCCGTGGGCTCGGCAAGCCTCTGGTCATGCGGATGAATCTGAACCAGCGCTCCATCGGCCCGGCCTGGACATGGCACAAGGACTTGATGAAGTCGCTTTCGCCGATCGTCGATTGCGGCGTGCACTACGTCGACATGATGTGCCACATGACAGGCGCGAAACCGGTTCGCGTCCATGCCATCGGGGCGCGCTTGGCCGACGAGATCGCGCCCGAGATGTACAATTACGGTCAACTTCAGGTCGTCTTCGATGACGGGTCGGTGGGTTGGTACGAGGCCGCCTGGGGGCCGCAAATCAGTGAGGTCGCATTCTTCGTTAAAGATGTCTTCGGGCCCAGGGGCGGCGTGCACATCGTCGTCGAAGACCCCGGAAATATGCTGGCCGCAGGCGCTGTTTCTACGGTGTCGTCTGACATCCACACGCATTCGAAGGCGGGGACGATCCGCCTGCATCACGCCAGGTTGCGGTCTGATCAATCGCTCGCCAAATCCGACGAAGAATTTCAAATCGCGGATCAGCCGGACCATGACGAGATGAGCATGCGTAAGCAGCTTTTCCTGTTGGGCGCTATCCGTGGCAAGCACGATCTCGCGGACCATATGCGTGACGCGGTCAACAGCCTGAGGATCGTGCTTGCGGCTGACCAGAGTATCCGGATCGGGCGCGCCATCGAACTGTAAGGTTTCCGTAGAGCGTGCTTCTCTTTGGCGAAACAGCAGGGGAAAACTTATTGGCCGCCAATTCATCCGCATCGCCGGAAGGCTCCATTCTGACCCCTGAAGGGTGGGTAACCGGCAAAGTGACATTCGACGGTCACGCGATCGCTGCGGTCGACGGCCGAAGGGTTCCGGCGGGAACCAAACCAAAGGCTCCCTTCGTTCTGCCGGGTTTCATCGATCTTCATGTTCACGGCGGGGGCGGCGGCGACTGGCAGGGCGGTGAAGAAGGCGTTCGCACTTTGGTGCGTTATCATGCCTCCTTTGGCACCACGGCAATCGCCCCAACGACAGCAATCGGGCCGGTCCCTGCCGTCGAGAAGTCGCTGTCCGCCATCGCCTCGATTGCGGCGATGCGACTGCCGGGGGAGGCTGTGGTGCTGGGCGCGCACCTTGAGGGCCCTTTCATAAACCCGCTCAAGCCAGGGGCGATGGAGGTCTCTCTTATTCTTGAGGGGGACGCCGCGCTCGCCAGAAGCTGGGTCGAGAAATTCAAGATCGTAATCGCGACCGTGGCCCCGGAAATTCCCGGCGGGCTCGACGTTACCAAGGTGCTGGCCGAACGGGGTGTCCGTGTGCAGATCGGCCACAGCATCGCAACGCCGTTACTGGCCGAGGAGGCGTTTCATTGCGGATGCTCGGGCTTCACCCATCTTTTCAATGCGATGTCCCAGATGGAGCATCGTTCCCCAGGTGTAGCCGCTTATGCCCTGGCCAGAGGGCGCTTTGCGGAAATCATCAGCGATCTGCTGCATGTCAATGCTACCGTGCTCCTGGCGGCCTACCGTGCGATTCCTCGCCTTTATGCCATTACCGACGCGACTGCGGCCGGAATGCCAGACGGCCTTTTTGAATGGGGCGGCCGACGTGTGATCAAGAAGGACAAACGCATAACGCTTGAGGACGGGACAACCCTGGCCGGCAGCGCCATTACGATGCTGGATGCTTTTCGGAACCTGATCAGCCTGGGCTTGAGCCTCGAGCAAGCCGCCGAAATGACCTCCGCCCGGCAGGCGGAATACCTAGGCTTGCAAAATGTCGGCCGGATCGAGCCGGGCGCCCGGGCTTGTATCGTAAAACTCGATGAGGATTTAAAGTTGCGAGGTATCTGGGTAGATGGAGAGAGCATCGCGCCCGCTTTTTAGCCGGAAAACTGGCGAAATCCGTGGTCAAAGGTCACTATTGCGTCATGCGACGAAACTCCGCGGTCTCATCCGCTCGAAGCCCATCAAACCACCGAAGCGCATTGGGGTGATGTGCATGAGCCTCGATGGCAAGGGCCCGGAAAACGTTCGCGTCAGCAAGGTGGCGCATGGCGCTGCTCATCTTCCTGCAAATCCAGGGACGCAAGATCCGACGACGTGAAGTTTACTTTGGCGTGGCCGGACATTTTGATCAGAGGAAGTTCCAGCCCGCGACGGCGTCGTTGGGCCCTGACGGGTCCTCGTCTCGGCGCGCGCGGACGTAACCAGGGGTCCGGTAGGGCGGCGAGTCCCTTCGCCGCCGCTGTTGCGTGTCGGGGCCTCCGGTAGGGTCGCGTGTCCCCCCGACGCGACCTCCGGTAAGGGAGTTTGTCCTCAAGCGCCCCCGGGGATGGCGCCCCTCCGGTCGGTCGGGTCACGCGCCGTTTGCGGGCTGGGCCTTCCGGGGAGCGCCATGCTGCGAGATTCGCCACCTCGGCCCCGGCGGCGAAGGGACTCGCCGCCCTACCGGCGGGGCCGATGTCCGCGTTTTCCACCCCAAACTGTTATCCCGGCCAGGGTGCTGCAAACGCATCGCCACCAGAGAACCGGGGGTATTCTCGTCGAGGTTGATCTTCGCCCGATGACCGGCATAACCTGCGTCGGCAGATCTCGTCTCGCGGACGCTGCCGCGAAAACCACGGCCGCCCGCTTCAGCGCTGTCGTTCGGCATGCTCGTGGGAGGGGTGCGCCATGGCTTGGTCTCACGCGGGCGTAGGCCCAGCACGCCGCGCGGTACCAACCTGACGACCCCGCTTGGCGGTTGACAAGCATGCTGTTTCCGAGGATTGATCAACCCGGTTCACGCCGGTCCCCCCGCGGTTTAGCGGCAGCGCCAGTGACTCTGGCTCGTTTTCTCATGGTTTGAATCCACGCAAGGCAGCATTCTTCCAACTGCAGGACTTCCGCAAATTTTAGGACAGGATTTTATCATGTTAGGTCAGATTGCTTCGCGGTTTGAAAGACCGGCCGTTGCCGGAGCTGCCTTCAGCGAAAAGGTGCACGGACTGAACCTGTTTCTGGTCGGTTTCGAAGTGCTCTTCCTGGAGCTGGCATGCATTCGTTGGTTTGCCTTCTCGGTCACTTTTCTGCAGTTTTTCACGAACGTCGTCCTTATTGCATCCTTCTTGGGCATGTCGTGTGGTTGCCTCGCCGCACGCAGCAAGCGCGATTGGCTCAGGAACTTTCCTTTCCTGGCCCTCGCAACCGTCGTGGCGGCGCTCGCGGTGCGGGCCATTTATCAAATTTGGAGCGGGTTGGCGATTGACGTCGGCCATCAGGCGTCACCCCAGGAAGTATTTTTCGGAACCGAATACCGCAACCCGGACGTGGCGCAGTTCACGGTTCCGGTCGAACTTATTGCGGCGGTGTTCTTCCTGCTCATCGCGTTGATGTTCGTTGGGCCAGGGCAGGTGCTGGGACGCGCCTTCGCTGCCTACCCCAACCGCGTTAGGGGCTACACCCTGAACATCGGTGGAAGCATTGCCGGCATTGTCGGATTCTCAGTCTTGTCCTTTCTGCAAGCGCCGCCGGTCGTCTGGTTTGCGGTTGCTTGCGCCGGCATCGCCTACCTGCTCTACCAGGCCAGGGCCCTCACCTGGTTGCGTGCCCTGGCCCTGATCGCGCTGCTGGTCGGCGTAACCCTGCCCGGCTTGGCCGGCAATTACTTGGGCCATGAAACGCGTTGGTCGCCCTACTATGCGGTCGATCGCACGGACAACTCCATCAGTGTGAATACCATCGATCATCAAGAGATGGTGCCGTTCGATAAGGCCGGCGGGATCTATTCTCTCATCCATCTGCTGCAGCGGCACAGCGGCGGAAAACCCTTCAAAGACGTGCTGATCATTGGCGCCGGCTCGGGCAACGACATCGATCACGCGTTGCGCTTTGACGTCAACCGGATCGATGCGGTGGAAATCGATCCCGTGATCCAGGATATCGGCATTCATAAGAATGCAGATCATCCTTATCAGGATCCCCGGACCGTCAGGCATCTCGACGACGGCAGGCATTTCCTGCGTACGACCGACCGTCAATACGACTTGGTCGTCTACGCCCTCGTCGATTCTCTTATCCTCCACAGCAGTTATGCGAGCATTCGCCTGGAGAGCTACCTGTTTACGGAACAGGCCTTTGCGGACGTCAAGCGAGTGCTGAAGCCGGATGGCGTCTTCGTCACCTACAACTATTTCCGTCAGGGCTGGATCGTCGAACGTGTCGCCGCGATGGCCGAGTCCGTCTGGGGGTGCAAGCCGATCGTGCTCAGCCTACCCCACCTTGAGACGCTGAAGTCTTCGGACCGCGCTGGTTTTACGATGATCATCGCGACGTGCAACCCGGCGATGGCCGAGGCCTTCAAACAACATGGCACCTTCTGGCTGAACTCCGTCCCACCAAATAATGTTGGCACTGACGGGTTCACCGCTCAACCGGACCTGTTGGCGCAGGAGCTGCGCGCCAACTGGCTCAGAATCGCGCCGACCGCACTCGTGCATGATGAGGGCCCACCGTTCGCCGCGAGCGATGATTGGCCATTCCTCTACCTGCACGGACGAACGATACCCAACCTGACCATTCGCTCGATGCTTTTGCTGGGCACGTTAGGCGTGGCACTCGTCTACCTTTTTCTGCCGAAGGGCAAGGGCCGCCGGCAGATCCACAGTCGGTTTTTCTGGCTCGGTGCGGCCTTCATGCTGCTTGAAACCAAGGCGGTGGTTCAGCTCGCGCTCTTATTCGGCAGCACTTGGCTGGTAAACTCGCTCGTCTTCTTCACGGTCCTCATCATGATCCTGCTTGCCAACCTTTACGTGCTCAAGGCGAAGCACGTCGGTATCGCCTGGCACTATGCCGGATTGCTCATCTTCCTCGGTTTCAGCGTGCTGACGCCCAGCGGCGCCTTTTTAGGCGGCGGATGGTTCTGGCATTATGTCGTTCCCTGCGTGCTCGCACTCGGGCCCATGTTCTTTTCCGGCGTCATCTTCGCGCGCTCGTTCCGCGATGTCGCCGATCCCGACACGGCCTTCGGTTCCAACATCGCCGGTTCGGTCGTCGGAGGTCTCAGCGAAGCTCTCTCGCTGCTGCTCGGCTTCCGGTACCTGCTGCTGCTGGCGATCCTCTTCTACGTGCTTTCAATTTGGCCCCCCTCGATAAGGGGAAAGGTGCCGAGCATTGCGTCCGTCTGATGCCATTGAGGCAATTCAGAAGGCGTGTGCATGGATCATTTCGGGGGATAACCTCTCACGGCCAGACGGAAACTTCGGGCGGCACGGGCCCGATACGGGGGCGCTTGAGGACAAGCTCCCTACCGGACGCACTTTCCCTAAAGGACGCCCGACCGGCCACAACGCTTTCTCCGCATTTCCTCACACACATCGCGCACCGCTCGCACCCGGACCCCGCTCTCTTGCTGCCTGGCATCTTTCCAGTACTTGGGCCCAGCTTCGCAGGTGCTGGTAGCGCTCGGGGCTTGCGACCGCGAGGGCAGCCGCGCCAATGCCAATCCTGGCGGCGGTACGCCAAGGGAAGCCGCGGTACCAAGCGGCAAGCACTCCGGCCACAAAGCAGTCCCCCGCCCCTGTCGTGTCGGCCACGTTCACGGGCAACGCCGGAAGGTGTTCCTGGCCTTCGCCAACCACGTGAACGTAAGCGCCACGGTTCCCATCCGTCACCGCAACGAATTTCCGTACCCCTGCGGCGACCAGCGCGGCGGCCGCTTGCATGGGTTCGGTTTTCCCCGTGATCGCTTGGGCTTCCGCCAGGTTCGGGCAAAAGACGTCAATTTCGGGGAGGACCGTGAGCAAGCTGGGCCATTGGTCGCTTTTGTGCCAAGACACGTCAAGGGACGTCAGGGCGCCCAGCGTACCCGCCCGTCGCAGGGCGCGTCTAAGCCGCTCCCCGTCGAACGCAGGCAAGAGCAGCGCATAACCTACGTGCAAAGCCCGGGATCCACTTAAGATTACCTGTTCTACCTGCGCCTCAGTGAGAACAAATCGGTCGCACGCCCCGGCCATAACGATAAAGCTTCGGTCTCCATCTTCTGCGACGGCCACAATGCACGCCGTGGTGCGGCTTGACGCATCCACCCCGACGGCGTTGTGCGTGGCCCAGGTGCTCACCTTGCTCCTTACCATGATCCCAAGGTCGTCGCCTCCGACGGTGGCCAAGGCAGTTACGGGAATGCCCATCCGCTCGAGTGCCAACCCGGTATTCGCAACGGCGCCGCCGTGATTGGCCTGGATCAGGTCCACGCACACGACGCCGCCTTTCTCCGGCCATTGCGGAACGGATCGTAGGACGATGTCGGCTACGAGGGTGCCGGCGACGGCGATCATGGTCCTCTCCGGGCAATGCGCTGAGTGGCATCTTCCCGGGCAGAAGCCAACTGCGTCAGTAAGGAGGGCCCGTGCCCGGAAGCACCGAACGACAGGAGGCGCGTGCGTGCGATGCCACACAGCTTTTGGGTGACGTACCGCATGATTTGCTGGTGCTTGGGTTCATGGTCGGGAGGGAGGGCGGCACCTTCGTGCAGGCCGCTCACGAAGCCGTCGATCAGCGCGGCGCCGATGTTGATTTTGTAAACATTCAATTCAGTTGCCGCTTTGGTGTCTGCGGGATGAATGCCACTGCCTCCATGCAACACGAGTGGAATGCCGCTGCTCGCGGCAATTTCACCCAACAGAGCCAGGTCGAGGCGTGTCTGCTGTCCGTGGACCGACCCAACGGACACCGCGAGGCTGTCCGCCCCGCCCTTCTTCGCCATCTCCGCCGTCTCCGCAGCCGCCGCCTGAATGGCGTGCCCGCCCTGATACTCGCCGCCGAACTGTCCGATTTCCGTCTCGAGGATTGCTCCTGAAGCGTGCACGATGTCCGCGAAGCGCCTGGTACCGGCAATATTCTCGGCTAGCGGCAGGTGTCCGCCATCGTACATGACGGAATAGTACCCGCGGCGCAGGCTTCGAAAGATATTGGCATCCTTTCCGGGATGATCCTGGTGCATCAATACCGGTACGGACGCTTTTTCGGCCATGGTCCGAATCAGTCCGGAGAGCTCGTCCATGCCGCCGTAATCGAAGTTAAGAAAGTCCGTTTGCACCATCACTGGGGCGTTTTCCAGTTCTGCAGCTTCAATGACGGCGCGTGCCATTTCGAGGTTGCTGACGTTGAAGGAAGGTACCGCAAACCTATTCTCGAAGACGTAGGCGAGGAACAAACGTGGTTTTGTGACAAACATAATTGATCATTCTGAAACACCGACATCAAAATTCCCACTGTCCTCTATTTGCTTTGTGACGTGTTCGCCAAGTCGGAACGGTTGGACGCCATGTGGTCCGGCAGGGCCGGCAGTCCCGTGCCGGCCGCGGGGTGCAACATGGCCCCACCGGACGGGCGCTTGAGGACAAGCTCCCCCACCGGAGGTCACGAAGGGACTTGCAACCCGACCGTTCCGCGACCACGCCGATACCCCGGTCCCGCAGGGACTCGTGACCCTACCGCCCGCTTTCCTTGAAGCCATGGGCCGAGCCGGATTCGAGAGGGTTTTAGGGCTATAGCCGCGGCCGCGTGTGCCTGAGGCAATCAGGATCGCCTATGCTACTGGGTAAAAACAACTTCGGTGCCGTGAGCGGCAGTTTTCCGCAGCAAAATCGCGTGCTCGATTTTGCCGTCAAAGGCATCGTCGTGAGAGACAAGCAGCACTTGGTCAAGCCCCGCAGCGTCCTGCGCGTCGAGGATCGCATCGGCAAGCTTCTGGCGGCTGTCGGCGTCCACCCCATAGGTTGGTTCGTCGAAGATGCAAAACCGGAGCCCGCTGAATTCATGGATCATCGCGAGCGTCATCGACAAGGCAAGCTTCGTCTGCTCGCCACCGGACAGCATCGCAAAGCGTCGATTACCTGGAGTGAGGCAAAGGCTGTAGCGCGGTTCGGCCTTCCACTCCAACTCCACCGGATCAGGATTGATGCGGTTAAAAATCTGTTGCGCCTGCGCACCGACCCGGGTGCAAAGGTGCTGAGCAACGGCGGGCGCGGAATTCTTAAGGACGTCGCGGGCTAAGTCCGTGAGTTCGATGGCGGCCTGCAAACGGTTAATTTCCCGCTTGGTCTGGTCACGTTTTTCCCATGCTTCCTGCCAGTCCAGAAAACGTTTTTCCTCACGCTGCAAATCCACCTTGGCGTACTCCAGGTGAGCGGTGTGCCTGGTAACCGCCCCATTCATTTCCTCGCAATTCTTACGGGCGACCGCGAGGGCTTGGGGATCAAAGTCTTCCATTGCCGTTTGGAGCGCAGACTCGAGCAGCATACTTGCACCCGCAGCCACCAACTCCTCGTCCTGAAGCCTCTGCAGGTCCGCTTGGCGGGCGGCAAGTTGTTCAGCGAGTGGTTTTGAGCCGAGGTACTGCTGAAAACCGGTCCGATGATCTACCTGAATCTGCTCTTGCCGGCTGATCTCTTCCTCGAGCAGGGCGTAAGCCTGAAGTTGGTCATCCAAGGCAGCCAGACGCTTCGAAATCTCCGCGCTCTCGCAATGAAAACGGAGGACCGCTTCATGCTGCCTCTTCTCCTCCGTCCCGAGCTTCGCCATGTCTTCCTGGCAGCGTGCAACTTGGGTCTGCAGGTTAACAACGTCCTGCTCGGTTTTAGCCCGCCGCGTTGCTTCGTCGTCGAAAGCAGTCAGCTTCGCATGAATCACGGCATCCGCATCCTGCCACCAGGCCTTTGCCTGTTCTACGAAAACGACCGTGTCAGCGTGCGTTTGTTGCAAGGTGATCAAAGCAGTATCCGGCGCTGGCTTCGGGGCTGCCGGAAACTTGGCGATTCCGGAGTCCCACACCGTTAAAGAATCTATGGCCACCAGGACGGCCTCAGGCAGCAAGCCGGCCGCACGGTCAACGAACTCCTGGCTTAGCGCCTGAAGGTGCCGCGCCTTCTCCATCAAAGCAGCCTCCTGTCCTTGCAGTCTGGTCGTTTCCACCTTAGCTGCCCGGTAAACGCATTCAGCGGCTTTGAAGTTATGTTCCGCGGATTGAATCGCCGCATTTAGCTGCTGAAGGTCCGCTTCGACTCTGGAAGCGTCAAACTGGCGACATTGCTCTTTAAGGAAGGGGCAGGTGCCTCCACGGATCTGTGCAAGCTGCGCGGACAATGTTTTGTGATCCCCGCGCAAACCGGCCACTTCCCTACGAAGGTTTTGCACTGCCTCCTCCGCGCTGGCCTCGCGCACTCGGGCACTTGTCAAGGTCCCAGGATCCCACGCGGCGAGTTCACCGGTGAGGGCGGCAATGTTTCCAAGGGTTTTCCCCTGCCCTTCCAAGGAAGGCGAGAGACCAGCGGTAAAATGGCGGAGGCAAGCACGATTGTTTTCTGCGTCCCGGGCCGCAAGCTTGCGCTGCTCAAAGTTTATCCGGTTCTCTGCCAAAATATTGGTGGCCACGTTCCAGCGCGTGCGCAAGGCCGCCAGAGTGCTTTCGAGCGCGTCTTTCTGCGTGAGGTACAGCTCCGCCTGCCTTGATGCGGCCTGACCTTTCCCGTCCACCTCGACCTTGTGGCAGGCGGCAGCTGACCTTTCGTTTTCGAGCCGCTTCTGTTGGACCTGGCGATTTCGCAGTATTTTCAGGGCTGCCTCAGCTTGCTCGTAAGCACGGTGCGCGGGTGCCGCCGCCGCGACACGTTCGCTTGCCCCTTTTGCGTCTTGAAAGCGTTTGGCTGCTTCGATGCACCGTTGCGCAGCCAACTCCAGGGCGTTCCTCCCTTCCTGGCTCATCCGCTCCGCTGTTTTGACGGCTTCGTCGGCTACCTCCAATTGCGCAACCTTCTCCCTTGCGGTTTTCCAGCTTTCCTTCAGGGCGGCAAGCTCTTGTTCCAATTGCGCAACCTGCCGCCGCATTAATTCAACAACTTCCGGGCTGTTGCTGCGTTCGCGGATCCGCTCATCGAGGCCCGCGCGTATTTTCTCCTGCTCGTGGCACATTTGCCCGAACCGATCTATGGCGGGTTTAAGCCCATCAAAACACTCCCGGAACACCGCCACATCGAGCAAAGGTTCAAAGAATTTCTTGGCATCACCCGGCTTTGAGTCGAACGCCCAGGTCAAACGGCCTTGCTTAACCCCGACAAGCTTCCAGAACAGCTCGCGAAGGCTGCTTTCACAGGGGAACTGAAGGAGCCGGCAAAGGAATCGCGAGACATCCTCATCGCCTTCTGCGCACGTGCTGCCGTCACTCAGTTGCACCACTTTGCTTCGACGTTTGTTCTGAGACCCGAGGCCGCGTTCAATCCGGTAAGCATCACCGCCGTGACTAAAGGTGGCGTCGATTTCGCCCGCCTTTTTCCCGGCACGGAGAAAATAGGTAGTGAGATCAAAATGTTCCTCGAACTCCGGCCTTGTAAGAAACAGGGCATACCCGAGGCTCTCGATCAGGGTGGTTTTTCCGTGCCCGTTTTTTCCCGCAATCCGATTGACGCCGGCCTGAAAATTCACCGTGACGCCGTTGCCTTCGGGGCCTTCGGCGTACGACTTGATGTTCTTCAATCGGATGGAATGGATGATCATACCGGCTGCTCCATCGTCACCTCATTCAGCAGGGCAGTATCGAGCACAGGCTGGGTTGCCTCGCGCGACACACGAACCAATTCGACCAGCGGACTTTGGTTCAGAAGTTCTGCGAGCTCCTCTCCGGTTTTGCCTGCCCGCACCGCTTCCTTGAGCTCAAAAAACAACGCCGCAAAGTCGGCATCGTGACCCTCAACACCCCAGAGCGGTTTACGGTCAACCAGTTCGCGAATGGCCTTTTTCTCGAGGTCTTCCCGGGAGAGACTGTAGCCGGACCCGCTTGAGAAAGCGTAACCATCCACATTTAACCCGGTTGCATCGAGCGAAACGGCATAAACTTCCGCCGCTGTCTCGATTTCCGCACAGGCTGCCGAGTGATCGAGCGCAATTCGGTTGAGGTTCAACTTCCCGGCAAGACGCAGGTCGATCACGGCGTCGCGAGCAGGTTTGTGTTCACGAATCATTTTCGTGGCTGCGCTCACGAATGCGGCGGCGCCATCCTTTGTCTTGTTCCCGAAGGGGGTGCAATCGAGCGTGATCCGATGGCAGGGCCGGCGGGGGTTGCTGCAGATCTCGATCGAGGTCGGTCGGTGGCGATGAGAAGGGTCGATTTTCAGCACCGCGTACCCCCGAGGGACCGGGCTGCCGTCTGAACCCCATTCATAAGCGGCCTCACGCAGTTCGCAGTTTTCGGGTGATCCCGGGTTGCAGGCCCAATCGCCGTGGCGCATCGGTTTATGAATGTGCCCCAGTGCCAGGTAGCAGACCTTCTCGCTGAGTGCTCGCAGATCTTCCGGTAAAAAGCCGCCCCCTTCCCCAACGAAGTAATCAGGCCCGGCATGCAACAACGCCACGTGGGTTCGATCGGGTTCAAGCCGCGAAGCTATCTCCTGCATTTTATGCGGCGTGGCCGCTCCGAGGTAGCCGGCACCGACAAACCGGATTCCGGCCAAGTCAATGTAAGCCCCGGCCCTTGTTTCCGAATTCCACGGAGCCATGATGGGCCCATCCGCGTTGAACACGGTACGGAGCAGCATGAGCAGGTCATCCTGGGCCAGGAAGTGCGTCCAGGTCGGCTCGTTTGAGTGAATGAAAGTCTTGTCGTGGTTACCCTCGATGGCAATCACGGGAATGTTCGCCGTTTTTAACCGTGCGAGGATCCGTTGAGCCTGACGCAGGTGAGGCGGCTCGACCTGCGGCCGATCAAAAAGGTCGCCCGCAATAAGCAAGGCGTCCGCCCCCTCCTGAACGGCCTGGTCCGCTATGAAACTGAAGGCGTCGGCTAAGTCGCTGTCAGGCAACCGCCCGTCAAGGCGACGTCGCCCAAGATGGATGTCGGCAACGTGGTAAATCTTCATCGGGTCAAGTCGAGAGGGGACAAAAGCGACGAAATCACACCTGAGTTTTCCGCCGCTCCCCACCGCTTAGTCCGGCAGCTGCAAACCCGTGCCACGGCTGAGCTGAAGAAGTGCTGAAAAAAGAAATCCATACCCGAACGCAAAAAGATTGTGAACGCCTGATGGCGGATTTAACCTCAGCGTTCGCGAAAAAGCAACTGCTTCTCACGTTTGACCCCAATATCTTGGGGATTGAGTCGAGCACACGGGCATATATGGGGCGAAACGATCGGGGCCGGGCTGTCGGGGTCAGGCGTACATCGACGGCTTGTCTTCGCTTTTACGCGCCGCCCTGGCCATCGCGGTGGTGGCGGCGGCCGTGGCTGGTTACGGGGTGTGGTACAAGCGTGCCCCCAACATTGCCAGGGAGGCATCCTCCGTATTTTTTGCCCGCGTGACCGGTGCCATGTTCACCGCCATGTTGCTTTTGGTCTTCGGCGATGTTCTTTGCAATTCGCTCTTCAGCGCCCTCACCGATTTCTTAAACCCGGAGTATTTCGCCCTCCGGCACCTTCCGTTCACCAACTAGAACTGGGTCCGAGCAATTTATCGCGCTGCTTACAGGCCGACCGTGGCCGCACTGGACGGGCGCTTGAGGAGACGCTTCCCTCCCAGAGGTCACGAAAGGGAATTGCAGCCCTGCCGGACCGGGGCTTCCCGCGTCCTTTTTCATTCCATTGTTCCGGTTCCTGCCCTTAGGGCCTATTTCTTTAAAGAAATGGCTTTATATGCCCTCATCGTCTCGGTAATCGCCTTCTCAACGGGGAGGCGTTCCATGCTTGATGCGCCGTAGAACCCGTGTACGCCCTCGGTACGGTGAAGCACATACTCAGCATCTTGAGGTTCAGAAATCGGGCCACCGTGACATAAGATGATGATGTCTTGATTTACATGCTTCGCAGCGTCCGCAATCGCTTGCACTCTCTTCGGAACGTCGTCCAAAGGCACAGCCGTGCTTGCGCCGATGGCTCCTTTGGTCGTGAGCCCGAGGTGCGCGACAATGACGTCGGCTCCAGCTTTCGCCATCACTCTGGCATCTTCCGGGTTGAAGCAGTAAGGCGTCGTAAAAAGGTCCATTTCATGGGCAAGGCGGATCATCTCAACCTCAAGGCCGAATCCCATGCCGGTTTCTTCGAGGTTTTGGCGGAATAAGCCGTCGATCAGGCCGACTGTGGGAAAATTTTGGATGCCGGAAAACCCGATCTCAATAACCTGCTTCAGAAACGTCCGCATCTGCCGGAACGGATCGGTCCCGCAGACTCCCGCGAGGACAGGTGTATTTCCGACGATGGTAAGAACCTCACTTGCCATCTCCATGACAATCGCGTTGGCGTCACCATACGGCATCAAGCCAGAAAGGGACCCACGCCCCGCCATCCGGTAGCGACCGCTGTTGTAGACAATGATTAAATCGACGCCTCCAGCTTCCTCAAATTTAGCAGAAATGCCTGTTCCAGCCCCCCCACCGACGATCGGCCTGCCTTCCGCGATGGTCTGGCGAAGTTTATTTAAAATCTGTCGTCTGGTGAAGGCCATAAACCGTGTTCTTAACTTTGCCTAATCTTCACTTCCAAATGGCCGTCAGCGATCGAGAACCTCAACTTCGACACCTTTCAGGAGGACAGGGCCCCGCATGACGGGTGGCGGCTCAGGTCGCTTTTTGCCGAATCAATGCAAGCATCATTTCGACCGCCTTCGCAGCGAACACCGGATCGTTGATGTTTGCATCGACCTCCACAACCGGTATCCCAGGTCGCAGGTTCGATTTGATCGCGTCAAACATTGCTTCGTCCGCCTCCCGATTGCAGAACAGTTGTCCGTCTCCGTCCAACATGGAAACGCCCCGCAGGGGAAACAGAAACGCGACGGGGCCATTCGCCGCATTCGCCTTCTGAGCAAAAATCTCGCCCATCGTCCGGTTCTCTTCCACGTTTGTCCGCATCAGCGTCACCGAAGGATTCCATTCATAAAATAGACGGTTCGCCTTGCGGTACCCGTCGGGAACGCTGGACGGCGCTCCAAAGTTGGCCATATCAACGCATCCAGGGACGATCAGGTGCGGGACGCCGCGCTTTCCCGGAGCATCCAACCGTTCCGGGCCAGCGCTGAAAACACCCTGGCAAAGCTCATCGGCCCATTCGGTAGTCGTGATGTCCAAAACTCCTTCGACCAGACCGTCATCAACCAGTGTTTCCATCGCCCGGCCTCCTGTTCCCGTCGCATGAAACACCAGGACTTCGAAGCCCTCCTCATTAAGTCCCGCTAAACAGGCGCTCACGCAGTCGGTGGTATTACCGAACATCGATGCGGTAATCACAGGTCTGTCTTTCCCGGGCGCAGGCGCCTCACAGTTCACCATTCCACCAATCGCTCCGGCGGCACGCGTGTACACCAACCGGGAAATGCGATTGAGGCCCGCTACATCGACGATGGAGGGCATCATGGTGATGTCTTTTCCACGGACGTAAAAAGAAACGTCACCGGATGCGACTGTCGAGACCAGGATCTTGGGGACCCCGATCGGCAAGGCGCGCATGGCAGACGCAATGATTGACGATCCACCCGTTCCCCCCATGCCGATGATGCCATCAAACTTTCCTTGGTCAAACAAGCTGCGTATGAATTTGGGAGCACTTCGGTCCAACGCTTTCATCGCTTCGGCTTTGTCCTTCCTCGAGCGAATCGAGTCCAGATCGTAACCGGCAGCCTGGGCTACCTCACTTGCCTCAAAGTTCACTGGGAAGAGGGTCGTGGTGCCGAGAACTCCCAGGTTAACGGTGAGTACCGCGTGGCCTTGTTTCAGGATCTGTTCGCGTAAGAAGGCGTGTTCTTCACCCTTGGTGTCAAAGGTGCCCAAAATGCAGATGGTCTTAGCCATAATCGCAGAGCACTCTCGTCAATTTAGTTTAAAACGGCTCGTACAGAAAAGAATTGTCTGTGGTTAGGGGGGGCGCCTGGTGCCAAGGCCCACCCATTCACCTCACCCGTCCAGACGTTTTGTTACCCCCCGTGGCCGCTCCCCTTCGGCTGCTGGGATCTGATGAGTACGGAAATCCAGCGGACCTGTTTTGTAAACTCATGTTAACGAAGCCTGTTCCTGCGCTTCGCATAACATCTCCTGGACGAGTACCGGCTTTCCGCTGCGAGCGCTTTGGATGCCTGCGAAAATGAGGGCGACGGACTGCAAGTTGTCCTCGACGTTGGTTTCCATCGGTTCCCCACCCTCTACCCAGCGGACGAACTTCTCGATAAGCCAGGTATTCGCCCATTTGGCCTGTTGCAGAAGTGGAACCTGCTTGCCTTGACCCGCCACTCCGACCGTCCACCGTCCCTTGGGTTCATAGGGAAAATACTCGATCTGCCGACGATCCAGAATGACCGTGGCTTCTCTGCATTCTGCCCGTATGTACTCGTTGGCCCATCCATTCAAACCGACGGCATTCGTTTTCGCCCCTTCATAAAGGGCGCGAACCTGATTGGGAAAGTGCATCGTTACCAAAGCCTGGGAATCACCGGCGAATTCACCCCACGGTGGATTCCAAGTCTCCGCATAAACCGATTCGCATTTGGCGGACGCGAGATCCGCGAGAATATCAAGGTGGTGAACCGCACCCTCGACCATCAGGGCATCCTCGATCTCGTGCCGGAATTTCCCCCAAGTGGCAAACTTCCGCGCCTCGCAGGTGAATCGACACACCAAGTAATCCAACTGACCGTAACGGCCTGAGTGCAAAAGCTGCCGCAACGTTGCTTTGTCCTGGTCAAAACGGTGGCTCATCGTGACACCCATCTTTTTACCGGACCGCTTGACCTTGGCTGCTATTCGCACCGAGCCGAGAAGGGTGTCGGCGATCGGCTTTTCGGACAGGATGTGCAGATCGTGGGCCAGCGCCTCGTCCACAACCTTTTCATGAAAAGCGGGCGGAACAACAATCGTACAGAAATCAGCCTGGTTTTTCTCAAATGCCTCCCGCACGTCGGTGTAACATTGGTCGGAGCGCAAACCTAAGACGGATCTGGCCATCTCCAGCGCCTTAGTATCCAGGTCCACGACCGCCCGCACGTCAATCAATCCACCCTGGACGTTAGGCGGCAAGAAAACTTTACACCAACGCTCTCCCCAACCTCCAAGTCCCACGTGAATCATTTTCAAGGGCATCGGCATCTCCTCACCTGCTTGTTGTAAGTCATTGATAACAATTTTTGGGGCAAGCACCGGGCTTCCCTTGGCCAGACTATTTCACTGCGCCCAAAGTCATTCCCCGGAGCAAATATTTTTGCATGATCATCGCAAACACGATCACCGGGGCCGAAATCAGAAGGGCTGCCGCGCCCGCGGCGCCCCATTGAATGCCGAATTGCGTCCGGAAGCCCAGGGCGACCACGGGCGCGGTGGCCGCCCGTGTGTTCGTGAGGGTCAACGCAAACAGGAACTCGTTCCAGGCCGCGATGAAGGTGAACACCGCGGCAGCGGCAATTCCCCCCGCGCAAAGCGGTACGAAAATTCGATGGAAGACCGAGAACTCCGAGCAGCCATCCAGGATCGCGGCTTCACGGAGTTCGCGCGGAATGTCCTGGAAAAAACTGCGCGTAAGCCAAATCGCAAAAGGAAGATTGAAAGCAACGTTAATCGCCACGAGCACCTGGTAAGTGTCCAACAGGTGCCATCGGGACGCGATCAGGTAAACCGGAACGACCAGGGCAACCGCAGGCATCATCCGACCAATGAGGAGGCCGAGCAAAAACCCCTTTTTCCCGGACGGTAAAACCGCTGAAGCGTAAGCAGCGGGCGTGCCTAGCAGTATCACCAGCAGGGTGCTGGCAACGCTCACGATGACGCTGTTGACGAGGAACCCTTGAAAATGCTTTACGGCAAACAGGTAGTGAAAGCCTTGCAAGGTCGGATGAAACAAGAATTTAGGAGGCCAGGAGTAGGTGTCTACGGGATTGCGAAAACCTGTCATTACCATCCAGGCAAATGGAAAGAGATAAATTGAAAGGATGACGATCCATATGAACAGCCAGACGACTTTCCAGATCGAACCGTTGAAGTTTCGTGCTCGCCTCATTCCCTTCCCTTCAAGACGGCATCTCCCTTGAGATACGACGGCTCATCACCCACAAAAGGGGCAAACTCACCACAAAACTCACGAGGGCGATAAGCCATGCGATCGCGGAGGTTCGGCCGATCTGAAAAATCCTGAATCCGGTATCGAATGCGTAGATGCTGAACGTGGAGGTCTCGCTTCCAGGCCCTCCTTGGGTCAGGAGGTAAATCTTATCGAAGTCTTTCATTGCATCGAGCAATCGAAAAAACACGCCGACCATCAGGTAAGGAATAAGGTGGGGTAACGTTAAGTAGCGGAACGTCTGGTACCGGTTCGCGCCATCTATTCGGGCAGCCTCAAGCATTTCGACGTCGAGGGAGTGCAGTCCTGCCAAGACGATCAGGACCAGGAAAGGCGTCCACTGCCAGACATCTGTAAGCACAACGGAGGTCAGCGCCCAGCTCTGGTCCAGCCAATGGATTCGGGGAAGGCCGGACGAGACCAGGAAGAAATTGAACACGCCCTGTTGATCGTCGTAGAGAAGTTTCCAGAACATACCGACCACGGCGGGAGTGATCACCAGCGGGATTAAGACCAAGGCCCGAATCAACCCTCGCCCAACAAATTGTTGGTTGAGCATCAAGGCAAATGCCACGCTCAGCAAAAGTTCCAAGCCCGTGGCGCTCAATGCGAAGGTCATCGTTACCTGCACGGTCTTCCAAAATGCTGGACTCGCTAAAACCCTCCCGTAGTTCGCCAGTCCAATAAACTGCTGGTCACTTCCCGGAACCGTCAGCGTCCAATTGGTAAAACTGACGAACAGCGAATACGCTAAGGGAGCGAGCGTTACGACCGTGAGCACAAAAGCAGCCGGAAAGATAAACCACGAGGCGGCACGCCGATCGCGACGAGCCCTTCGTGAATCGGTTACGCCACGCGCACCGGCCGGTGCGCTCGTCACGCGTTTAACAGTGGCGGGCTTGTTCTCGGCCGTGCGAGCATCATCGTAAGAAGCTCCTCCGCGTGCAGGTGGCCGGTGGGTTGACGCACTGGCCCACCAAGGCAAACCATCCTTTTCAGGTTGGGTCATGGTCCGTTGATTCCGCCGGCGAAAGCCCGAACTGCAGACGCCCCAGGGAACGATGCACAAGTGCAGCAATAAAATACGGAGACGCTTCGAGCATAATCATACCCGGTCAATCCGGGGCTGGGCTTGTCCGTGCGTATGATTCCAGAGATGCCCGACCCGTTGCTGGCCCTCAAGGGTCGTTTCGAAGTAAACGGCGCTCACAGGTTCGAGCACTTCAGGAAAGTCATGGTGGTGACCCATGCCCGTGGCCAGACACTGCCCGGCTTTAAGCGGGTAAAACCGATCCTCAGAAACGACCAAGGCGCTTCCTGCAAAAATGATCCAGTATTCGTCACAGTCGTGGTAGTGACGGTCGAAGTTTGTCTGTTTCGGGTAGGGCGCGGTATCGCCGGAATCCTTTGGATCGGCACTGTTTTGCACCGTGAACAAGCCGGATCCACCGAGCTTATCTCCCCAACGACCAGCCAGCCAAATGAGAACGGCCTCTTCTTGCACGTCGAACGCGCGAAAACAGCCATTCCCTTCTATGAGATCGATATTGGAACCTTCCAGCGCTGAGGTCGCCTTATCGGCGGCCGTGATGGTGCATTTGCCCTGCCCAACCACGAGTTTTTCCTTCAAGCCAAGCCGCTCAAACAGACGGTCTTCTCCAGGCTTGAGTCTGACGATCGCGAAATGTTCGAGCTCGCACCATTGCGGTGCTCGGCCGCTTTCAATGATAGGCATACTCGGGATGCGGGCTTCGATGAGGATTCCATGTCTGCGCGCCCCATGCGGTGCACTGCAGAACAGTCACATTAATGGTAATACCCGCGCTGTGTCATCAGGTCCAAGACCGCCCGTTGCAGATCGTGGGACGCTTGTTCTGAGGATTTGAGACCGGACACGGCGGCATTAATTGCTTCGTAAATGAGGATGTGAATGTCTTCAGCTTCCTTAACGGGAGGGTACTCAACTGACTTGTTCATCCCTTCAAGGATCGCCGGATAATAAGGATAACGCTTAACAAGCTCGGCATCCTGGAACGCTGACGTACGGGCCGGCGCACCGCCCTGCAACGCTGCTTTTTTCACGATCTCAGGGGATGTCAGCCACGCTCCAAAAAGGTAAGCGGCATCGCGATGGGCGGACGATTTATTTACCTCATACGCCCACCCGCCAAGGAGCGCGCCACCGGGAGGCGGAGCCCAGCTGAATTTGCCGGCAACCTGGGACTGAGCCGGATCGGACAGCCCGCCCAGGCCTCCCGGCCACATCATCGTCTGTCCCACCTTTCCGGTCGCAAATGCGGTGAACATTTCAGGGAAATCCCACGTGTTAATTCCCGGGGGGCCGACCTTGGCAAGCTTGTTCACCATGAAATCCATCGCCTTCAGCCCGGCCTCGCTGTCAAACTGAGGTTTCAGCTTGTCGTCGAAGTACGTCCCGCCGAAAGCATTGAAAAGCAAAATCCAAGTCACGGTGGCTTGGATGCTTTTGCCGGCAGGCATTCCATAGCCGAAATTATGCGAGCTTTTCATCAGTTGCAGTCCTCGCTGGTAGATGTCGTCCCAACTGGCCGGTACGACTTCGGGGTTTAAACCTGCGGCTTTACATTGGTCGTTGTTCCATAAGACAAGGGTCGCGTCGCCCAGAACCGGCAAGCCGATCGTTGTGCCGTCGACGACCCCATAGATTTCCAAAGCGCGTGGTGGGTAATCCTCCAACAACAATGCCGGTGCCCCTTGTACCTCTTGCGCAAGCTTTTTCAGGTCAGCGGTAAACGGCGCGATTTCACGCTTCCATTGGTAGGCAAAAAGCGCCCCATCGAACGAGTTGGTGCCGGAGGTAAGATCCAGGATAAGGCGCTGATGGGCTTCCTGGTAGGAAAGCGTCGTAAAGTTGACCTGGATACCCGTGGCGTCCTCAAATTCTTTGGTAACGGCAGCGTAGGCGTCCGGCGCCGGGCCAGTCGGCATTAACACATTAATTGTAGTGCCTTTGTACTTAGTTGGGAGAGTTGTCTGCCCCGGCGCAGCGCCGGCGGCTCCGACGGAGCAAACGATGATCAGGGAAAGAAGGAGCCCAGCAAAGCTCTGAAAACCGGGACGGTACAGAAAGAACGAGGGCGTGTTGGTGGAACGTGAGACTCTGGGATGGTGGTTCATGGGGGAACATCAGCTTGCCAGGAAAATCGGACAGCAACCCGTACAAGCAAGGATTTGAACTACGATAGTATTATGCGTACAATCGGGGGTCAAAAGGAAAATCTGAGAAATTTACAAGACGCACTTGGGCTTTTTGGCGTTCCCCTTCGCCGCTTTGAACCCGGTGGTGATAACGCTTGGAGAAAAACAAACGCTTGATGATTTTGTCATGGGTTCGACAACATGCTTTGGCGGCGGACGGAAGCGAACCCCGCTACAAAGCCATTGCGGAGGTGATCGCCCATGGGATCAAGGCCGGTCAGATTCCTACAGGCAGACGGCTGCCGACGGTTAGAGAACTCGCCAAGAGTTTGGGCGTAAGCGATACGACCATTGCTGCTGCGTATCGATTGCTGCGGCAGCAAGGCCAGGTCGAAGGCAGGGTAGGCAGTGGCACGTACGTTATCCAGGAGCCAGACCGAACCCGAGCGAACCAGGCCTCGCCGCCAATGTACCGGGCAGGAGTTGATCGAGAACGTTCCATGGCCTGGTCCCCGCCATGGCGCCGCCGGACCCTGACGGCGCACGCCGGGCATCTGAGGGCTGCTTTTCCGGCTGCCCTGGACTGTACGTCCGGAAGACCCGACCCAGCATTGTTTCCGCTGGCGCAGCTTCAGAGGGCATGGCGATTTGCGATCGACCAGATGACCTACGATGGCCTTCAGTATGCCGGTCCCTACCCGATAGCACCTTTGGCAAAACAGGTGGTTTTAGGTTTGGAGCGAGAAGGAGTTGTGGTTAAGGAAAGCGACATTGCGGTCGGTTCGTCAGCCCAACAACTCATTATGCTTTCCTTACGGGTAATTTCCACGGTTCTCGGGAAAGTTAAACTAACCGTTGCCGTAGAAGAGCCCGGGTATGCCACGATCTTTGACAGCCTCGGACGCCTTGGACACCGCCTGGTCGGAATGAAAATGGATGATCAAGGAGCGCTTCCTGCTTCGCTCGAAGAAGCCCTTGCTTCCGGAGCAAACGTTGTACTGCTTACACCGCGCGCCCATAATCCGACCGGAGCATCATGGTCACTGGAGCGAAAAGCCGCCCTGGCGGAAATCCTCGCCCGGCATCCGGGAGCAACCGCGATCGAGGATGATTATTTTGCGGGAGCGACAACGTCCCGTCCGGGCTCTCTGCTCACCGACGAACGCCTTGAGGATCGCGTCATTTACATTCGTTCATTCTCGAAATCCGTTGCCCCCGATTTTCGCCTCGCCGTTGCCTCCGTCAGGCCGCGCCTCCGGGCATTGTTGATGGAAGAGAAAAGCTTCGCTGATGGTTGGAGCTCCCATTTGGCTCAATTTGCCATGGCAACCTTGCTGGCCGATCCCGAGGTCAAGGACATTTTGGCAACAGCCGCACAGGCGTATGCAGACCGGCGACGAGCCGCGACGAGTTCGCTGCTGTCGGAATCGGGAGGCCTCGCACGGGTCGCATCGGCGGGAGACGGTGTAAATGTGTGGATCAACCTTTCGCCTGAGGTCCATCCGTCGGAAGCGATTGAGCAGGCAGCAGCGTTGGGGGTCCTGATCGCTCCAGGTGAGCCGTTCTTCTTGGATATGGGCCACAATAATGCAGTTCGGTTCAATGCGGGATCTGCAAAAAGCGTTGACCAAGCCTTTGAAATCGGACGGATTCTTTCACGAGCGATCATCCAAGCGGCAGAAGACTCGTCAGGCTCATTTCTGATCCCTCACGTGTGACGGCACGGTTGAACGACCGGTTGGCCAAGCAATGCAGGCTAAGGGGTGTTGTCGGGCGGCGCACCCGCGCCTGGAAGGACACGTTCCCGAGGCCGAAAGCAGTTACCCGGATCACGGGGCGAAGCCCCCAACTGCGAGTGACAACCCTGCGCTCGTTGCTGCCTTGCGCTCTACCACCAAACAGCGCCGGCCTCGGGCCAAGTCGCCCCGGACGGCCGGAAACAAACGGTGAGATCCTGGAGGCCGAAATGACCGAGTCTCAGAGGCACCAGGTAATCCCCTTGCAACCCGGCCGGGTAGCTCACGATAACGGGATAGGCTCCGGCCAGTGCCCCTTCCCCTTCACAGGACCGGCATTCGTACGGTCCGGCATTTCCCCGGCCGCCGCACGTCCGGCAGGTCACGCAGATCGGAATCTGGATCCGAACTTTTCCGCCCCGGCAGGCCTGTTCGGGCGATAAAGGAACCTGCAGAATCGGTTGGTGCGTCCGCGCCGTCCCGGGTGACCTTGGGAACCAGCCGTCACTCCACAACCGCCCGGGGAAGGTGGTTGCATTTGACCGGGAGGGTGAGGGAGCGGCCCTGAGCGGTTCAGCGTCAGCCCGACGCACGCGCAGCGGCTCTGCACGCCCTGCGGGGTTTGCGTGCCGAACCGGAACGTCGTCCGTTGCACGGTCGTAAACTGCACGCCGCGCCGGGTCACGCAGCACGGCGTAAGCCTCTTGCAATTCGAGGAAAGGCGCACTGCCGGCCCCTGACTGATCCGGGTGAACTTCGAGGGCGCGACGCCGGTAAGCGGACCGGATTTCTTCCGCGGTGGCTTCCGGCTTCAGCTGAAGAACGAGGTAATGATCCTTTTTCATACGGCTTATCCGAACTCGTTGCCCATGGGTGCCAGTGTCATGACCCTTCACAGGGCGACGCTGCCATTTTATTCATTCCTCGCGGCAAAATCAATCGTTGGCACGTTTGTCCCCTCCGGTGCCTCAACACGCCGATCCGCTTCGGTGTCACCTGGGCTCTGCGGGCCGTAAGTCCGGGTCAGGGAGCTTTGAAAACCCCCGCGACCCGCGGTAATCGGGAACGGTATTAATCAAAGCGCCGGTCGGGGTCGTTCTCGAGTAACCGGCGACAAGCTGTTCATAGTAATGGGAAAGCGAAAACTCGAACGGGTCCTCCGGATGGGCGTCGATCATTTGCATGTCGGCATCTGCCATGGTGAGTTTTTTGAACCGGATGGTCCCCCCTTGAAAATACATGTAATTGGCAGCCTTCGGATCAAGCGGGGTTAAAGGTTTTAGGACGTCACCGGCCGTCTTCGGTCCGAAAACCTGAACAACCCGATTGGTTTCAACCCGGACGCTTGTAACCCGTAACCGCACCCTCGGGGGCGGGAGCATCCGCTCGAGGTCCATGATCAGGTCATTCCCGACAATGGTAACGCCCCGCGGGCCAGTGCCGGGGACAAGCTTGTCGACTTGCAGACCGGTTACCTCCATCAGCGACTTGGCCGGAATGCCGCTGGCTTTGATGGACTCTGGGTGGAATCTGATCCGCCCATCTGGCAAAGCATCAAGGGTGCCGATCATCTCGGTCGGGACATCCACTCCTTTATGCAGGGTGGCTTCCTGCCGAATCCGTCCGCCTTCGAGGGTGCTGACCCGGAGGTTGGTGAGCGGCGCTCCCGGGTAATGAAAGACGTAACGGTTCAACAGGTTCGTGAATGAGGCCATGCTCATCGCGGCTTCACCGCCGTCAATTTGCATCAGCATCGACTGACGATCGTCAAACGTAGGCGGGATTCCCTCGACGGTTGGGAGAAGTTCTCCCTGTAGTGAGGCGATTTCGAGGACGACCGACTCGTCGACGTGAAAGTTGACGTTCTTGAATTCGAACCGGGTGGTCTGGCCAGTGGCGCCGTTGTTCCCAGGCGGCTGCACCCGGGCTGGCTCGGCCGAACGCTTGACCGGCTCCTTGGCAATCAACCGGTTTGCAGGCGGCGCGACAAACGCAAAACCTAACAAAAAAAATAGGGGTGCCCGGTTCATGGCACGGCGTTCAAGGACCACGTTGCTTTCTGAGACGGACGCGCATTTTGGAAAACGGTTTGGGCGGTTGCTGCCGCCGATGGGCTACTGCTGGCCGGCAGAATCGTCGCCGATAAACCGGCCCGCAGACCAGGTGTACCCCACACAGCGGCATTCCCGATCCAGCCTTCCCTTACATGATGGGCACGCCGCCGGTGACGGCTACGCGCGCACCTGAGACGTAACTCGCCTCATCCGAAGCGAGGAGTACGTAGATGGGCGCCAACTCCGCCGGCTGGCCGGCCCGCTTCATCGGGGTCTCCTCGCCAAAGCTCTTGACCTGTTCAGACGGCATGGTCGCCGGAATCAGCGGCGTCCAGATCGGCCCGGGCGCGACGCTGTTGGCCCGAATGCCCCTTTCGGCCAGCAACTGGGCCAGGCCACCGGTGAAATTGACGATGGCGGCTTTGGTCGCTGAGTAGCCCAGCAGCTTCGGTTTCGGCGTGTCCGAATTGACCGAGGCGGTATTGATGATCGAGGCGCCTGGTTTCATGTGCGGCACGGCGGCTTTGCACAGATGAAACATCGCCGTAATGTTGGTTTGGAAAGTGCGGTCCCACTCTTCGTCGGGAGTTTCTTCCAGCGAATCGCGCGTCATCTGGAACGCGGCGTTGTTGACCAGCACATCGACGCGCCCAAAGGCTTCCACGGCCTGGGCGATAATGGCCCGGCAGTGGGCCGGATCCTGAATGTCGCCGGGAACCAGCACCGCCTTGCGCCCGGCCGATTCCACCAACCGGGCGGTTTCCTGCGCGTCTTCCTCTTCGTCCAGGTAGGATATGAGCACATCGGCTCCCTCGCGCGCAAACGCCAGGGCCACCGCCCGCCCGATGCCGGAGTCTGCCCCGGTGATGACCGTGGCTCGGCCTTGAAGCCTGCCGCTGCCTTTGTACGAGTCCTCGCCATAATCAGGCTTGATTCGCATGTCTGCCTCCAGGCCGGGTGGCGCTTGCTTGGATTCCGCTTGGGGCGGCTGGGGGCCGCGGGTCTTGGGATCTTGCATAAAGTTTTTGGTAAGGCGTTAAGAGTTGAAAGCAGGCTGGCAAAGTGAAGCCTGGAGGCTGCCCTCCCCGGCTTCACCAAGATTGGTTACCGCTTGGAACGCAGGCGGGTCCGTTCCAGGATCGGTGGAATTCAGGGGCGCAGCCCTGAAACCCGGGTCAGCTATGCCTTGGCCGCCGTCTGTGCATTCATTCATTTTCCGCGTGTGGCGATGCATTGTGTCGCCGCGGGGGCGGCAAAGGGACTCGCCGCCCTACAGGATCGTTCCGCGTCATTCCTAGCCGGCCTCGCGCCACCGATGACGTAGGGTTTGACGTCGCAGCACGTTTACGCCAACCTAGAGGCGCTTTCCGGTTTTCCCTGGTTCGATCCCCCTTCCTTCGAACATCGATTACGGAAACGGAGCACGAGCTTTCCAAAAAAGGCGGGCCTTTTAAACGGCACCAGGCGTGGACGCCATAGAAGCTCGGGCTGCTCGACAATAAAAATCACCATGTTAAAAGCAACGTTCTCAATCCCCCGTGACACAAGAGCTGCCGTGAAATCACCGTTTGCGGGTTTCATGTTGGCAGCCGGCCTCGTGCTCGCGTCCGCAAACGTGTTTGCCGCCGGGTCCGATGATTCAGCGAACCTCCGGCTGATGGCGTTCGGCGGCGCCGCTCAGCTTAAAGCCGTTAACAACGCGGTCGGCCGCTTCAATCAGAAGCATCCGAACACAAAGGTCGAGGTCGCCATCGACCCGATCTCAAACGGCTGGGGCGACTACGTCACCCACGTTCTTTCACAGTTCAGCGCCAACAACGCCTATGACATCTACGGGACGGCAATTGAGACGTTCAGGACGTTCGAGACACGCAACCTGTTCGTTCCCCTCAACGACTACATTGCCGGCCACGAAAGTTTTTCCGATTTCGCTCCGGCGCTGTTCAAGTACGCGTCCTACAAGGACAATACCTACTTTATCCCGATCGGATGGAACAACATCATGATCAACTACAACCGGAAGCTGTTCAAGGATGCCGGTGTGGAGTTCCCCAAGACGGGCTGGACCTGGGACGAGTTCCGCGCGACCGCCAAGAAACTGACCGTTCGCGACGCGGCGGGCAACGTGACCCAGTTCGGCTACGAGGTTCCTAACCAGTTCTTCTTCGTGCAGCCGTGGTTTTTCTCCAACGGAACGGCGGTCCTGAACGAAGACTGGACGGCGTCCAACATGCTCGACCCCAAGGTGTCCGAGTCGCTGCAATTCCTCTACGATCTGATCCATGTGGATAAAGTGTCGCCGATCCCGGGTAAGGACACGATGGACAACCAATTCACGGCTGGACAGGTGGCGATGATCTCGCGCGGCCATTGGATCGTTGAGATTGCGAAAGCGGCCAAGGTCGACCTGGATGTTGCCATTCCGCCGTCCAAACTGAACGATAACACGGTCCTCGGCTTCGGCGGCTACGGGGTCTCGAAAACGTCGAAATCTCCGGACCTGGCCAAGGAGCTTGTCGGCGAACTCACAAGCTTCGAAACGCAGAAAGAAGAGGGCGAAGCCGGAGGGAGCGTGCCCGGGCGGAAAGCGGCCGCCGAGACGCCATCCTTCCTGGCTTACCCGCCGAGTGCAGCGCTCTACTACCAGACCCTGCCACACACGCTGCCGGTGCCGTCGCCGGCAAATTTCCAGGAGGTAGAAAAAATCTTTATTCGTAATTACGTCGCCATGATGTCGGGCGAAATCTCGATCGCAGACGGCGTCAAGCGCGCGGACCGGGAATTGAACGAATCGTTCAAGCGCCTTGCGGCCCACCAGGGCAGGTAAAGGCAGAGCGTTCAGCGGCGGCAACAACCGTGGCGGCTTTTTTAAGCGCGGGGACCATGACGGCTTCGGCCAGGCGAAGCAAATCCGATCTTGAGAAGGCGCAAACGCGTGCGGGCTACCTTTTCGTACTGCCATCGTTCGCGCTCTACGCCGTATTCGTGCTGGCGCCCGTTATCCTGACTCTCGTGCTCAGTTTCACCTACTACGACCCGATGGCCGGGTCGCGCTGGGTGGGGCTCGAGAACTTCCAAAGGTTCTTCACCGGTGACCGCTCCCTGCAGATCTTTTGGAACACGCTTTGCTTCTCTATCTTTGCAGTGGCAGGAAATGTCACCGTCGGGCTTCTGCTCGCCCTTGCCCTTAACCGGGCGATGCCCCCGTTCCTTCTCTACCTTTTCCGCCTTGCTTATTTCCTGCCGGTTATCATCGCAGCCGCCTTCGTCTCAATTGTGTGGGGCTATTTCTACGGCGACGATCTGGGCATCATCAACTACTACCTTATTAAGCTTGGCTTCGCGCCGGTCCACTGGCTGACGTCGAGTCGCACGGCCATGATGTCAATCGTCATCATGGACATCTGGAAGAATGCCGGCTTTTTCATGATCATCTTCATCGCCGCACTGCAGGGGGTGCCGAAGGCGATCATGGACGCGGCGATCATGGACAGCGGCTCCTACTGGCGCCGGTTCTTTCGTATCGTGTTGCCGTGGATCTCGCCGGTCGTCTTTTTCGCGATTGTCTATGCCTCAATTGGCGCGCTGCAGGTCTACGAGTCGATCGTGATCCTGACCCAGGGCGGCCCCGGCGACGCTACCCGCTCCATGTCCATTCACATTGTTGAAGAAGCCTTTGGGAGCTTTGAAATCGGCTACGCCGCTTCCGTCTCCGTCATCATGACCTTGGTGATTCTGATCATCACCTCCATTCAGCTTCTCGCCTCGCAGCGCTGGGTCCGATATTAAGTATGCAGACTAAAGCCGCCCAGCGTTGGATCGACCGAATCATCATCGCGGTTATGGCGGCGCTGGGCGTGTTCATGCTCCTGCCCTTCTTCTGGCTGTTCAGCATGTCGTTCCGACTGCCGGCGGAAGCGTACAAGATGCCCCCGAGCTTCCTGCCACCCACCCTCAACTTCAAGAACTACGGGGCCGTCCTCAGCTCCAGCGTTCCCTTCGTGCAGATTTACTGGAACAGCGTCCAAATCGCCGTTCTCGTCACCATCGGCCAGCTTGTCACCTGCACCCTCGCCGCCTTCGCTTTCGCGCGGCTGACCTTCCCCGGCCGCGACAGCATCTTTTTCGTGATGCTGGTGGGATTGATGTTTCCCGCACAGGTGACCATCATCCCCATTTACCTTGGGTTCGCTCAGGTCGGACTGCTCAATCATCCGATGGGTCTCGTGCTCATGTACCTGACGTCAAGTTTCGGGGTTTTTCTGGTCCGGCAGTTCATGCGCTCGCAACCAAAGGCGTTGGAGGAAGCGGCTTTGATGGATGGGGCCGGCTATTTTAAGATATTCTATCGCATTTCGCTGCCGCAACTGAGGCCCGCACTTTCGGCGCTGGGGATCATCACCTTTACCCAGACCTGGAACTATTATTTCCAGGCACGGGTGTTGCTTGAACCGCAAAGGGCAATGACACTGCCCGTCGCGATGGATCTGCTCCGCGGGTACATGGCCTCCGGCAATCTTTCTGTGGTAATGGCGGCCATGAGCATGGCCGTGCTCCCCGTTATCCTGATCTTCCTGCTTGCCCAGAAACTGGTAATTGAGGGCGTCACGATGAGCGGCATCAAAAGTTAGTGTCCAGAAAAAGGAACTGAATGTTGCAAGAACCCAAGACCATCGACAACCCGTTTGTGTACACGGGCGAAAAGCGCAGGTACGTCTCTTTCCCGCTTGGCGGCATCGGAACGGGCAGCGTGTCCTTGACCGGCAGCGGCCGGTTGGTCGACTGGAGCATCCGCAACCGGCCTGCCATTGACGAGTTCAACGGCTACAGCCACTTCGCCATCAAGGCAGAGCAGAACGGCAGACTGCTCGATGCCCGTGTCCTGAACGGACCCTATGAAGGAACGCCAACCGGCTCACCCAGCGTGCGCAAGTTCGACGGATTTGGTTTCGGCGCGAACCGGGACTCGATGGCCGGGATCCCCCACTTTGAGGACGTCACGTTCATTGGCCGGTTTCCCGTCGCTGAACTCGAGTTTCATCATGCGGGCTTTCCAGGCCAGGTGGGAATGACGGCGTTCAGCCCGTTCATCCCGCACAATGACCGCGACACGTCGATGCCGGTCGCGCTATTCACATTTTCGATCAAAAACACTACCGATGCGCCGATCGACTACACGATCGGCTCGACCCTCGGCAACTACGGGTGCGACAGCGGCATCCACGCCTTTACCCGGAGCGACGGCCTCAGCACCCTGCATTTCACTTCGGCAGACACGAGAAACCCGGAACAACGCGGTGACCTCGCGATCACCACTGACGGGGACGATGTCGAGCACGTCGACTACCATTTCCGCGGCCAGTGGTTCGACAGCCTAGGTCTTTACTGGCGAGAGTTCGCGCAGGCAGGCGGGCTCCGCAAGCGACGCTATGAAAAACCGCGTGCCACGAAGAACATGTTTCAGCAACCCGAGCACGGCACGCTCGCGGTGCGCGTCCGCGTCCCATCCGGCGAGAGCCGGCAAGTGCGCTTCGCCATCAGCTGGAATTTTCCGTTCGGCAGCATTTACTGGTTCAACCGCGAGGGGCCCGGCAGTCCGCCCTTTGCAGGCACGCCGCCGACGTGGAAGAATTATTATGCGACCCAGTGGCCGGATTCAGCGGCGAGCGGGGCGGAGGCTCTCAAGCGGTGGAACACGCTTGAGGCGCAGACCGTTTCCTTCCGGGATTCAATTTTCGGCTCGTCGCTGCCGCCCGAGGTCATTGACGCGGTCAACGGCACGCTTGGCATCCTCCGCTCCGCGACCCTGATCCGGCTGGAGGGAGGTGAGATCTGGGGGTGGGAAGGTCAGCACCCCCATGAAGGTTCTTGCGAGGGAAGTTGCACCCACGTCTGGAACTATCAGCAGGCGCTTGCCCATCTTTTTCCGCCGCTTGAGCGGACGCTCCGCGAAACCGAGTTCACCTACAATCAGTTGCCGAACGGCGGCTTGACGTTCCGCCAAAGGCTCCCGCTCGGTTCCGGTTTCGACATCATCGGTCCATGTGCAGACGGGCACTTCGGCGCGGTCATCAAAGCTTATCGCGAATGGAAATATCTCGGTGATGACGCGTGGCTGCACCGTTACTGGCCGGCGATCAAGCGGGCGATGGAGTACGCCTGGTCGCCGGACAACCCGGACAAGTGGGATCCGGACAAGACGGGCGTTTTGTGGGGCCGTCAGCATCACACCCTCGACATGGAGCTGTTCGGCCCAAACTCCTGGCTGACCAGCATGTACCTTGCGGCGCTGACGGCTGCTTCAATCATGGCAGAGGCGATGCACGACCCGGTTTTCGCCAGAGAGTGCCGCGAGATGGCCGCCAAGGGCAGCGCTTACGTGGATCGCGAACTCTTTAACGGCCGGTACTACGCCCAGAAGCTCAACCTATCCGATCGTTCGGTGCTCACGCCTTTCGACCAGGGGCGCAAGGCCGGCGTGCTCAGTGACTCGTTCATGGAGGCGTACTGGTCTGACGAGTACGGCCAGATCAAGTACCAGATCGGTGACGGCTGCCAGACGGATCAGATCCTTGGTCAATGGCATGCCGATCTGGCCGGGCTGGGCGATCTGCTCGCCCCGGAAAACGTGCGCACGGCATTGAAAAGGTTGTTCAACGAAAACTATCGGCCGAGCCTCCGTGATCACGTCAATCCCTGCCGGGTTTACGCCTATGAGGACGAGGCCGGCCTTCTTAACTGCACGTGGCCTGCCGGGTCGATCAAACCGGCATTGCCGGCTCCCTACGCAGAAGAGGTGTGGACCGGACTGGAATACATGGTGGCCTCGCACCTTATCCAGCGCGGCTTGGTCGATGAGGGCCTCACCGTGGTCCGAGCGGCACGCGCCCGTCAGGACGGGTCGCGGCGCAACCCGTGGAATGACATCGAGTGCGGCAGCTACTACGTCCGGGCGCTATCGAGCTACGCGCTGGTCAATGCCTGCTCAGGGTTGTCGTTCGATGCACGCTGCGGCGAGATCGGCTTCAGACCCGCCCGCGCCGGTGACGGCGTTTATTTTTGGTCGGCCGGACGAGGTTGGGGCGTCTTTGAACGGAAAGGATCGACCGTGACGCTGACGCTGAAGGGCGGCGAACTGGCGGTCTCAAGGCTGCGGCTGCCGGGACTCTCCGGCGCAGCCACCGTGGACGGCCAGGCGGCCGAGCGGGACGGGGACGTGATCCTGCTCGGAAAGCATCGCGTGCTGCAGGCTGGCGATCGCCTGATCGTCGGAGTGGACGCTTATGGCCAAGCTTGAGCTAAAAGGCGTGCGTAAGAGCTTCCAATCCGTCGAAGTAATCCATGGCATCGATTTAACGGTTGAAGACGGATCCTTTACCGTGTTTGTCGGCCCTTCCGGGTGCGGGAAATCGACCTTGTTGCGGATGATTGCCGGGCTTGAAGACTTGACCTCCGGCGAAGTGCACATCGGCGGCGTACGCTGCGATCACCTTTTGCCGTCTGCCCGGGGCATGGCGATGGTGTTTCAATCGTACGCCCTGTATCCGCACATGAGTGTGTACGAGAACCTCCGTTTTGGCCTGGTCAACCAGAAGGTGCCGAAGCCCGAGATCGACGCTCGTATCCGGCGTGCGGCCGACATCCTCCAAATTTCCGAGCTTCTCGCGCGGCGGCCGTCTCAGCTCTCAGGGGGTCAGAGTCAACGGGTGGCGATCGGCCGTGCGATCGTCAAGGAGCCGCAAGCTTTCCTCTTCGACGAACCGCTGTCCAATCTGGACGCGGAACTGCGCGTCAAGATGCGGAGCGAGATCGTCAGTCTCCATCGCCGGCTGAGGTCGACGATGGTGTACGTCACCCATGATCAGGTTGAGGCCATGACAATGGCCGACACCATCATGGTCCTGCGCGACGGGGCCGTCGAGCAGGCAGGCACCCCGATCGAACTCTATGCCCGCCCGCGCAACCAGTTTGTTGCCGGGTTCCTCGGCACGCCACAGATGAACATGCTGAAAGCAAAGGTACGAACGGTCAACGGCGACGGAATGAGTTTGTCGGTCGACGCCGAACGGGGCACCATCCACGCCACCGTGGACGCAAACGGGAATGTTGCCGGCGCGGATTGCACCGTAGGACTCCGGCCTGAACACATGGCCCTGTCCGATAACGGCCCGCTGGCTGGCACCGTCGTTGCGACTGAGATGCTTGGCTCCGAGACGATCGTTTTCGCCAACCTGCAATCGGGTGAAAACGTCACCGCCTCAATCCGCGGGATTCGCAGTATTGCAGAGGGAGCAACCGTTAGATTTTCGGTCGACCGCCGTTTTGTTCACGTGTTTGATGAGAAGGGCATCACCCTTTCGCCCTTGCAGTCGTGGCGCGAGGACTATTTGGAAAGATGACTCAGAGTAACGGTAGTCGTCGGTCGGTTGCTAACCGCGACAACGCCCGGTCCCTCGAAATGAAAATTGGCCGAGTTAGATTCAACCACCGTCCGTGTGCGGCAGGAATTGCCAAGCATCCATTGCGAAAAAGACTTGTGACCCTACGCCAGTTGGACTTCACTGCCTCGCGGCCATTGCCGCTCTGAGCGGCTGGTTTGCGCCTTTGGGCAACGCCTTGCCACGCGCGCGTCGGGACCGTGACTGGGAGAGCCACTTACCCTCCCACTCGGACCAAAGCCTCCCCAAAGGGTTGGTTGACCAAGGGGCAGGGATCGCGTTTGAACTCCGTCCCGGAGCAACCGCCCATCCCACCAAACGCGGAAACTGCGTTGCCATTCACGTGTTTTCTCGCGGATCGCAGCCGGTCCCGATGGGTTCGTTTGCCGAATGAAACCGGCGTCATAGGCCGGGGAATTGCGCCGGCCCTCCCAGCTTCAGCGAACTCCAGGGCGAAACGCCGAAGCCGAGTTCCTGCGCCCTCGGCACAAGTTCACCTTCGACGGTGCGCTGCATGAGTGAACACTCAATCTGAGGGGCGGCCAGCGGTGCCCGCCCCATAACTGCGCGATCATTTGGCCCTGAGCGACTCTCCACGCAAAATGACCCTCCTTAACTCGCTCGAAACCGGGGCGCGCAGTCATTCCCGCACACACGCGGTAGGTGGGTTGGTTGCGGCATTTCCATGTTTTCCGTCCACCTCCTTGCGGCGCGACAAAAGTTCTGCCTGTTTGTCAGCAAGTGCCTTTTGATCGTCCGCGCCAAAACAATTGAAATACCCGAGGGCCGTGTCAATGATGGTTCGGCGGGTCGCGCTCGGCAACGAACCGGTACCCTCCTTTGTGGGCTCAAGCCCCTCCCAAGAGAAAGCCAGGAACTCACGTTTATCCTTGTTTTTATCACCGCCCAACCCGTCCCGCTGTTGCTGGATGTGCTGAAGTTCGTGTCCGACCTGCAGCACCCGATGGGCAAAAGCATCAATGTGTTCGATGAAGTATTTTCCGACAAAGATTTTTCCCTTCAGGTCTTTTCCTTTGCCGACCGGACTCGTTGAAAGACCATTCTCCCTCTCGCGGTACGCCACGTCGCTCAGCAGCGACGCGTCGTAGTATTCTCGAACGATGCTTTTGACCGCCACAATCGCGCGATCACCCAGGGCAACACCTGTGTCCTTGGCTTTTGTCACGATGGCATCTGCGTGTACGTCGCGACCCATAACTAAGAACCTGTCGAAAGGTTAAGCGCGGAGCTCCGAAACGGCGTGTGCCAGAAACGGTTATTACCCTGGTGTACCTGGCTCGAGGGCACGATGTCCCCGCGGCAGCGAACAATTGCATCGTTCATGTAATGGAAGTGAAACAGACCAGGAATACCGAACGCCAGCATGCCCCTGGCGAACGACTGATTCGGGTGATGGATTGGTTTTGAGGGATTCGGTTGCACGGGCCAATTCATGAAGCAGGTGACGGGCCCTGTCTATGGAACCAAAGGTCCAGCGTGCGGTTGGAGCGTGTCGGGGTGGAACAGCCGCCCCCGTCGCACCCGCCCGGCAGCGGGTTGCCCTTACACGCCGGCCTTCCTCGCCGGTCGGCGGGTCCGCGTGACCGTGACGCCCGGCGTTGCCGACGAAGGACCGCTGAGCCTGTCATGACCATACAAGAGTAGACGGAGCTCAGAGACTTAGGCGGACATCCTTGGCTGCTTGCATTCGCAGTTTCTCCATCTACAATAATTACCAGTAGTGTATTGAACAACACCGAGATGAAGGGATTTGCAGAAAAGTTCACCGGTTTGCCCGTTGGAATAAGAGGGGTGCGCTGAAGTTTAGTAAACATGGCAGTGACGGTCCGGCAAACCATCCGGATCGCCCCTAGGCACCGTAAAACCGCATGGCCACCCTCCTCGCCAAGAATGCCGAAGTCCTGGTCACCATGGACGCCCAACGGCGCGAATTGAAAGGCGCTGGGGTCTACGCGGAGGATGGATTCATCAAACAGGTTGGCCCCAACGATGAACTTCCTGCGACGGCCGACGCCGTGCTCGACCTTTCCGGGCAGATCGTCTTGCCGGGGTTCGTCAATACCCACCATCACCTCAACCAAACCCTCACGCGCAACCTTCCCGCCGCGCAGAACAACAACCTCTTTCCCTGGCTGCAGGCCCAGTACCGCGTCTGGGCCCGGACGACGGAGAAAGCTTCGCGCGCCAGCACCCTCGTCGGCCTGGCGGAGCTTGCGCTTTCCGGTTGCACGACGGCCTTCGACCACACTTACGTCTTCAAGAACGGGAACAACGTCGATTGCCAGATCCAGGCCGCGGAGGACCTTGGGGTGCGCTTCCATGCCAGCCGGGGCTCGATGTCCCTCGGCCAATCCAAGGGCGGGTTGCCGCCGGACGACTGCGTGGAAGAGGAGGCCTTTATCCTCCAGGACAGCGAGCGCGTCATTAAAACGTACCATGACGCCTCTCCGGGCTCGATGACGCAAGTCGCCCTTGCGCCCTGTTCGCCGTTCTCTGTCACCACGTCTTTGCTGCGCGACTCGGCCGCGCTCGCCCGCCAGTACAAGGTCAAGCTCCACACCCACCTCTGCGAGACGCGCGACGAGGAACGGTACACGCTTGAGCGTTACCGGCTTCGTCCCGTGGATTGGATGGAGACGCACGGCTGGCTGGGTGACGACGTCTGGTTCGCCCATGCAATCCATGTGGACGATGACGAGATCAGCAAATTCGCCCAGACCGGCTGCGGCGCAGCGCATTGTCCCTGCTCGAACATGCGCCTTGGCTCGGGCATCGCGCCCATTAAGAAATACCTGGCGGCGGGCGTAAAGGTCGGGCTTGGCGTGGACGGATCGGCCAGCAACGACGCCTCAAACCTTCTGCTCGAGGCCCGCCAAGCCATGTTGCTCGCGCGGCTGCAGATGGGCCTGCTCCCGCCGGAAGGACCGCGCAAACATTTCCTGCTGTCGCAGTCGGACCCGGTGCGCGCCAACGAATGGATGACGGCGCGCGAGGCCCTGGAGCTCGCCACGCTGGGCGGTGCGCGCGTGCTTGGCCGCTCCGACATCGGGTCGCTCGAGCCGGGTAAATGCGCCGACTTTTTTTCCCTCGACCTTCACACCATCCGTTATGCCGGGGCATTGCACGATCCGGTGGCCGCAACCCTCTTCTGCGCCCCGCAAAGCGCAAAGTTCACCGTCATCAACGGCAAGGTCGTCGTGCAGGAGGGCGAAATTGTCACGATGGACATGAAACCGATCATCGAAACGCACAACCGCTGCGCGTTTGAGATGGCGAATGCCTGAAGCCGTCAAACCGCCTGATTCATGGACCTGAACACGATTACTGAAGTCCTGCGACCGGCCAGCGCCGACGTCGTGAAAGAATGGCAACCGGGATACGCCTGGCTTGCGGGAGGGACCTGGTTGTTCTCGGAGCCGCAGGTCGCAACACACACGCTCATCGACCTCGAGTCATTTGAATGGCCCGCACTGTCCAATGGAACTGGCGGACTGGAGATCGCGGCGACCTGCAAGGTTGCAGAGCTCGATCGCTTCACCGCGCCGCCCACATGGAAAGCCGCGCCACTCATCCAGGAATGTTGCCGGGCGTTTCTGGCTTCGTTCAAGATCTGGAACGAGGCAACCGTTGGAGGCAACATCGTCATGTCTCTGCCGGCCGGACCAATGATTTCCCTGACCGCAGCGCTGGAAGGGACGTGCACGCTGTGGCCGCGCAACGGGACACCGCGCCATATTCCAGTGGCAGACTTTGTCACCGGAGATCACGCCAACGTCCTCCGTGCCGGTGAATTATTGCGTTCAATTTTCCTGCCGGCTCCGGCGTTGAAGAAACGCGCTGCTTTCCGCCGCTTCACGCTTACCCATTTAGGACGCTCAGAGGTTTTGCTGATCGGCACCCGCTGCCCGGATCGAGGCGAATTTCTCCTGACCGTCACCGCCGCGACGCTTAGACCCGTGCAGCTGCGCTTTGGAAATGTGCCCTCCGCGGAGGGGCTCAAGGGCGCACTGGACGACGCGGTGCCTTTCGGCCTTTACCTTGACGACGTCCACGGCTCGCCGCAGCACCGCCAGCGCCTCACCTATTATTTTGCCGAACAAATTCGCCAGGAACTGTCTGCCGGAACCCTCCCATGAGCTTTAACATCAACGGCAAATGCTTCCACGCAGCGCCCCGGCCTGGCCAATGCCTGAGAACGTTTGTTCGTGAGCTTGGCTGGTTCGGCGTCAAGAAAGGCTGCGACGGCGGCGATTGCGGCGCTTGCACGGTATGGCTCGACGGGAAGCCCGTGCATAGTTGCCTGGTTCCGGCGTTCCGTGCGGCGAACCGCGAGGTCACGACGATCGAGGGTCTTTCTGGCAATGGCGATCTGCATCCCATGCAGCAGGCCTTCCTTGGGGCGCAGGCTTTCCAATGCGGCTTTTGCACAGCCGGAATGATCATGACTGCGGCGTCTCTCGATGGCCAACGCCGGGCGGATCTGCGCGAAGCGTTGAAGGGCAACCTGTGCCGGTGCACCGGTTACCGCAGCATCGACGACGCGCTGCACGGTCTAAAGTCTGCCGAAGAGGACATCGCCGGCAAGGCCTGCGGGGCAAGTCTCGGCAACCCTTTCGGCCCCGCGATCGTCACGGGAAAGGCCCGTTACACAATGGATGTGGCGGTGGACGGCCTCCTGCACATCAAGGTGCTGCGCTCGCCGCATGCTCACGCGCGCATCCACGGTATCGACGTCAAAGCGGCGCTGGCCATCCCGGGCGTGGTCAAAATCTTTACGTGGGAAGATGTTCCGCGCCGCCTTTTCAGCACGGCGCTGCATGAGGACCACCTGGTTGACCCGGACGACACCTACGTTCTCGACAACGTCGTGCGCTTTGTGGGCCAGCGGGTGGTTGCCGTCGTCGCCATGAACGAGGCGACGGCCGAAGCCGCTTGTCGGGCAGTGCAAGTGGATTACGAAGTTCTGTCCGCGGTGTTCGACCCGGAAGTCGCGATGGAACCGAACGCGCCGATCCTTCACGATAAACGGAACGACGCGAAGAGTAACATCTACGCCGAAATCCACGGCGAGATCGGCTGTGTGCGGGAGGGATTCGCGGCAGCCGACGCCGTTCACGAGATGACCTACTCGACGTCGCGGGCCCAGCATGTCCACCTGGAAACGCACGGTTCGATCGCCTGGAAAGGTGATGACGGCCGGATCCACGTTCGCACGAGTTCGCAGGCACCGTTTATCGTGCACCAGAAGCTCTGCTACCTCTTTGGGCTTAATCCGGGCAAACTTCACGTTTTCACGGAGCGGGTGGGCGGCGGCTTCGGCGGCAAGCAGGAGATGGTATCCGAGGATCTTTGTGTTCTGGCGGTCCTCGAGACCGGGCGCCCGGTTAAATGGGAGTGGACGCGAGAGGAACAGTTTGTCGGTGCGACCACGCGTCACCAGATGACGACTCACGTTAAGCTCGGCGCAAAAGCCGACGGAACGCTGACCGCGATTCAGGTGGAAGTCGTATCGAACACTGGAGCCTACGGCAACCATGGGGGCGAGACCCTGGCGGCTTCTCTCGGAAACCCACTCACCGCCTACCGCTGTCCGAACAAGAAGGCGGATGGCTTTGCCATTTACACCAACATGGTTCCCGGGGGCGGCTTTCGGGGTTATGGCGCGTCGCAATCGACTTTCGCCGTGGAAAGTGCGATCGACGAGTTGGGTGAGTTGCTCGGACTTGACCCGTTTGCGATGCGTCGTCAGAACATGGTTCGGTCCGACGATTGGATCGAGTCGGTCTGGAAGGATCCAACGGACATCGAATTCGGCAGCTACGGCCTCGATCAATGCCTCGACCTGGTCGAAACGGCTCTGGCT
>DASWVC010000417.1:0-5894 GCA_036401335.1 Chthoniobacterales bacterium
GGCCATGCGAGAACGTCGAGATTGCCGTAACTTTCGTCGGCGCCAAACTCAGTCATGGGCCGTCGGACCAGGGCGTTCAGACCCGCCGCGCGAAATTCCTCCGCGACTTGATCTTCGAACTCGTCTCCACGGCGACGTGTTGCTTCGCCGATCCAGGAGCGCATCGCCGCGGAACGGAAGTATTCTGCAGGAAGGCGCCCATGGAGAAGACGCACCATTAGAAGCTCAATACTGTCGCGCACGATGCCCGGTGCAAAAATTACCGGCGCGTCGTCGCCTTTGTCCAGGCGCACAAATGGACGCGCGAGGAGCGATAGACGCCGGCGAAACCGCCAAGGATACCAATCCTTGGCGGTGAAACCCTTTGGAGTTTTATCCCACGCGCCGCGCGGCCAAAGGGAGAAGTGCTCGAAGAGGCGGTCCGCCACCTCAGCGGAGAGGCCATCGGACTTGAGGACTTCACGGATCTGACGCGGGGTGCGCTGCACAACGAGACGCTCATCCCGGAGCACATCTTTTTCGAGTGCGCCGTGCGCGGAAAGAAAATCTTCAATCGAGATGCCGTATTCGGCTCGGAATGCCTTCAAGAAGACAGGGTCGAACGCTTCGGCACCTGCCCGGGCCTGCTCCTTTCCGGGGTCACGGTAGTAGTTGCCGTAACTCGTGGCGGCAGCCGTGAACTGCTGGGTGAAGTGCTCCGTCATGTAGGGCTGCACGACGGCTTCCGAATACGCGTCATCGACGTAAAATTCGCCGTTCGGAAATCCCTGCACTTTCGCCGGCGTCAGACCGTGTTCCACAGCGTCAGACGAGTTCGCCGCGGAGATCAGCACGTCCACGAACGCGAGCAGTTGGTCGCAATCGGATTCGCTGATCGCGGCGCCTCCGGAGGCGGGACAGGTGCAAACCGCCATTTCGACAATAATCCGACTGGCAAGCTTGGCACGCGCCCGTTCGCCTTCACGGCGCTGGGCGGCCTCAATCACGTCCTCGCGGTCCTCGTGCGTGGCAAGAAGTGCGCTGGCGGTCATTTGCCACAGCTGCGTGTCGCACTCCATTGCTTCAACATTTTTCAACGCACGGTCGATCACCAAGCCGCGGTGCAATTTTTCCAGTAAGGCGCGGAGGTGGCTCCAGCAGTCGTCCACCACCGCGTGGAGAAACTTATGGCATTCCGTTGCGCCTTCCACGACCCCGGTCTCAGATTGGCGGAGGATGCGTTGAGCCAGCCCAACGCAGACAAAATTAATCTCACCTTCGCTGATGAAGCGCGGCTGGAGCCGGTCCGATGATTGGAGCTGCTGGCGGATGTTCTGCGGGAAGGCGAGATGGAAAAAACGGGCATCTTCGCTGCGCACCACGCTTTGAACGAGTTCGTCGCGTTTGGCGGGATCGAACCGCATGCCGCCGAGTGCAGCGATTCCGGCAAAACAGGCGCAGATGAGTTTGCGCTCCGCGACATTGGTGGGGGTCGCGAAGTGCCGAAGAAATCCCACTGGAAGGGTGATCCGAACGGCCGGCAAGCGCCAATTGACGCCGACCTCTGCCTCTTGCGAACCGGGAAGGTCGTCGAGGCGCTGTGTCGTCCAGTTTTCGAGGTTTTCGAATCGCAAGAAGATCTCGATTGGACCGAGCGGTAGCTCCGGAACCGCTACCTCAGCCAGCGGCGCGATCTTTCCCATCCACCATATCAGCGCGTCCCAAATGCGACGTTGCATGTCGCGGTGCCAATCAATGTGATGCCACTGAACGGATGAGACCCACCACGCTCGCCGCGAGGTCTCAACCACACCGCGCAGCCGCCCGTGAGCAGCGTCCTCCGGATCGGCGTAGATCGGGTCGCACGCGACCTCCTTGAAGAATGGGTCGACGTTGTAGCGACACACGGGCACCCAGACGTCGGGAGTGCGTCTGGGCACCGCGTGCATGTCATGCACGGTGCGCAGGTCGTTGCGCACTTGGGCGATGAAATCTGTCCCCACATGGAGTATCACGCCAGAGGCGGGCGTTTCGCGCGGCACGAGCCTCTCTCCATTGCTTTGCCAATAACCAAGCAAGTTCATCTCGCCGTTGATGTTGGCTAGGTGAATGCCTCGCGCACGCAGCGCCCGTTCCTGGGCCTGAAGCCTCCAAAGGCACAAGAGGTCGGTGCGGCGCACACGCCCAAGGGCAAGAAAATCCGGGAGTCGCAACCCCGTGAAATGCCAATCACGGGGGAGTTCCTCAGCGGCAACCGCGAAGGCCCGGCCCAGGCCACCTACGACCGCCATCGTCATTCCGCCACCATACCCCGGTCGTGCCGCCATCTGCTGGGCGCATCGCCGACAATGCAAGCTTAGCTCCCGTCCGTTCTCGCCCGTGAGATCGAGCACGCCGACCATTCCCGTCTGAAGAAAAGGGAGCGTCTGGCGAACCCCATCTAGCGGCGGTACAGGTTTTTCTGCTGGATTGGGATCATGAGCATCCATCCCGAAGGGGCGAGTCGAAGGCGCCGAACCGGCGAAGAAGTCCAGCAGTTGGTGAGTGAATTCGGCGTCAGTGGCTTGGGCGTCAGTGAGTTCTGCCGCCGGCACGGCGTGGCGACCAGCACCTTGCGGCGTCACGTGAAAAGGCCCCAAGGCGACCCCCGTGAAAGCGAGTCCGGCGTCCGCTTGATGGCCGTGAAGGTCAACGGGGCGCCGCCGGTTTTGAACGCGGCCGGTGCGCCGGCGCTGGAAGTGATCCTGGCCGGTGGACGCCGGATTGGAGTTGGACCGGCCTTTGATGCGCCGACCTTAAGCCGGTTGGTGCAGGTCTTGGAGGAGGGGTAAACGATGTTTGGCCTGGGGCCCGCCACCAAAGTTTACCTGGCCGCGGGGGCAACCGACCTCCGTAAAGGCTTTGAAGGGCTTTATGGGCTGGTGCGCGATTCGCTGGGACTCGACCCGTTGAGCGGTCACTTGGTGATCTTCTGCAATGGAGCGCGCACCCGGCTCAAGGTGCTCTTCTGGGACGGCAGCGGGCTGTGGCTTTGTGCCAAACGGTTGGAACGCGGTCGGTTCAGCTGGCCGGATCCGGGACCCGCAGCCGCGTGCGTGACCTTGAGTCAGGAGGAGTTTTCGCTGTTAATCGGGGGCATTGACCTGAGTCAGACCCGGCGCAAAAACTGGTATCGAAAAGTGGCTTGAGCGGAGAAAAAAGGTGAGAAAACGCTGTTAAAAATACATCGTTTTTGTTAGTTAGGAAGGGGAATTGAGCGAGCCTTTCCCCCGCCCGAAACCCTGGATGCAGCGCTGAGGGAGCAGCTCGCCGCCACCTTGCCCGGACCGTTGTGGGAAAAGCTAAACGCCTCATTGAGCCGCGATCAACAACGGCTGACCCTGACAGAGGAACGGCTCCGGTTTGCCGAATACAAGGTGCGGGTGTTGGAAGAGCGTTTGCGCCTAATCCGCCTCGAAAAGTACGGGTCCGGCAGTGAACGGCTCTCCGACGCGCAACTGGAGTTGCTGGAAGCCGAGCCAGGGGTCAGCGTGGCCGAAGTTCACGCCGAGAGCCAACGCGAGCCCGTCGCCACGCTGCCTGCGGCCAAGCCGACGCGCCCGCATCCAGGCCGGCAGGAATGGCCGGCCGAGCTGCCCCGGGTGGAACAGTTCATCGCCGGCACGGCGGAGCAGTCCGTCTGTGGCCAGTGCGGCCGGCCCACCGTGGTCATCGGTTATGAGCAAAGTGAGCAACTCGATGTCGAACCGGCTCAGTACTTCGTGCGGGTCTTGAAGCGCGAGAAGCGGGCCTGCAAAGCGTGTGAAGAACAAGGCGTGACCTGCGCCCCGCTGCCGGCGCGCATCATCGAGAAAGGACTGGCCAGCGATCGGGTGGTCATTGACACGGTGGTGCGCAAATACGCCGAGCATTTGCCCCTTTTCCGGCAGCGTGTGATCTTGGAACGCGACACGGGCCTAACCTAAGTTCCGCGGCTTTTTCGGATGTTTCCCTCGAGAGGAAGGGTTTTGGCGCCAGAATTGTAGCAAGTAATTTTAGCGTTATACTTCGATTAGTTCTTGCAGATCGTGCTCGGATTGCTTACCGTGTAGCAATTATGTTCGTCCAGGCCACCAAGTCCAAACGCGGGAACAAAACCTACGTGTCCTACCTGGTGCGCGAAGCCTTTCGAACCCCCGCCGGGCCCCGCTCCCGTACGGTGTGCAACATCACGGCCCTGCCCCCCGACGTGCGCGCGCTGCTCACCGCGTCCCTGGCCGGCAAGCCCTGCGTGCCCCTGGAAGGGCTGGAACTCTCCAGCGCGCTCAACTACGGCGGCTTGGCCGTGTTGCGCGACGCCTGGGCACGCTTCGGCTTGGAAAAAGTCCTGGCCGCCTTGCCGGACGCCCGGTCGCGGGCGCTCGTGCAGGCCATGATTTTTGGCCGGGTGTTGAGCCCGTGCTCCAAACGGGCGCTGGCCGACGAGGCCCAGGGCACGCTGTTGGCCGCGGCGTGCGGGCTGGACCCTGCGAGCGAGGCCTTCGACGAGGACGACCTCTACGAGGCCATGGACGCGCTCAACGGCCGGTGGGTCCCGCTCGAACAGGCCCTCTATGCCGAGGCGTTTCCGGCTTCGGTGAGCCTGGTGCTTTACGACCTAACCAGCGTTTATTTTGAAGGCAAAGGCCCGCAGGGTTTGAGTGGCTACGGTTACAGCCGGGATCACCGTGGCGACCGGCCCCAGGTGCTCTTGGCCGTGGCGACCGACGCCGACGGCGTGCCGCTGCACGTCGAAGTGCTGCGCGGCAACCGGGCCGACACCGAGACCTTGCGCGGGCTGCTGCACACGCTCCAGCGGCGCTTCGGCATCCGGCAGGCGGTGTTCGTCTTCGATGGCGGCATGAGCAGCCGGCTCAACCTGGAAGCCTTGCGGGCCGACGACCTGCCCTTTGTGACCCGACTCTCGGCGGCGAGCCTGCCGGCGGTCTTGGCGGCGTTGCCCCAGGAGGCCCAACCCCTCCTGTGGGATCGGACCCACCTGGTCGAAGTGACCTTAGAGGGCAAGCGCTACGTCATTGCAGGCGGCGAGGAACGCCAGCACCGCGACCAAGCCCGCCGTGAGGCTCGCCTGCAGAAGGCCGAAGCCGAACTGACCCGCTTGGCGGCCGTGCCGCGCAAACGGGTCGACCCCCAGAAGTTGGCCAGCCAAGCCGGCCGGGCGCTGCAACGCTTGAAAGCCCACCAATATTTTGACTACCGGGTCGATGAACAGGGCCGGCTCTGCTGGCAGCCCCGGCAGGCACTCCTCGACGCCGAGCAAAGCCGGGACGGCTTTTACCTGTTGCACACCGGCCTGACGCCCGTTCAAGGCACCAAAGGCGAGGTGTTGAAGCACTACAAAAATCTGATGACCGTCGAGGCGGCCTTTTGCCACCTCAAAACCTACCTGGAGGTCCGGCCCGTTTACCACTTTCGGCCCGACCGGGTGCGCAACCACGTGCGGCTCTGCTTTCTGGCCTATTGGCTCTGCGCGCGCCTCGGCCAGGAATGGCGCGCCCAGGGCCAAACGGTCGACGTGCCCCGACTCCTGCGCCGGTTGCAATCCATCCGGGTGGGCACCGTGACGCTCGCCGGCCAAGCCGCCTGCCGCTTGCTGACCCAGATCCCCGCCGACCTCAATGCCGTTTTGGAACAACTCGGGTTATTGCCCCTGTTTGCCCAACCGCCCCGCTGGGCCCACGTGTAGCCCGAAAAAGGTCGGCGAGCACCCCGTCCTCGAGGGGATTTTGGCTCACAAACGGGGAAGTTAAGTTAACTTCGGCCCCTTTCGTATTCCAACGTTCACGTGAACGGGTTGACCACCCTCACCGTCCCGTAATACCGACCGTCGTGATAATCCTCCGAGTAAAGGATTGAGCACCCGTAGTATTCGGCAT
>DASWVC010000418.1:0-4369 GCA_036401335.1 Chthoniobacterales bacterium
GTGCCTTACTGCTGGGCGTCGCCCGCTCGCAGGTCTGCCTACTCTACCAACGCAGCGACCGGTGGGTGCGCTTGTGGGTCGAGCTGTTCAACCGCGGCGGCATCGACGCGCTGGCCAGTAAGCCGCGCCCGGGCCGACCGCGCAAGGTGAGGTTTGAACGCTTGCAGGACCTGCTGATCCCGGTGCTCGCGGACCCGTCGCGGGCCGGCGAACTCCATTGGACCGGGGTCAAGCTCCACGGCTGGCTCAAAGACCAGCTCGCCGTCGAGTTAGGCTACCGCACCGTGATCCGTTACTTGCACCAACTGGACTGCAACTTGCGCGTGCCGCGGAGGTGGCCTGAACGGCAGGATGAAACCGCGCGAGAGGCCTTCCTGGAGGGCCTGCGGCCGTTGCAGGACGATCCGGACGTCGAGCTGTGGTTCGGCGATGAAGGCGGGGTGGAGGGCGACCCGCGCCCCCGCCGACGTTGGGTGCTGCGCGGCAGTCGGCCGCGGGTGCCCTACCTCGGCGACCACCTCCGGGCCCACGTCGTCGGGGCGGTTTGTCCCGCGAGCGGCCCGTGTTTCACGATGGTCTTTGACGCCGTGGACACCGAGGCCTTCCAACCCTTTCAGAGACCAGTTGGCCCAAGCCGTGCCGTGCCCACCGGGCAAGCGGCAAGTCTTGATCGTGGACCACGCCTCCTGGCACAAAGCCCAACGGTTAAACTGGCACCACTTTGAGCCCCGCTACTTGCCAGCCTACAGCCCGGATTTAAACCCGATCGAGCGGCTCTGGCTGCGAATGAAAGCCGACTGGTTTGCCGACTTCCTGGCCAAGACGCCGCAAGCCTTGTACAAGCGGTTAGTCGACGCCCTCCACGCCTATTTTAAGGACCCCGAAACCGTCGCCGCCCAGTGCGCTTTTCGGAACTGATTTATGGCAAACGGTATAGAAAGGGGTTGAATCCACCCAGATCATGGTGTGCCGGAAACCAAATGTAAACACAAAAACAAAGTAAGTTGTTGTGTGCCGGTGTCCCCCACCCCATGAAACCCTTCAACAGGCGCTGGCGCTGCAAACATTGCTCAAAAAGCAGAAAGGGAAGGCCACAAAATAACGAGCAACAAAAGCGTTAGTTTTGCGTTGGAAGAACGCAGTTCTTCCCGAACGCAAAATGCAGTGACCTCCGGCCACGAACCGAGAGCGAAGCGGCAAGGAAAGCAACGGAATAAAAAGCGACGAAGGAGCGGCTTTATGCCGGATGCTGACCTTGCACGAGCGGAGGGAGTGGCAGCCGATCCACCGCGACCAAAACACGCGCCTCGTGCACAGGATGGATGGCCGTTCCCCTGCCCCATCGCTTCGGGAAGCGCAACCACTACAAGGTGCCTAAGGGTCGAAAAGGATGATGTTGAAGCAAGCCCGCGGACGTTGGACCTAAACGGTGAGCGTGCTAGGGATCCGTTCCAGCGTTTACTTTGGATGGGATATCCGGGTCCCAGACATGGGCTTCGATGTACGATGACACCCACCGGCCATAGCGGTTTGCCTCGGCGATCCGTCGATCGAACTGATGCACCTTGATCGCCTCCGGCAATTCCGCGTAGGTGAAAAGTAACTCATGAAACGGCTCGTGGGTGTAAGGAAAGTCCGGGCGAAACAGTCCTTTGCTCCAGACCAAATGAAAGTGATCCGGGTACATGAACGTAACTTGGAGTGGCGACAAATCTGAAAGGCTGATTTGAAGGCTCCTGCCTTCCCGGTACATGGTCCTGGTTCGGTCAAACTCCCCTAAGGTGGCAAAATAAGGACGAATCTTTGGTCTTACTCCAAACTTTTCGGCATACTTTTCAATCAGCAGGTCGTCTGCAGCGCGCCGAAGCTTGAAAAAATTGGCACCCAGGGCAAAACGGTTGAAGGTGGTAGGGGCGTTTTTCTCCGCTTCGATCACGGCCTCAACCTCCGGATCAGGCAAGTCGCAAATGTTGCGGAACGGGCCTTTATCGGCTTCGAAGTAATGGGTAAGAAAGCTCGGCAAGTTCGTCATGGGTGAGCGAGTTCAGGATCCTGAATCCATGACATCGGTGTAGAGCCCATCAAACCGCCGTTTCCTTCGGCTTACTCAGGTAAGTTTCCACTTCTTGCTTCAAACTTTCAGGAACGTCCGCGTACTTTCTCCACGCGCTGTAGTCTGCGTTTTGGTAAAGCCCTTTGAGGGCCTCACGCCATCCCTGAGGTTCAACCAGCGTTTTCTGTTTTGGCTTCGGTGCGGCGTCTGCAACAGGTTTTGGCCAGTCGTCCCGAAGCGCTGACAAGAAGGCACCTGTACGGTTGCGAATGGAGGTACTGGCACGGACGATCTCAGCTTTCTCGTGCACGTAGTTCAGGCCAGATTTGTTCACGTAGTCACGCACCGCCTCGGACTGCTTCGCACTTAAACGAAACTCTTCAGCGAGTCGATCCACCTGCGACTGTTGCTCGTCCGGAAGCTTAGGCAAAATTGGCGAAGGCAGACCTTGAAAGGCATTGGCGGTAGTCGCGTTTCGGCGAACGACAAAGCGGAGGGCCGCAACCGATTTAGAAGCACGGGACTTCTCTTCAAAAAACTGTGCGCTTAGATCGCTTTTGGCGTTGACCTCCTCGACCGCAGGAATCAGCGCCTTCCGCTTGAAATTGTTGTAAGCCGCCAGGTGATCTTTGACGATCTGGCCATGTTTGTCGATCTCCCGGCAACCCAGGCACAGCCGAAGCTCATCAAGAGCAATCCTTCGTTCACCCACGAAAGCCCACCGCTGAAGGAGTTGATAAAGCCGGATTGCGTATTGCGATTTCATGCGCACCGCGAACCCAATCTGAAATTCGGTATAATGCCCTTTCAGCTGCAGTAAGAACGGTTTGAGTTGGGGTTCGAGACGGACGGCAAGATAACCGTCGCCATTCGCGTCGGTGACCACGTTGATGAACCAGGCGGTAGCAATGCGTCGGTACTTCACCTCGCCCGTCACGGGATCGTTTTGGGGGATGTTCTCGAGAATGAGGTCCTTACGGCGGATTTGTTCCGCGGTCTCCCGAAGTTCTTTGTACAGCGTGTTAGGATCCGTTCCAGTAAGCTTCGCAAAGTCCTGAACCCGAATCTGGCACAGGCCAAAGTCTTTGGATTTTGGGTCCACCATGGCGCAAGCGTACATGACCAGTTTGAGCTCCCGAGTGGTAAGGTTGTAGCGGGCCTCAACCAACCGGTTTTCTTGCCTGACCACAGACTCTTTGGTCGGTTGAAGCAACCAAGTCAGTTGCTCCGGAGGCTTGTCTTCGGGTCGAATCTCTTGCACTCAGGTTAGTTTGCCAGAGTTTTGATACCTAAGTCAACGGAAGGTATCGAAATCCTATCTAAATAAATTGAGGTATCCGCAAACCATGGAAAAGGTATTCCTGCCATGAAAAAGGTATCTTTTGACCATGAAAAAGGTATCCGCCAGCCATGAAAAAGGTACTTTTCAACCATGGAAAAGGTATCTTTTAATTGGCGCCGAGGGCTACCATGAAAAAGGTACTTATCCCCTCCAAGGGGCTACCATGAAGAAGGTATTTTTCATCCCTCACGAGGCACCCTCTTAAATAAAACAAAGATTAAAAACAACGACGGCAGAGGCGCGTCGCTCTTTTGTCTCTTAAAAGACAGTTCTGAACCGTAGCGTTTCGTAATCGCACCTTCGATCCGTGCTTTGAAAATGTGGGGTCAAGAACTTGGATGGCATCGACAGGGAGTTATTGACAGGCGCCTCCGACGAGCTGGCCAAGAATTGGCCCATTCTCGGCGCCTGGCTCCGCGTCCACTTCGCCCCGTGGGTTTGGATCCCGCGCAAGCGCGGGCAAGTGGGGTCAATAACTCCCTGCCATCGAATCAGCGATGATCCTACGCCCAAGCGCTCCGGACCATCGGGTACTGCGGGGTGACCCATCCGGTCAGCGGTTTGGTTCTATCGGCCGTTGGTGAGGGTTGCGTTCAAAGCCGTTGGCGGAGAAATTCTGCCAGTGCTAAGGCCACGGGCGCTCGGGGGTTCCAACGGCCGATCTCCCAGGCTTGGAGCGATGCCAGCGTGACGGCGATCCCGAACTCATTCAGGACACGCACCGCTTCACTTTGGCTGAGGCGCTGGGTGTGACGCCAGCGTTTCAGTTGTTGGATGAGTGGCAGGGGTTCCTTCGGGGGCATGGATGCCCGCTACCATGGCAAAGGAGCCCCGCCCCTGCCAAAGCGGAATCAACCCTCCGGTTCGTTGTGTCCCGTCGAGGCGCTCCAAAGGCAGAGCTGAACGAAGACTTTGGCCAACGGGGCACGATGGGTGGTAGGTTCCCCTTCAAGACGCATGGCCAGCACGTCGCC
>DASWVC010000419.1:0-10162 GCA_036401335.1 Chthoniobacterales bacterium
CGTTCAAGGGTTCCGACCGCGACTCGCCCACGAGGTTCGCGTCCACGGAACGTTTGTCGCCGTGGCGGATATGGCTGAGTTCATGCGCCAGCGTGTGCCAGAACCAGTCGATGCGGTCGTAGCGCAGCGACAGCACGATCACCGGTTGATCGTCTTGGAGCCAAAAGGCCGCCCCGTCCAGGCGCGTGCGCGGCAGGGGCTCGACCACCACCAGCCGCACCCCCAACTCCGCCGGCACGCGCGGCACGTGCCGCACCCCTTCGGCGGAGCTTGCCAGTTTGCGCAGGCTGGCCAAGCCCGCTTCCAATCCCTCCGGGTGGAACGGCCGCGTGTGGAGCATCGCCGCCAGCTGCGCCGCCCGAAACAGCCACGCGCGCTGCGAAACGGTGAACTCGTCGGCCACGAGCGGCTGGCGCGCCGAGGCCGTCAGGCGCAACGGCGCTTCCAGGGACGGAACGTGGAAAAAGCGGCACAACGCCGCTTCAAGGTCGTGGGCCTTTCGTCTCGGCGTGATCCAGCCCCGCCGTTCCATGTCCTTGACCGGCGCGAAATCAAAGAGGCGTGCCCGCGCCCGGGTTTCGGGATCGCTTTGTTCGACCAGCGACAGCCGGTAGGCCGACTCGCGTTGCAGCCACAGCAGGGCGCCGGTGCCGAAGGCCGCCCCCAGCGCGACGGCCATTTCGGGCAGGATGGCCCGTTTGCCTTGAATGATTTCGTTGATGGTGGGGAGGGGGCGTCCCACGACCTTGGCCAGCTCGGCCTGGCCCCAGCCCCGGCGCTCCAACTCGACGCGGAGGAACTCGCCCGGCGGGGGCACCGGGCCCACAGATGGCTCCAATTCCCGGGGGAAGTTCCTCGCTCACGTTAGCTTGACCGTAAGGAATTCCTCTTTGAAAGTAAATTCGTGATTTAGGCCTAAGACAGAAAACAAGGTTATACCCGGGAGAACCGTAATGACTTCTCCCGGGGCTCACGGGCCCCCTCTGCTTCTTCCTCGCCCAAACGATGGCGCCAATAATCGGGGTCGCGCCGGTCATGTTTGACCGCGAGGACGGTTAAGTGGTCGCCACCTGCCCGATACACGATGGCATAGGGAAAACGCTGCAAGCGGCACACCCGCACACCGCCTCCGATTTCCCGGAAACGGGTGGGGGCCGCGCAAAGGCTCGACAACGCGGCCTCAAAGGCATTTACAAAGCCCTGTGCGGTCGAAGAACTTTTACCGGCGTAAAAGCGCACGGCTTCTAGGTATTCTTGCCGGGCCTCGTCGTCAAAACGAACGCTCATCCGGCCAGCAGACGGCGCGCTTCGGCCAGTACCTCCGTCGCTTCGTGCGTGGGGCGTTCCCCGCGGTCGATTCCCTCCAAACGCGTTTGCGCAAGCGTGGCCCACTCGGCCTCGCGCGCCGCACCTTCAGTCCCCAACCACCGGCGCAGTTCTGCGCGCTCCGGAGGGCTTAACTGCTCGATGGCCTTTTGGATTTCCGCTAAACCGCTCACGATTCCACAAGTTACGGCGCGGTCACGGACGATTCAAGCCTGGGCAAGCCGAACCAAGCTGGGGCAATCTTTCTCTTCTGCATACAAGATTGTAAATTTAACGCGTCGTGGCGTCCGCGTCCGGTAAAACGCCGGTTAGCTTCTGGCGGCCTGCAAAAAGGTTGGATACGGCCTGAGGCGACACGCCCAGGAGACGGGCAACTTCTGATTTTCGACCGTACTTTTCCGCGCCCAGGAATGTCACGTCTATCAAGTACCAATACCTCCCCAGTTCAGACGCCAGGCCGACAAATTCGACATTCGCATCGAAGTTACCCTTTCTTACGTGGCACCGCCACGCCGTACCCGACGAAATTTGCGTTGCTGCCTGTCAACCTGGGTTGACTGGAAAAGCAGCAAACCCGGGGAGGGCATGGATGCCTTCGTCGCAAGGTCTTTGAAAGACGAAAATAATGATCCATCCGTCGCTATTTCTCAATCGACCGTTACGCTTGACGTAAAGTGTAAAGGTCTGGTATGATTATAAGTAATCTTCAGTTATCGGGACAAGCGGACCGCCTTGAGGCGGCCGTGGCGATAACCGACCTTGCGGCTTTGCCCGGTAACCGCTTCGAAGCCCTGAGAGGGGACCGAAAAGGCCCGTATAGCATCCGCACCAACGATCAGTGGCGGATCTGTTTTGAATGGCCGGCCGCCGCGCCATTACGGGCGACACCGCTTTGCGCCTGTCCCATTTCTTCGGCACCAGTGCGGAATTCTGGCTCAATCTGCAGAGCCTTTACGAGCTGCGCCTAGCGCAGAAGAAATCCGGCAAAGCCATCGACCGCCTCCCGACCCTGAAAAATCTGGAACACGCACGCGCCTAAAATCCGGCGGGCGGAGCCCGTCCACCGGCCTTTCCGGTGCGGGCGGGCAGCCCAGCACACCGCGACGCCAAAGGTCGGGGCAAAACCTTCCGGGCCTGGGTGCGCATGCTCGAAAGCTTCGGTCACCGGGTGGATCGGCGAATCCTGTGCGTCGCCGATTACGGGGCGCCGACCACGCGCAAGGGGATCGATATTTCTTCGCAGCCCAAAAAAACCGCCGCTTGCGCGCTCACATGGGAGGCCGATCGGGCGGTTGCGGCGATGCCATGTCTCGGCTGCGAGGACCACAAGCTGACGGCGTTGATCGCCGATTCGGATGCGGTGGGGATTGATGCACCGTTCGGCTGGCCTTTGGATTTCACCGCGGCAATGGCCGCATGGACGTTCAACGCCCGGGACAACGACCTGCGCAAACGCCTTTGCTTTCGGGAAACGGATCGGCATATGCAGGCCACCGTCGGGTGGTGGCCACTGAGTGTTTCCGCGGATCGAATCGCATTGCCGGCCATGCGGACAGCCGCGTTGCTGCTCGCGCTGATTTCCGCATTGACGGCACGTGCTGCAATGCAGGGCTGGACTTTGCGACCAAAGATCCATCAGGCCGCAGCGGCCCAGCGTGAAGGCTGGATTCATCTGCCGACCGGTTTCCCAACGCCGTGAAAGCTGCGGTGCTAAAGTTTACCCCAAGGTTCAGAACCGTCGGGCAATGAACGCAGGCAGCACCATCGCGCTGTGAAAGGAGGTGGGACCAACGTTGCTGTAAAGTGACCAACCACGCCCCGCCCCCAGCGGGCCCAGGGGCACCGTGAACGTCGGCCCGGAAGCCCGGAACAGCACCGGCGCATGCCCGGCGTAAATCGTGTAAAACTCGACAAGGCCCACGTCCGTGGCGCATACGATGGCTTCGAAGGTGGGGGAGTGGTAGTAATAACTGAGGGACACGTCGCACGGGTGCGTCACCCCCTGGAACGTGACCGAGCCGTACAAAAAGTACGCAAAGTGCGGGTTAGGGGAGGGGTTGGGGATCGTGTACTCAACCAGGAACGCCGTGTTGGGAGCGCTGATCTGCGTGAGCGGCACGTTGGTGGCCGGGTAGTAGCCCATGATGTTCATGGTGAACCCGTTGACCGTCGCCCCTTTGGCTGCCGGGGAGTTAAAACCCACCGCCGGTTCACCCGGCACCTGCAGGCTCAAGGCGTTCCCTTGAATCCCTGTACCCGTCAGGAAAGTGTTCGCGACGCCGTACAAGCCAAAGTCGAGTCCGGACGTGGTGGTCAGGTCCACCACAAATTCGTTGCCGGCGGTGGTCGAATCCTCGTGATAAGTTCCTCCGGTGAACGCCGTGGTGGTTCCGTTGAAGGTGTAACTGCCCGCGTGAAGGGGCGTGTACCCGTGGAACGGTTGGTGGGGAGGTTCCGAATCCGGCACCGCAGCGGGAATCAGGAACGTCAACGTGAACGCTGCGTTGGGGGCACTGTACGCCGTGGTCGGCTCGTTCGCCGGAAACACCCCATTTACCGTGTACAGGGTTCCTTGGGCGGAACCCGTCTGAGGGAACAACAGGGCCACGCAGGCGGCGATCAAAGCAAGACGGATTTTTGTCATCGGGCCAGGTTTGTACCTTCCGTGGTGCTTGCGGCAAGCCCAACGTCCGTTTTGAACATGGATCGAACCTAAGTTTATGGCTATGACGCTCCCGCTGAGAACTCACGCCACCCTTTCTCTTCCGGTATTTAGGAGCGTCCTCGCAAGTTGATTTTTGCGTCGTTTGCCTCCAGCAAAGGCACATCCGACCACCTTTTCCAGCGCGGGAGCTGTCCTGACCCCTCGCCATCTGCAAGTTGCCCTAGACAAGCAAAACCCTCAGCCCTGATCCTCGACAAACAGACGAAGATGGCGTTGGTCCGGGGTTCGGCGGGCACCAGCAAAACCCTCACCGGCACTTACGCCGCCTTGCGGTAGTTGAACGAACAACGGGTCAGTGACATCGTGGGGGTGCGCAGCGGGTTGGGGCAAGGCTTTCCACCTTGCGTTCTGAATCAAATACATCCCCGGCGTAATCCCAACCGATGAACCGATCCGCCGCCGATTTCAGTTACGCCGTGGCCGGTGATGTCCTTAAAATCTGGGACCTCAACCTTGGCAACCGGAGCGTGACCAACGACGCCGAAAACGTTCTGTCCAAGGTTGAGGCCGCGGAAGGCCGGTCCTTCGCCGGATTCCCCATCCTGTACCGGGATTCGATGGGGGTCTGGGATCGTTTAATCTGGGACGGCCAGGAGGTCCGGTTCATTCCGCTACGCGAAACGTCGGAACGCTTGGCGTTCGAAAGGCTTTTGAAGGGGCAAAACCATGGATCCACTCCACGCTTATTTTGACCTCGCCCGAAGCTTCACCCGCAGGGGTTTTGCCGCCAAGGCCCTGGCCGCCCAAGAAAAGTCCCCGCCGTGAAGGCGTTTTTTACTTTGCGGGACAAGGCGCGAACGATGCTTGTCGATGGCCGCAGCCGCCAATTGATCGTGGCCCAGCTCTTGGCAGATCCCTGTTTTGGCGAGTTCCTTGAGGAGAATCGGCTTACCCAGGACCTGACGGTGAGCCAGAAGGTGGACCTCGCGAACACCCTCTTGGTCGCCGCCCTCGCAAAGGAAGTCGAACGATGATGGGGATTCCTTACCCGAAGGCCACGCTCGGGAAAGGAGAGCCCCCCGGCGGGCCAGACAGGAGACGTTTCGTCGCGCAGGAAAACGGAGAAAAACGAAACGCTTTTTCTATCAAATTGAAGTAGGAGAATGGCCTGAAGCAAGAGAATCCCTTTCCGCCATGAAAAAAACGCAAGCGCTCGCCGAACTCGACCGGATTATCGAGTGGTCGGATCAGGATCCCGATGCTGCCTGGAAAAAAGCCTTGGACGTTTGCAGGCAATACCGCGACTCACGCAATGGCTGGGGACGCAAGCCTTCCGCCTTCGACCTGCAAGTGGTGGAACTCGAAGTGCGCATCTTGATTGGTTGGATGGACACGCGCCGGATGGTGCGCCAGATCGTCCAAGCACTCACCAAAGGGAAGGAGCGTCCATGAGCGCATCGCTTACGGTCGCTTGGTCGATTCGTCAACCCTGGCGTGCCCTGGCAAGCTCGGTTTGTTCCGGGTGGACGATCAGGGCCGCATTGCGCCAGTCAATCCGGATAAACCTTAGCTTGCACTGAGCCTGTGACCTTCTTCTACGAGCGCCTGGCCAAGCGGATCCTGGAGGGCTTCGCGGCCGGGCCTTGCGTGGGTGGCTGAAAGGCGGGGCATCAACGCCCGCAAACGCCGCGGTTGACCCCATTCATATTATCTAATATTTATTGCTTATACAGGGGTAACGTTCCTGGAGGCGCGTTGATCCTCACCACCCATCATGCGCCTTTTCTCCCTCATGCAGGCCACGGGCCAAGCAAATCCCGTCCTTAAAGAGGCGCTCGGAAGTCATTCCGGGCAGCGTCCGCCCACCTCGGGGGCCGTTGCCCCGCGGGCCGTTCCATCATTCCATGGCCAGCCCGGTGCCGACGGCGGGAGGAGAGCGCCCTTGGACGCATGAATGCCGGAATCGACCTGACCGGGTGCGAGCAGGAGGCCATCACGATTCCGGGCGCCATCCAACCGTACGGCGTGCTGTTGGTGCTGCGGGGGAGCGCCTTCACCGTCGTGCAGGTCAGCGCCAATGCACAGCCCCTGCTTGGCGTGGGTCCGGCCGAAATGCTGGGCCGACCGGTGGCGGATTGGCTCGATGCCGCCTCCGTCCGCGCCCTGGGCGAGGCGGCAGCCGGGGACGACCCCCGCGAGGCCAATCCCCTGCCGTTGGCCTCGCGGTCCCATCCCGCTGAGCGCTTGGACGGGATCCTCCATCGGGGTGACGCCGACCTCATCCTGGAACTCGAGCGCAGGCAACCCGACGGGGTCGTCCCCTCGGTGGGCGGCCTGCTCCCGGGAATCCAGAATGCCCCGTCGGAGGCCGAGGCCTGCCGGATGGCGGCGGAGCAAACCCGCCGGCTGACGGGGTTCGACCGGGTGATGGTGTACCGCTTTGCGCCCGACTGGAGCGGCGAGGTGGTGGCCGAAGCGCGGCGCGAGGGCGTCACCTCCTACTTCGGCACGCATTTTCCGGCCTCGGACATTCCCCGCCAGGCACGCGAGCTGTACACCCGGAAACTGCTCGGCCTCATCCCTGACGTCACGTATTCCCCCGTGCCGTTGCTGGCCTTGGAAGCGGGCCCCCCTTTGGACATGACCTTGTGCGTGCTGCGCAGCGTGTCCCCGATTCACCTCGAATACCTCCGCAACATGCAGGTCGGGGCAACGCTGACGATCTCGCTGGTCATCGCCGGCCAGCTCTGGGGCATGATCGCCTGCCACCATGAGCAACCGTGGTTCGGGCCGTTCGCCCTCCGGCAGCATTGCCAGCTTTTGGGGCAGGTGACCGCGTCGGCGATCCACGCGCGGGCCACGGCGGCCACGCAGGCCTACCGGGCCCAGCGCACGGAACGGCTGGCCCGGTTTCTCGAACGGATCGCGGCGGTCGATGATGTTGCGAACGGGCTGACCCGGGGGCATCCCAACCTGTTGGACTTTGTGGAATCCACCGGTGCCGCCGTCCTTTTCGGCGGGGCTTGCACGACGGTAGGCGAGGTTCCGGACGACCGTACCTTGACGGAGCTGCGGGACTGGCTGGGGGCAAGCTCCGGAGGGCCGCTGTTTGCCACGCACACGTTGCCCCAGCTCTTCCCGCCGGCCGGTCCCTGGAAGGCGCGGGCCAGCGGCATGCTGGCCGTGCAGGTCCTGCCCGAACACGGCTGCTGCGTGCTCTGGTTTCGGCCGGAGGTGATCCGGACGGTGACCTGGGCCGGGGACCCCACCAAACCCGTGACCGTCGAGCATGGGCAGGCGAGGCTCGGACCCCGCCAATCGTTCGAGGCCTGGAAAGAAACCGTGGACGGGCAATCGCGACCGTGGACGGAAGCCGAAAGGGACAGCGCCGCGGAACTTCGCAACACGCTTGCGGGCGCCGTGACCGGCCAGATCGAACGCGCGCGCGCCGCCAAGGTGCAGCGTCAGGCCGAGGCGGCGAAGGCGGCGAGGGAAGCGGCCGAGACCAGGGCAGAGGTCGCGGAAGCCCAGGAGGTGCTCCGAAACGCCAACGCCGAACTGGCGCATCGGGTGGAGGTTCGCACGGCGCAACTGACCGAGCGTGAAGATCAATTGAATGCCTATTTCGACTCCTCCCCAGTTGGCATGGTAATGGTTGATGCGAAGCTGCGGTACTTAAAGATCAACCAACTGCTGGCCGATTTTACCGGGTTGCCGGTGGCGGCGTACGTGGGCAAGACCCTCCGAGAAATCGTGCCTCGCCTAGCCCCGGTTCTGGAACCCGTTTTCCAGAGCGTGTTTGCCACGGGGAAACCCATTTGCAACCAGGAGGTGAGCGGCGAAGTACCCGCCCAACCCGGTGAGGTCCGGCATTGGCAGAATTCTTACTTTCCCATCCCCGGAAGGGATGGCAAAACCAAGGCCGTCGGGGGGGTGGTGATCGAAGTAACCGCACGCCGGCGGGCCGAGCAGGCGTTGCTGGCTGCCAAGGACGCGGCTGAAGCCGCCGCCCGGGCCAAGGGCGAATTCCTGGCCAACATGAGCCACGAGATCCGCACGCCCATGAACGGCGTCATCGGCATGACGGCGTTGTTGCTCGACGGCAACCTCGAGCCGCAGCAGCGCGAGTTCGCCGAGACCATCCGGACCAGTGCCGAAGCCCTCCTGACCCTCATCAACGACATCCTGGACTTCTCTAAGATCGAAGCGGGCAAGCTGGCCTTTGAGGTGCTCGACTTTGACTTGATTGAGACGGTCGAAGGCACCCTGGACCTGCTGGCCGAACGCGCGCAAGGCAAGCGGATCGAGTTGGTCAGCGCGATCGCGCCCGACGTGCCCGCCCGGTTGCGCGGCGATCCCGGCCGGTTGCGCCAGATCTTGACCAACCTCACCGGCAATGCCATCAAATTTACCGAGAAAGGGGAAGTGGTGGTCCGGGTGTCCAAAGCCAGCGAAACCGAGACGCAGGCCGGGGTACGCTTTGAGGTGCAAGACAGCGGCATCGGCATTTCCCGCGAAGCCCAGGGGCGGCTCTTTCAAGCTTTCAGCCAAGCCGATGGGTCTACGACGCGCCGCTACGGCGGCACCGGCCTGGGGTTGGCCATCGCCAGGCAGTTGGTGGCGATCATGGAGGGAGAGATTGGGGTGCAGAGCGAGCCGGGCCGGGGCTCCACCTTTTGGTTTACGGCCCAACTGGACAAGCAGACCGAGGACGCGCGCGCTCCCGAACGGCCCACCGGTGATTTGCGGGGACGCGTGCTGGTGGTGGATGACAACCCCACCAACTGTCAAATCCTGCGCCAACAGCTGGCGACCTGGAAAATGCGGGCGGGCAGCGCCGAGGGCGGTGAGGAAGCCCTGAAGCTGCTGCGGACCGCAGTGGCCCAGGGCAACCCGTACGATTTGGCCCTCTTGGACGTGCAGATGCCGGACATGGATGGCTTTATGCTGGCGGCCGCGATCAAAGCCGATCCCGCCCTGAGGGGCACGCGGTTGCTGGTGCTCACCTCCATGGGCCAAGCAATCAGCGCCGCCGAATTGAAAGCGCGGGGCATCGAGGCTTACCTGATCAAACCGGTCAAACAATCCCGGTTGTTCGATTGCCTCATCCGCGCGGCGGGCAGCCGGACGGACGCCGAGGACGTCCGGATCGCCCCCGCTCCAGCGTCTTCCCCAAGTTCGCCCGAAGCGGAAGCTCCCTTTAAAACGGCGCGCATCCTGTTGGCCGAAGACAACTTCATCAACCAAAAAGTGGCGTTGGGCCAGTTGCGAAAACTGCGTTACCGCGCTGATGCCGTCGCCAACGGCTTGGAGGTGCTTGAGGCCCTCACGCAACGGCCTTACGACCTCATCCTCATGGATTGCCAAATGCCGGAGATGGACGGCTACGAGGCGGCGCAAGCCATTCGCCGCCGGGAGCGCGGTTCGGAGGCACCGTGCCCTTGGACAGCACCGGTCCACATCATTGCCCTGACCGCCCACGCCATGCAAGGAGAACGCGAAAAGTGCCTTAGCGTCGGCATGGACGACTACCTGAGCAAACCGGTTCGCTTGGCGGAGCTGCAAGCCGCGTTGGAACGGTGGCAACTGGCCCGTCAACCCCCGTTTGTGCCCACAGCGGGAGTCTCCGAGGATTCGGTTTAAAGCGGCCGGTTTCGGGCCCGGACCCTGAAGGGAGTGGTTCACCTCAAGGCACCGTGTCGGCGGAATCCAACCGCCGAGAATGGGCCGTCTTAGGCCAGCTCGTCGGAGGCGGTTCGTCAATAACTCCATCCCCTTTCTGGGAAAACGGCCGCTGCAGGCCAGGGATCGGCCGCTCGTCAGGGTGCTTTTTGGTCAAGGGGCGACGCCGACTGGGGCGATGGGATGAACGATGAAGGACGTGACCAGAAGCACCAAGGCCACGAGCAGAACGCCCACCCGGATGGCATGAAGGGTGTCCCAGCGCCGACGCAACGGCCGCCAGTTGGCGGGCAGCGCTTCCGGGCGCCAGCGGGCGACTTGGTTGTTGATGGGCACGGGCAGCAGCACCGTATAGACGATCATGAGGGCAAAGAGGGCCGCCGCGCCGAGGGCCAACCACCAGCTGAGCGTCCACGCTGTACGCGCCAGGACCACCACCGCCACGCTCAACAGCAGCGTGAGCGCATACCAAAAGGGCATCACGCGACC
>DASWVC010000420.1:0-7902 GCA_036401335.1 Chthoniobacterales bacterium
AGCCGCTCAAGGTCAGCCTCGGTCACCATGGTGCCAGTCGGATTGTTCGGGTTCGCAAGGTAAACGATTTTCGTCCGCGGCGTAACCGCACCGGCCATGGCCGCGACATCCGCGGTGTATTCGCGATCCGGCACTTCGACCGTGTCAGCGGCGAACAGGTGCGCCATGATCCGGTACACCGAGAAGGCATGCTGCGCGACGAGGACGTTGTCGCCCGGCTTGAGGAACGCGTGCCCCAGGAATTCTATGATCTCGTTGGAGCCGTTCCCCAGGATGACCTGATCAATGCCCAGCCCAAACCGTTCGGCCAAAGCGGTGCGCAGGTGATAGCCGCCGCCGTCCGGGTAGAAGTGGGCTTTGGCAAGGGCCTTCTGCATGGCCTCCAGCGCTTTGGGAGAAGGCCCAAGCGGGTTCTCGTTCGAAGCAAGCTTGACGATCCGGTCCGGTTCCAGCCCGAGCTCCCGGGCAACGTCTTCGACCGGTTTGCCTGGAACGTAGCTGACCAGGTCTTCCAACCACTGGTTGGCGCTCGGAAACACCCCGTGTTGCAACTGCATCCCCCTGTCTACGTGCAAACCGAGCCTCCGCAACGGGTAAAAGGAGGTTCCACCCAACGCGGGGTGGAAGCAGGTGCCAGCGTATCGAGGTAACGGCGTGTCGGCGTGGGAGCCGGCGCGAGCTCGGAAGGAAACCGGGGGTCCCATAGGGGGTTATCGCTAACCGACCGTGGCAGGCCGGCGGACGCTGGCACAGGGCCGCGAGAACGTTTCGAGGGTTCAAGCACGGCAACTTTGTCGGGCCTGAAGGAAAGGATATCCCGTTCTGGCCGCTCCCACTACCCTCAGCGATCGAACGGCTCTGGCCCGGCCAGTTGCCCCAGTTGAGAGCCGAAGCGGGCGAAGCTCATGGTCCGGGAGCCTCAGGCTGATTTGCAAGTTGTTCTTCAATAAACGCTTTTGCACGACGAAATTGTTCGACGACGTCAGGAAGGTCGGGCACACGTGCAGCGGCGATCGCTTGCCGTACGGCATGCGGGCTCAGACGGTCCAACGCGATCATGGTTAATACATCCCGGCGATCCTCCGGGTCGTCGGCCCTCGCCATTTTAGTTAGAATAAGGTCCAGCGTCGCCGGGCGATAAAGCGTGATTTTCCCGAGATCCCGCAAATGGATGCGCTGTTTTTGAACGTACCAATCCGGCCGGATGATCAATTGTTCCTCATCAAAAATGTGCGCGACGTACAGACCAGAGGAAGCCAGCTGGCCATTCGTTGCTTCGATCGCTGCCCAAAACTGGTCGTCCTGGTCCAGCGTTGCGGACAGGTGCGACGCCACGATGATGTCGACGTCCAAACTCTCACCCCATTCAGGGAGTGCCTGGCCGAATCCCAACGCCAGGGCCGCCCTTCCGAAAAGCGTTAGCTCAGCGGAATGCGCAAGGTTTCGGTCCAGGATTTTTAAGATTCGGTGCGGATTGGCCTCAGCCATGTCAGGTGAACCTGCTTTGCTTTTTTGCGACCAATGAACCCAGTTTCGACACAGAACCGACCGTCGGAAGGCAAAATCCCCGGGTTTACCGGCTTGAGTCGCCTGAATCGGTGGGCGATCAGCTCAAATAGTTTATTCCAACGGGGACTCTGGGAATCGACGCGCTGAGCGGCCTTGACCACGTGCAAGAGCACCTCCCCGCAACGCTCCCTGAGTGCCTCCAGCACGAGCCGTTCAGGGTTGATGGCCGTGCCGGAAAGGAGCATTGCGCCGGCCCGGATTAAACGGGGGTTGTACAAGTTGTTTGGGGACAGAAGCGCGGCGGCTAATGCCTCGTTGCTGCAGCGTCGGATCGATACCGCAGGCGCCATCACGTTGGTTTGATAGTGGTAACAGCCCCGCTGCACTGCCAGCGCGATGAGTGTTTCCGGTGTGTCTACGCCGTCGAAGCGAAGTTTCCTTAGCAACCAGGATCGGTGCACAGGAATGCCGAGCAGGTCTGCTAACCGCCGGCTTTCAGGCCCCTTCATTCCGGTAAGGTACCACGATGTTTTCTCGTCCCAAAACATCCGTCGGTCATGCCGCCCGACGCAGGAGTATCCCTGGTCGCGCTCCGTCCGGACCTCGTGCAGAACCTGCGCCAGGGCGGTACCTGGCGACTGACATGGCGTCGCTTCCCCGCTTCCATCCGTAACGCGCCAGCCCTAAAGAAAGCCGGGAGGATGACCCACTAACCCCGGGTACACCCCTTGGAAGGCATGGGCGAAGGCCAGCAGCGTGGCGTCCTCATAAGGTCGTCCGATGAACGTTAAACTGGTCGGGGTTCCCGGTCCGCCGATGTTGTCATCGTCGCCACGGTCGTTTGCCGGTGCCGGAGGAGCATCCGGCCCGCGCAAGCCATCCGGGAGAATGACCGCAGGGTAGCCAGTCAGGTTGGTGGCCGTCAGCTGCGGACCAGAGCTATTGGCCGCCACGAGCACGTCGATGTTTTCGAAGAGCACGCCCATTTGCCCCATTGCCAACGACCTGGCCCGGTTTGCCTGGATGTACTCGACGGCTGGATAGAAGCGCGCAACCCGGAACAGGTTCGGCCAGTCCTCGGGTCCCTGGCCGGTGAGCAAACGGTCGCGGCCGGTACGGGTAAGTTCGTCGAAGGCGGCCGCTGCTTCGGCATTGAGCAGCAACGCCATGGCATCATAGGGGAGGTCGGGCAGCACCACGGGTGTCACTGCAAAATTAAGCTCCCGCAGTTTTTCAAAGGCGAGTCGATGGATGCCCTTGTCGTATTCCCGGCGCGCGCGCGCGTCCGCACGCTCACCCTTTTTGTCGTCCCAAATTTTCCGTTCGTCCGCGTTCAAACCCTCCGGCGGCGGATCTTCCTGGCTCGCGGGCGCCGGTTCAAAATCCTCCGCCAAGTACCCGATCCGGAGGTCCCCGAGCGGGCGTCCCGGGTCCCATTCGAATCGTGCCGCCCGGACCGCACGGTCGCGCCCATCCGGACCATAAATCGCCTGCATTACCAGGGCGCAATCCTCTACCGACCGGCAAATCGGCCCCAATTTGTCCATCGTCCACGCCAGGGCCATCGCTCCGGTCCGCGGCACCAGGCCGAACGTAGGCCGAAACCCCGTCGCGCCGCAACGCGTTGACGGTGAAGAGATGGACCCCAGCGTTTCCGAGCCGATGGAGAAGGCGACGCAACCCGCCGCCGTGGCCGCGGCCGACCCCGCCGACGAACCGCTTGAGCCGAGCCTCGGATTCCACGGATTGCGCGTGCGGCCGCCATACCAGACGTCGTCCATCGCGAGTGCACCCAGGCTCAGTTTTGCCACCAGAACGGCCCCGGCCTGGTCAAGGCGTTTCACCACTTCGGCATCCTCGGCGAACGTCTGATCTTCAAAACCATGGGCGCCCCACGTCGTTGGGTACCCCGCGACGGCCAAAAGGTCCTTCGCTCCCCACGGAAGCCCATGCAGCGGGCCCCGGATTCGTCCGCTGCTGATGTCGGCGTCGGCTTCCCGGGCCTGGGCGCGCGCCCGGTCTGCCGTCAAATGCACCACGAAATGCAGCGTAGGATCAAAACGTTCCAGCCGCGCCAGGTAAAGGTCCGTCAGCGCCACCGAGGTGACCTTCTGACGCCGAACCAATTCCCCGAGCTCCCGGGCAGTGCGGAAGGCAAGTGCTTCCAGGTCGGACGGCACCTCCGGATCGGCAACGTGCGGCGCCGCGCCGAGACTCCGGACGGTCCGTGATGGCGTTGCCTCTTCCTCCGGCCGGGGTGCTTCCGGTAGCAGCGGGTCAAAGTAAAAGGCCGGCGGCACCGCGTTGCCGAGCGGCAGCTTGCGAATCGCCGTAAAAGCCCCGCGCTGGGTGTTCAACTGGGCGAGCATGACCTCCTTCTGCTCCGGGGCAACTTCCACGCCCGCAAGCGTCGCTGCCTGGTCAATCATATCCGGGGTGACCACTCCCTCGGGGCTTGTGGCCGCGAACGCCATGAGTGCGCCCGCAAAGCACGTTGAAACCACCCCCACCCCGGCGCATACGGCGATAAATCGGCGCCTGCTTGCATGCAAGGTAGGGTCGTGCATCAGACCCTATACACTGTGCACGTTTTCCTGGCCAGTGGCCGGTGCAATAGACGAGAGCGGCAGATTGGTGGGTACGGCAGGAAGTGGGGTTCCTTCGCCGCAACGGCATTTTCATTGGCGCCGCGATGCACGTTTCCGACAGCCATAATCAGCACCTCACCGTAGATCTGATTGCGGACGAAGCGCTTGAAACGTCCGAGATCGAAGGGGAAATTCTGTCCCGCAACAGGATTCAATCTTCAATCCGCCGGCACTTTGGCCTTGCCACCGACAACGGCAAAATCCCTCCTGCGTAAGCTGGCATCTCTGAGCTGATGGCCCAACTCTACCGTTAGCGACCCTACCCCGGGGCAACCCTGCCGAGGCGGGCGTGACCCGATACCCCAGTCGGCGAGGGACCGCCGACCCTACCGACGCCGTTACGCCAACGCGCCAATGACACTAAGGTAAGGGCCTTTGGACCCAAAAAGAGCCACCGGTTCGAACGGCGGTCCGGTCGGGCGGCGAGTCCCTTCGCCGCCGGAGCGGCGGTCCTTCGCCGACCGAACCGGGACTGCGGTCGCGCCAGAGACAAGCCGGTTGTTCCCGGAGACCCACGCACTTGCCATAACCAAGGGGTAGGCACGAGAAAAAACCCCCGGCGGGAATGCGCCCACTGAGGGTTGAACTTAACTCAGCAGAACTGGTCTGCCCCTAAAACTTCTTGTCAACCTCGACGTAGAAGTAACGTTGAATCGGATTGGCAATCTCCGTGTCGTAGCCCTGGAAGAAATTGCCTCCCTGAGTGGACAATGGCGGGCGCGTATCAGCGATATTGTTAATGCCGAACGTGAGCGTCGTATTGGCCAGCCAGGTCCGCCAGCCTTTGGACGATCCTTTTGGCAAGGGAACGATTCCCTTGTCACTGACTACCTGCTTGCCGTCTTTGTCAAAACCAGGCTTTGGAGTCTCGGGCGTGATCTCTGCGGGAGGACCGAACTGATAGGAGATCTGCCAGTCAACAGTCGACCACTCGCCCACCCGGTGCACGTAGCCCGGCGGATTTAGACCGGCATCGATTGCCGGCAAGGTGCCTTTGTAATTATCAATAAAGTCGTGCTCGGAGTCGGAGAAATTCCAGGTGAAGCCGGTGCGAAACGTGTCGTTGCCGAACACATGCTTTGAGTAAAAGATGCTTGCCACCAATCTCAAATCGGGCAATGCAAATTGGTCGTCCGCAGCAAGGACGTAAAAGCTCGCCGTCTGGCCATCGGGATTACCTTCAAGGCGCTTCGGAGCAAAGTTGTAGATGTAGGTCGCATTAACCTCCATATCGAGCTTGCCCCAGTTGTATTCCTTCGTGACGTAGCTGCCCCCGAAATCAATGCCGTCCGTGAGCGTCGTGCCGACATTCAGGTAATTTGCATTGACTTGGGAAATCAAGCCGTTCGCCCCGCGGATCACGGCACCGGGGAAAGCGCTTTCCGCACCTACCAGAGTTTGCGTAGCAAGCGTGTTGATTTCGTTCCGCAGCTCAATCTGATACCAGTCGACATAAGCGCTAAACCCTTTCGCCCATTTCCACCAGGAGTTCTCATCCTTGGAAGCCGGCGTCCAAATCATTTCAGCGTAATAACTGTAAGAGTTTTGCGGCTTCAGGTTCGGGTTACCGCCATTCACCAACAATATGTTGTACGTCTGCCCATTTGTTGGGTCGTTGACGGTCGCCTGGAACTGAAGGGGTGTACCAAAGAGCTGGCCTAGCGTCGGCGCAATGAAGCCTTCGGCGTAGGTAGCCCGGAAGGTGAGGTCGTCGAACGGCTTGTAGCGCAGCGCGACCTTCGGCTTGGCAGCTTCACCAAATGTGCTGTAGTCATCGTAGCGGTAGGAAAACACAACATCGAGGGCCCGGGCACCCGGCCAGGACCACTTGTCTCCCAGGATCGGGAAGTCCAACTCGCCGTACGCGCTCTTGATGTAACGCCGGGCCGACAACAATTTTCCTTGAAAGTCGGCGGAGGTGATATTGTTGTTTCGGCTGTTAATGTCGTTGGAATTGATAAGTTCTTCCGCGCGGTACTCCACGCCGCCCGCGATCGTGATGGGTCCGCTCGGCAACTCGTACACAGTGCCGCCCAGTCTTAACGTGGCTTGCAGCAAGCTGGTCCGGCTGTCTTCGAGCTGCTGCGTCCGAATCGCATTGTAAAACTGCTGGTTCGGGTGACCCGAAACGTTCTCGTCCGTGAACGGGTTGAAGAACTGTCCCTCATATCCGGGCAACGTCCCATTGAGGGCGGCTTGCAGATTTGCTTTGTTCTCCGAATTGTAGACCGTCTGGGTTGCGTCGCTTTCGCCGTAAAGGAAGCTGGCGTCGATAAACCAGTCGTGCGGGAGTTGAACGGTGGCGCCCACGATGTTACGGAACGTGCGCGAAATAACATCGGTCTGCCAAGTGCCAAACTCACGCAGCAACTGGCCATTCGGCGTCAGGTCTTCGCCAAAAGGATTGTACGGGTTGTTCGCAGGGATCGTGATGTTGTCGCCGGCGCTGAATCCTTGGTTGGGCGTTTCGCTTTTTTCCTCGACCCGCTGAATGATGAATTTATCGTAGAACTTCAGGTAATCGGTTGGTGAGTAATTGACGTTGAAAGTGCCGCCCCAACGGTATTCGTGCGCCGCCAATTCCTCGTCGATCGGAATGAACGTATTTGCCGGGTTGCCATTTACCTCAAAATCGTTCGCAGTGATGTTCGGGCCCACCACACCAGGTCTGACCTGGTAAGTATTGTTGGTGGTGTTCCCGGTGTAATTGCCCCGGGCCGGGAAAAAGGCCACCGGCTGGTCTGGGTAGTTGGGACTCAACTTGCTCCGGTCGCCGTAGGCGTACCAACGATTAACGGAGAGGATCGGCGACTGGTCGTAGTAGTCGAATGTGGTGACGATGTTGAAGTTGCCGCCAAGCAATTTGGTGCTCACACCTGCCGTCAGCGAACCATGGTAGGTTTCAAAGTCGCCACGCTGGCTGATCCCGTAATAATTGAAAATGTCTGCGCCGTTGTAGCCGTCCTTCGTAATCAGGTTGACAACCCCGGCGACGGCGTCGGAACCGTAGGTGGCGCTGCCACCGTCTTTCAAAATCTCGATGCGGTCCACGGCTGCCAGCGGAATCGAGTTAAGATCGACAAACGTTTCCGTGCTATTGATCGGGAACGGGTAATTCGGAAAACGGAAGCCATCGACTAGAATTAGTGTGGCATTGGCCGGCAAGCCACGAAGCCCGAACGCCGATGATGCCGGGGAGTTACTGTTGCCCGCAAAGGTCAGCTGATTTTGAACGCTGATCCCGCTCGGAACACGATTGAGAACGTCGTTGATGGTCTGGTTCGCTTGTTTCCCGATAAAATCCTGGTCCAGGGTCTCGACCGGCTCGGGCCCATCGCCGATCCGGGGAATCAGGTAGCCGGTGACGGTGACCCGCTGCAATTCGCCCCCTTGCGTCACGCTGGGAGCCTGCCCCGTTTGGTTGTTGTTGCCACTGGTGGCAGAGGCATTAACCTCCTGCGCCGCGGACGACGCCAAGCCAGCGGCGGCCAATAAGCCGCTAAATGCTGCAGTACGAATCAATCTCGGAGATGTGGTCGGTCTCATGTGTTCTGATGTTTCCCTCGACTGCCTGCCCGTTGAACAAACGTGCACCAGTCCGCTCCTTGTCTTCCATCATCGAGGGCCACGCTTGGCCAGCCAGAGCCAAAGATCAGACGTCCTTTTACAGTCCTCATGTCCCTCGATTTCTCCTGGAAAGTGGGCTTTTAAGCGAAGTAACACGCTTTTGTCAAGAAATTGGCGT
>DASWVC010000421.1:0-2940 GCA_036401335.1 Chthoniobacterales bacterium
CTGACCCAACAATCGCAGCAGTTCGACTTCGCTGAACCCGAGCCAGAGGTCCGCGTAAAGCTCACGGGCCTGCTCGAACGAATGGGTCAGCAAGTCGAGGATCAAGATTCTGCCGCCGGGACGCAGGATCCGGGCAGCGGAGCCCAGGGCTTTGTCGGGATGATTGGCGTGGTGCAAGGCCTGGCTGAAAATGACTAGATCAACAGACGCCGGTTCAAGTGGCGGCGTTTCCAGATCGCCCAACCGGTACTCCAGGTTGGTAAGGCCATGTTCCTGGGCCAAAGCTGCGCCGAACGCGACCATCTTTTCCGAAAGGTCAACGGCGATGACCTTGCGCGCCCGGCGGGCCAGCAGCAGTGCCAGCGTGCCCTCGCCGGCGCCTAAATCAGCCACGTCGACGTGGGGAACCAACGTTAGCAGGAGGTGGGCGAGGGCCTGCCAGGAACGTCCCGGGCAATAGCTGCGGCCAAAACGGCCGGCGAGACGGTCAAAATACTCCCGGGCACGGTCCTGGCGTTTGGCCAGCACGTGTGAGACGCCTTGGCGGTCGTGCTGAAGCTCCGGCATGTCTACTTCGGCCAATCCCACCAGCGATTTCAATTGATCGGATGGAAAGCTCGCGGGCTGCGCCCAGCGGTAATAGATGTTTTTGCCCACCCGCCGGTTTTGGAGGAGGCCGGCGCGTTTTAACTGGGCCAGGTGGGTGGAGATTCGGGATTGACCCATGCCGAGGACTTCCTGGATTTCGGCCACGGAAAGTTCGCCTGGTTCGAGCAACGACAACAACCGCAGACGGGTGGAATCAGAAATGACCCGGAGCGAATTCAGCGTTGACGGCATGCGATGGTTGATGATATATCAGGATATCATGATTGGTCAATGCACCGCCGGGAACTTTCCTCCGGGCCTCCAGCCGGGCTGACCGGTCTCATCCTTCCTCTAACCAACCACCTATGGCGCGTCGTTTTATCTTTTCCTCCGAATCGGTCACTGAAGGCCACCCCGATAAAGTTTGTGACACCATCTCTGATCGGATCCTGGACGCTTGCCTTGCGCAAGATCCGCACAGCCGGGTTGCCTGTGAGACGCTGGCGAAAGGCAACCTCGTGGTGGTCGCCGGCGAGATTACCACCAATGCCAAGTTCGATTACATCGAGGAAGTGCGTTCGGCCGTCCGCGAAATCGGCTACACCCACGAAGGGTCCTTGTTCCATGCCGACACTTGCCTGGTCGTACAGGCCCTGAGCCGGCAATCACGGGACATTGCTCAAGGGGTTAACGCCCAGGCTGCGGAAGGCAAGGACACCGCGGAGCAAGGCGCCGGTGACCAGGGATTGATGTTCGGGTTTGCGGTGCGGGAAACGCCCGAGTTGATGCCGGCCCCGATTTCATTGAGCCATCAGCTCGGCCGTGAGTTGACCCGTTTGCGTAAGAGCGGCGAGTTGCCGTGGTTGCGGCCGGATGCAAAGACCCAGGTGTCCGTGGAGTACGAAGGGCTTCGCCCGATCCGGGTTGACGCAGTGGTGATCTCGACTCAGCACTCCGAAAACGTTAAGCATAAGGAAATCCGCGAAACCGTCATTGAGCGGGTGGTCCGACAGGTGATCCCGGCAGAATGGATCGACCAGAAAACCCGTTACCTCATCAATCCCACGGGGCGTTTTGTGATTGGCGGGCCGGAGGGCGACGCTGGACTTACCGGGCGCAAAATCATCGTGGATACTTACGGCGGCATGGGCCGGCATGGCGGCGGCGCGTTTTCGGGCAAGGACCCGTCCAAAGTGGACCGCTCGGCTGCTTACCTTGGCCGTTACGTTGCCAAGAACGTGGTCGCGGCAGGCCTTGCGGACCGTTGTGAAGTGCAGTTTGCCTATGCCATCGGCTACCCCGACCCGGTGAGCATCAGCATCGACACGTTCGGCACCTCCACGGCGGCCGAAGAAAAAATCGAGCAAGGCATCCGTCAAGTTTTCAATTTCAAGCCGGCGGCGATCATCGAGCAACTCCAGTTGCTTCGCCCCATCTACAGTAAAACCACCAACTACGGGCATTTCGGACGTGAAGATGACCTTGATGCGCTTGCCTGGGAGCGCACCGATAAAGCCGAAGCCCTCAGGAACCTTGTCTTTTAATTGTCATGAGCAACGTCACTAGTAATCCCATCGTCGACTACAAGGTAGCCGACCTGAGCCTTGCAGAGTTCGGCCGCAAAGAAATCGAGATTGCGGAGTCCGAGATGCCTGGCCTCATGGCCCTGCGCCATGAATTCGGCACGTCCAAACCGCTGGCGGGAGCTCGCATCGCGGGTTGCCTCCACCTGACGATTCAAACGGCGGTCCTGATCGAGACCCTGATTGAATTGGGAGCATCGGTGCGCTGGTCGAGCTGCAACATCTTTTCGACCCAGGACCATGCTGCGGCGGCGCTGGCTGCGGAAGGAATTCCGGTGTTCGCGTGGAAAGGTGAGACGCTTGAGGAATACGACTGGTGCATCGAGCAAACGATTTTCTGGCCGGACGGTCAACCGCTCAACATGATCCTGGATGACGGCGGTGACCTGACGCTGTTGATTCATCAGAAGTACCCGCAGTTGCTGCCCGGCCTTCGCGGCCTGTCCGAGGAGACGACGACGGGCGTGCACCGGCTTTACCAGATGGTGGAGCGCGGCGAACTGGGGTGTCCGGCGTTCAACGTCAATGATTCCTGCACCAAATCGAAGTTCGACAACCTTTATGGCTGCCGCGAGTCGCTTCTGGACGGGTTGAAACGGGCCACGGACGTGATGATTGCCGGCAAGGTGGCGGTGGTTTGTGGTTATGGCGATGTCGGCAAGGGCTGTGCGCAATCGTTGCGAGGGCAGGGGGCGCGCGTGGTGGTGACCGAAATCGACCCGATCTGCGCGTTGCAGGCGGCGATGGAAGGTTACCAGGTAACGACGCT
>DASWVC010000422.1:0-2239 GCA_036401335.1 Chthoniobacterales bacterium
ACCCGGCTTTTTATGAACACCTCTACCATCCACCACCCGGCCAGCACGCGTCAGGGCCCCGAGCGGGGCGAAATGATGAACGGCGCCGAGATTCTCGTCGCTTCGATGGAACGCGAGGGAGTAGAAGTGATTTTTGCTTACCCTGGTGGCGCGAGCATGCCGATCCACCAGGCCCTGACCCGGTCCAATAAGATTCGCACCATCCTGCCCCGGCACGAACAGGGGGGGGTCTTCGCTGCTGGCGGCTATGCGCGGGCAACCGGCAAAGCGGGTGTTTGCATGGCGACTTCCGGCCCGGGCGCAACGAACCTGGTGACCGGCATTGCCGACGCTTACATGGATTCGGTGCCGCTCGTGGCAATCACCGGCCAGGTTCCGCAGGAAATGATCGGGCGCGGCGCTTTTCAGGAAACCGATTTTTTCGGCATGACCTTGCCGGTGGTTAAACACAGTTACCTGGTCATGGATATTCACGAGATCCCGCGAATCGTGAAAGAAGCCTTTTACATCGCCCAGAGCGGCCGGCCCGGTCCGGTGGTGATCGACATCCCCAAGAACATTCAGAACCAGAGCACCCAACCTGTTTTCCCCAGCGAGTTAAACCTGCGCGGCTACCATTTGCCGCCCAAGGCAGACCCGGTGGCCCTGAATGAGGTAATGGGCCTGATCAAGTCGGCCCGCCGGCCCATGCTTTATGTGGGCGGCGGCATCATCACAGCCAATGCGGCCGGCGAGCTTCTCGAATTTGCGGAACGCACCCAAATTCCGGTTGCGACAACCTTGATGGGCATCGGCGGGTTTCCGGAACACCACCCCTTGTCGTTGAAGTGGCTGGGCATGCACGGCACGGTTTACGCCAACTGCGCGGTAAACGAAGCCGACCTGCTGCTCGCCTGCGGCGTTCGCTTCGACGACCGGGTCACGGGTAAAGTCGAGAAGTTTGCGGAGCACGGCACGATCGTTCACATCGAGATTGATTTCTCGGAGCTCAACAAGAACAAGGTCGTTAAACTGCCAATTCACAGCGACATCAAGTATGCTCTGGGTGAGCTCAACCGGATGTTGCGTGAGGCCGGGCATGAGCGGAAACGAGCCGACTTCACCTTGAACACGCCCTGGATCGACCAGGTTAACCGCTGGAAAAAGCGGTACCCGCTCGATTTCAAGGACACCGAAGACGCCATCCAGCCGCAGCACGTCGTCCGGCTGCTTCACCAACTGACCAATGGCGAGGCCATCGTCACCACCGGCGTCGGCCAACACCAGATGTGGGCCGGGCAGTATTATGACTTTGAGCAGCCCCGGCAGTTCATCACCTCGGCGGGACTGGGAGCCATGGGTTTCGGCTTCCCCGCCGCGCTTGGCGCCAAAGTTGCCTTCCCGGAAAAGCAGGTCGTGGACATTGACGGCGACGGTTCGTTTCTGATGAACGTCCAAGAATTGGCCTGTGCCCACATCGAAGGCATCGCCGCCAAGGTGATCATTCTGAACAACCAACACCTCGGGATGGTGGTGCAGTGGGAAGATCGATTTTACAAAGGCAACCGCGGCCATACCTTCCTCGGCGATCCCCGCGACCGTGAACGGATTTATCCCGACTACGTCCAGCTCTGTTCGGGTTTTGGCGTCACTTGCGAACGTGTGCACCACAAAGCCGATCTGCCCGCCGCCATGGAACGCATGCTGGCGGCAGACGAATGTTACGTCCTGGATGTGATGACGCCCTACACCGAACACGTGCTGCCGATGATCCCGGCCGGAATGACTTACCGCGACATCATCATCGACCAGCGTCACGGCAGCTTCGAGGGTTGACCCATGGCAAAGGATGCGCGTGCATTGTTGGCTGATGTCCGGGTGCCCCGGGTTTCTCGAAAAGACCCTTCCGCCGACCCGGCGTTGTTGGCCAAGCTGGAAACCCTCACGGACGTCGACCTTGCCCTGACCGACACAAGCAAGACCCGGTGCGTACGGGCCTTGTTGTGGTACGCAGCGGGTGACCTCCATGCGGCGCATGAAATCGTGCAGCCGATGTCGAGTCCTGACGGCGCCTACATCCATGGCATGATCCACCGTGTGGAAGACGATTTTGACAATGCGCGCTACTGGTTTATGCGAGCTGCGGCCCACCCCGCGTCCGCAGAGATTTACCGGCACGCGTTCGTTAACAGTCCTCTGGTGGCATCCCGGCCTTTGTGGGACCCGGTTTACGTCACGGATCTGCTGGAGGAAGCGCGCG
>DASWVC010000423.1:0-2866 GCA_036401335.1 Chthoniobacterales bacterium
ATTCATCCAATTTACTCAAGGCTGCTGGATGCGTCCGGATTGGCGTCGCTGTCTACTCCGATGCTCAGACGGTAAACCAGTTCGCCGCCGAGCCAAGCGCTGAACAGCGACAAACCCACTCCCAGCGCACCGAGGGAGGCCGCGGTGGCATTGGAACGCTGCGGATCGTCGTTTCGCGCTTTCAAGCCAAGGGTAAAAAGAAGCATGACAATCGCATTGGTAATGCCGTGCAGAGTGCCGATGCGTTTGGCCCGGGTGTTTTTGGGAATAACCGCCCAGTCCATCAACCCGAACACTCCCGCCAGGAGACCGCCTGCCAGACCACCTTTGGTGGCGTAATAGGAAATGCCGGCCGCCAATTCCTTTTTGGTAAACAGGTAAACAAAATCGCTGATGACGGCAAAAGGCAGTAAGCCCAGCGGCACAGTGATAAGCATGGGGTGAACGGGGTGACCGAGAACGTTGGCAATGCCTTTCATAAGGGTGGGTGGGCGGTCCCGGGTACAGGGAATGCCGCTTCCAGATCGCAGCGCCGGGCCGTGCCGGTTGCTACGCAGGTTTAATGTGGGTCGCAGAATGCTGCCCATCGAGAGTGCGACACCGATGGTACCCCGGCGGGGCCCCAGCGCGTAACGTTATTAACAATGCACCGATCCCGTCACACCGTTACCTGGGCATGGGTGGTTGCGCTGGTCATACTGCTGAGCCGGCCGGCTTGTGTCCGGGGTCAATCCAGGGATGTCCAAGGCTGGCGTTTGGCCGAACCCGGCTACCAATTTCATTTCCCGGCCGACCACGGTCCGCACCTGGAATTTCGGACGGAGTGGTGGTATTTCACCGGAAACCTCACCGCCTCCAATGGTCAGGCTTTTGGCTTTGAGCTAACATTTTTCCGACACGGCTACGGAAACCTGCGCCAAACCACCATCGCATCGTCACCGTTTGCGACCGGCGACGTGAAGTTTGTTCATTTCACCGTGACGGACGTTCAGCACAAGCGGTTTTACGCTGCGGAAAAGACGAGCCGGGGAGCGTTCGGTGAAGCCGGTTTCACGGAAAACGGCAAGCTGGTCTGGGTCGAAGACTGGAACACGGTTTATGACGGCCATTTTCGACTGCAGGCAAACGACACGCAACATGGCATTGACCTGGACCTGGTGCCCTTGGGCCAGCCCGTGTTGGAAGGTGACCGCGGGTTCAGCCGCAAGGCAGAAGGAGCCGGCCGGGCTTCCTACTACTATTCCGTCCCGGTTCTCCAGGCCCATGGCACGGTTCAGGTGAAAGGAACCCGATTTCAGGTTTCAGGCACGGCTTGGTTCGACCGGGAATGGGCGACAAATCAGCTCGATCCGACCCAGGCCGGTTGGGACTGGTTTGCCATCCAGCTAGGGGATGGCTCGAGCCTGATGCTTTACCGGATGCGCCGCCAGGACGGCGAATCCGACCCGTTTTCGAGCGGGAAGTACATCGCGGCCGACGGCAGCACGACGGACCTGGGTCGGGAGGATTTCCAGATGACCCCGACCCGTTTTTGGCAGCGGAAAGCAACCGCTCCCCAGTACCCGGTTGGTTGGACCTTGTCTGTGCCGAAGCTCCAGACAACGCTCCAGGTTTCGACGCCGGTTGACGACCAGGAACTCGCCTTGTCGGTGCATTACTGGGAGGGCTGCATCCGCGTTAGCGGCAGCAAGATGGGAAAACCCGCCAGCGGCGTGGGTTACATGGAATTGACCGGTTATGAGAACAGGCTGCAGGGAATGTCCCCCCGTTAACGCCGAGGAGCGGGGAAACGCAGCCTAATCTTCGAGGTCCACTGGCATTTCAATGACATCGCCTTTTTCCGTGCTGCGGTGCCAGGTTGCCCGGGCAACAACGGTATCCAGGATCACGACGTTTGGGACGTCCGGGCGCGGACCAGTCGTAGGGTGCTGCCGGCAGTTGAAGCAATGGGCTCTGCCCACGCGTTCGTAAAAGGCGTTTTCCGCTCCTTCGGTGAAGTGCACGTGCCCGCTAAGAATGTACCTGGGGGGCGTTGCCCGGATAAAGGCACTCAGGCCGGCGTTACCGGTTTTCGGGGCGGCAAGCTTGCTGGCCGCCGGCGGTTCGTGGTGCAGCAGGAGCCAAGGCGGGGGAAACTGTTCCCGAACAAGGAACCGGCCATCCGCGCGGTATGCCACACAGCTCACCATCATGGCTTCTCCGTTAGCGGAGCGGAGAATCCGGTGATCTTGATCAACGGTGACCTGGCCATCGCGGCGGAGTGCCTGCAGCCAATGTTCCTCCTTCACGTAGCCCTCGAGCAACTGCATTTTTTCTTTTGGCAAACCGACTCGCGGCACCACGAGGGGGGCCGCTGAAGGCAGGTCGTGGTTGCCCGAACAGATGGCCAGCACGGCCTTGCGTTTAACCATCGCCTGAATCCAGTCGTACAGGTAATAGAGCTGTGGCACCATGCCGCCCGGGTAATGCTGTTCCATCAGGTCACCGGCGATCGCGACCACGTCATAGCGTGGCCCTTGGTCGAGCAGCCACTCGTACCAGGGCCGGTGAAAATGGAGGTCCGCCGTCAGAAGAAGTTTCACGTGACCAGTCTGGAGCGACGATAAGCGGCCGGAAGCACGGAGCAAAGGGGGAAGAAGAACGTGTCGGGGTATCGGGGCAATCGCATCAAGATAAGGGCCTTTGGGGCGCAAAAGGAGCCAGCGTGTCGGGGCGTGCGCCTGACCGGGGGTCCGGTAGGGCGGCGAGTCCCTTCGCCGCCGGGGAGCGACCGCTCCTCCGTCCTCCCCGCCGACCGGAAGGAAAGGCCGGCGAGTCCGGGCAACCACCCCGGCCCGGCGGGTGCGACGGGGCGGCTGTTCCACCC
>DASWVC010000424.1:0-6617 GCA_036401335.1 Chthoniobacterales bacterium
TGTCGCTGTCCCCATTCCGAAGGTGAACCGCCGTGTTGCCGACCACCCCAAGCACCGGTCCCTGGTCGCCGAGCAGGTTAACCCGTTTGCCGCGCGCAATGGCCCGGTCGCTGCCTCCGGTTCGCACCACCGACAAAAAGCCGTCGTCAGAGATGTTCTGGACCATGAAGCCGATCTCGTCGGCATGCGCTTCAAGCAGGAGGCTGAACGAATTCTTGGTGCCGCGAAGCGTGGCCCAGGCGTTCCCATAAGCGTCGCTTTGCACCGAATCGGCAAACTGGCGGACGTACGTCAACCACACTTTCTGGCCGGCTGCTTCAAAACCGGATGGGCTGGGAGTATTCAGCAGCTGAAACAAAAAAGTTTTGGCATCAACGTTCATGGGCGGAGTCGCGATGCACCCAATCAACACATGCGAGGCGCTTTCCACAACTTCGCATTGCAGGTGCGCGGGCGGCACCCTGGCGCCCGTTGAGGAACTGCTTGCTCGAAGCATGGTTTCGTTGCTAGAGTTGAATGGGAATTATCTCTGTTCGTCCAAATCTTTGTAATATATGGTTAAATCGATTGAGTCGCTCCCAAACATCGATCCGGCGTTGGCGAAGGAACTAAAGAAGGTGGGCATCATGGACGGAGACGCCCTGATCCGGATTGGCGCGGAGCATGCGTGGCAACGTTTGATGCGTAACGGCTGGAATGACGGGCTGCACAGCCTGCTCCAGTTGGAAGGCGCAATTGAAGGCGTTCGTTCCAGCCAGGTGCCGCTTGACCGTCAGCAGGAGCTACGGCTTGAGGCGATTGCCTACTCCCAAGGCCGTTGAGCGGCGGTAGTAGCCCCCAAGGTTATTCGATCCAGATTTTTCCGGCGCGTCGCCGGGCGTGGTGGCTCCCAGGAAGGTTCACTTTAGCAGGACGCTGGCTGTAAACCAGGCCACGGACCCGTTCGACCTCCGTCCAACCGCAATCGGGTATTTCCAGACGCTCCAGCCAGGAATGGACCACCCGTCGTTGCAAAGCGATCGGGAGGGCCTGTAGACGCGGCACGGGCAACGTCGGTTCCAGCCAAAAGGCAGGTGTTAGCGTTTTCAGCAGGTCCTCTTCGGCGGCGGCAGCCTCCCAACAGCGAAGCACGGCAGGCCGGACATCGCGGCCCATGGCCGATGCCAGAGCCGGAAGGGTTTCGTGGCGCAGGCGGTTGCGAACCGGTTCAGGCGCCACATTGGTTTCGTCCTCGCGCCAGGTAAGGCCATGCTGGTGCGCATACCGTTCCAAGTCGGCTTTCCACACCGCCAGCAACGGGCGGTGCAGCGTCAGGTGAACTCCTCCTGCCGTATGGGTTGACTTGCCCTGCATGCCCGCACGGCCCAGTCCCCCGACCCCCCGAAACAGCCGGAACAACACCGTTTCAACCTGGTCATCCGCATGGTGGCCCAGCCACAAAGTCTGGGTGTGAAGGCGTTCGGCCACCCGGGCGTAAAACTGGAACCGCAGCGTTCGGGCGGCCAGCTCCAGCGATTGTCCTCGCGGAATCGGTCCGGCCGTTTCGGAATGGCACGGCAGCCCGTACCCTTTTGCCAGGTCCTCAACAAACCCGCGATCGGCAGCGCCCCTAGCACCCCGGAGCGCATGGTCAAAATGGCAGACGGTTAAATTCCGGTAGTCAAAGGCCACCAACAAGGCGAGCAGCACCGAGGAATCAAGCCCGCCCGAAACGCCTACCAAGCAGGGGGCATCCGGAGGAACCGCGGCGGTGGCGGATGCGCGTACGTCTTCAACCCAGCTGGGCTGGCGGGAAGTTGGTGGGCGCATGCACCTCCGGTACGCATGGCCGCATGTTTTGACGAGATCAATTTCTCTGGAAGGTTCAAATGCCTTGGTCAGGCGAAAAGGCTGGCCTGAAGCCCCGTTTTCAGTCGAAGTGCAGTTTGCACAAATGCGCGTGCTTATTTCCCCCGACAAATTCAAGGGAAGCCTCGGGGCTGGCGAAGTCGCAACCGCCATCGCGGCCGGGCTGAGGGACGCCAATCTCGCCGGCCGGCACCTCGTCGTCGAAGAGCGCCCGGTCGCGGACGGCGGCGAAGGGACGGCGAGTGTCCTTTGCGAGGCTTTGGCGGGCCGATGGGTGGAGTGCCCGGCCCACGACGCCCTTGGCCGAGCGATCTCGGCGCGGTATGCCCTTTCTCGAACTGACGGGGAGTCCCTGGCGATTCTCGAAATGAGCGACCCCAACGGGCTTTGGCGTATTGACGAAAAGGAACGCCGGGTATTGCTCAGCTCCAGCCTTGGCACCGGCGAGGTTCTGATGCATGCGTTGACGCATTCCCATGCCGACCGGGTGGTGCTCGGGATTGGGGGCAGCGCCACGAACGATGGCGGCCTGGGGTTCGCCTCGGCCCTCGGGTTCGGTTTCTACGGCTCGGCCGGTGAACCGATCGCACCGTTGCCGATTCATTTCCTCAAAGTCGCCCGGATTGACCTGCCGCCAGTCCCGTGGCCGTGGACGGGGCGGGTCACGGCCATGGTCGATGTGTCCAACCCGTTGCTCGGCGAAAATGGCGCCACCCGGGTGTACGGCCCCCAAAAAGGTGTGGTCACGCAAGCGGAGGCGGAGAGCCTGGAGCAAGGGTTGGAGCATTTCGCCAACCTGGCTGCCGCGACGTTTGGAAAGGATTTCCGAGCCGCGGCCGGGGCAGGTGCGGCCGGCGGGCTGGGGTTCGGTTTGCTGACCTTTGCACAGGCTGAGCTTCGGCCGGGATTTGCTACAGTGGCGGAACTCCTGGGCCTTGAACGCCGGATCGCCGAAACCGACCTTGTCATCACGGGCGAGGGTGGAATGGATGCGCAAACCCTCAACGGCAAAGCACCCTTCGGGGTGGCCCAACTCGCCCAGAAACACGGAAAACCGTGCGTGGCTTTTGCCGGACGGGTGGATCCGAGCGCGGACCTGGATTTACGCCGGCATTTTTTCGATTTGATCTCGCTGGCAAATGCCGACACACCCCCCGCAGAAGCAATCCGGTGCGCGCCGGAACTCCTGCGCGCCCGGGCGGCCGAATTTGCCAGAGGCTTTCACCTGCCATGAGGAAGCTGATGGCCTGATCCCACCGGGTGGCCGGGCAGGAAAAAACCCCTTTCGCATGCTGCAACTGGACACCTCCTGTTAGTTACCCCCCCTGACCAAACCCGGGACTTTCCGGAGGGTGGTACCAACCGTCGTCTGCGGACCCTGTGCTTCGATTGTCCTGCAAGACAGGAACCGTCAAATGCACGTTGAATCCTTTGGTTGAGGCACAGCCGCTTTCAAACACGATCGCTCCGCCGAGCGCAACCGGCAGTGACGCCGCCTTGACCCATCCCCACATGGTACCTCCGGACCGTCTCGCGGGTGGAGGAGGGGCGTTGTTTTTTCTGGTTAGTATTATCCTCATTTTCTACCTCTTTATACCGGTTTTGAACTCGCTTTATCCCCTAACCACGCTCCAGGCGTCCGGCTTGGTTCTCTAACGCTGTGGCTGCAAATCTGCTTCGAGGAAAAGTGGTGAGTTGACGTCGTGCTGCCACGACCCGTGTTCGCAGGGACGCGCGACCGGAGCACCTCAACAGTGCTCAGGCGATCGGGCCTGAATTGGTGATCTGTTCTAAAAAGGTTGGTAAGCTGCCCTTGCGCGCAAGGCGCCTGCACCATCAGTAAATAATATAGCTGCATCTACGACAAGGCTCCGTTGATGACGACCACGAGGCCGCCAGGTCATTTAGTTTCTGAATTAACTCCATCTTACAAAACGCGAATTCCGGGAGATTTATTCCACGGCGTTTGCCCTTCGAAGCTTATGATCCTTCAGCGCCCGTCTCGGTGGATGAAAGATCATGGCCCGGCCCTTACTCGCCGGCCGGTTAAGGCGGCCAAGCTTCAGGTTTCGGCCTCTGCTCCGTAGTGCACGACGCTTTCCTGTTCATTCGCATCGTTGCGGCACACGATCGCCAGCGCCGGCTCGGTCTTGGAAAGGTTGATGGGCTGGTGCGGCAGGTCGGCGGGAATGTATAAAAAATCGCCCGTTTGATTAATTATGGAATGCTTTAACCCGGAGCCATAACGGGTTTTCACCCGGCCACTAATAAGGTAGATGGCGGTTTCAAAGCCCCGATGGAAATGGGGCGACGCGGCGCCTCCTGGCGGGATGATCACCAGGTTCATCGAGATGCCCTTCGCGCCAGCGGTGGCTTTGGATATTCCCAAAAAGTAGGGCAGGTGCTGACGCGTCATGACCTCGGCGGTGGGCCGGACGGCGACGAGAGCTTCTGGATGGGTGGCGGGCAGATTGCATTCTTTTTGAGCGCTCATGGGTCTTCTCTGGTTTGCCGATTCGGATCGTGTTTGGTTCGATTCTGTTTCCGTGGCGGCCAGCTCAGGGGTTCCCGCTTCCCAAAACAAACGTCAGGTGACCGGTGCCTGGCTGCGTCGATAACCTCGGCCCGAAAAGCCGAGTCGAGCCCTTTATCGGCCAAGTTGCCGCAATCGTTGTCGCAACCGGCTGAGCAGGGCAGAACGCACGTTTTCCCGAGGCAGGCCAAGCGCTGCCAGCCAACGGAGCGGTATACTCACAGCGGCGCCTTCTTCACGGGTCGCTAACGTGTCAAAGTGCAAAGGTTTTGACAAAGGCTACCATGCCTCCATGATCCGTAACATGAGGCGCGCACTTCTCACGGTTGCGGCTTTGGGGACCGCGGTCCTGCTCTCCCATTACCTCCAAGCTGAAACGTTAGGACCACAATCCACTCCGCTGTGGCTGCGTTACCCGGCTATTTCGCCCGATGGGAAGAGCATTGCCTTCAGCTTTGAAGGCCACCTCTTCACCGTCCCATCCATGGGTGGACGCGCTCAGTCGCTCACGACTGAACCGGCGCACGACACCGCCCCCGTCTGGTCCCCTGACGGCGCGTTCATCGCGTTTGCCTCGGATCGATCCGGACATTACAACGTTTTCCTGATCAGCGCCGAAGGTGGTCCTGCCCGCCGCCTCACGTTCTATTCGACCGACGATACGCCCAGCGGTTTCACCCCTGATGGAAAGTACGTCCTGTTCAGTGGGCAGCGGATGCAGTCCGTAAAAAGTTCTGCATTTCCGACGGGAGTGCAAGATCCGGACCTCATGTTGCCGGCACTCTACCGGGTGTCGATCGAAGGAGATCGGGAACCGGAAATGATTCTCACGACTCCTGCGCTCAACGCTCAGTTCGACATGGCCGGGCAACGCCTTATCTACGAGGACACAAAAAGCAGGGAGAGTATCTGGCGAAAGCATAATACATCCACATTGGCCCACAACATCTGGCTCTTTGATGCGCGCTCTGGCAACCACCTAAAATTGAGTACCTATGTTGGCGAAAACCGAAACCCGGTTTGGGGGCCGGATGAAAGCTTCTTCCTGTACCTTTCGGAGAAGAGCGGATCGTCTAACCTCTGGAAGCAATCTGTCGGCGTTGCCGGGAAAGATGCAGCGCAGCAAATTACGCATTTCGAAAAGAATCCCATTTGATTTCTGTCAACTGCCCGGAATGGCGATCTTTGTTTTGGATACGACGGGGAGATTTATACCTTAATCCATGGCACGACCGTTCCAAGTAAAGTCAGCATTCAAATCGCGGCCGCAGGGAACGCGCCGATCCGACAACAAACTCACCTTACGGATGGTGCGACTGAGCGGATCACAAACACGTCGGGTCAGGAACGGAATCTTAACTTTAACTCCGACGGACGAAAATTGGTCTTTGCCGCAGAATACAATGGCCCCTGGGGTCTTTACGAAGCGAGCATTGTACAGTCTAAAGAGAAGGAGCCCTATTTCTTCAATTGCACCCTCGTTGATGTGCATCCAATCCTGGAAAATGGGAAAGAAAACTTTTTGCCGAAATATTCACCGGACGGCAAGAAAGTCGCTTACGTCGAGAACCGGGCAGCCCTCAGAGTCCTCAATTTGGAGTCCAAGCAAACGCGGCTCATGCTTTCCGGCGACCGGAATTTCTCCTACTCGGACGACGATGTGTGGTTTGACTGGTCTCCGGATGGCAAATGGATTCTGGCGCCATATCTGCAAACCGGTCGTTGGTCGCATGAAATCGGCCTTGCCGACGTCTGTGGGGAGCAGGAAATTTACAACCTGACCAAGAGCGGCTACGAAAGCAGTCAGCCGCTTTGGGCACAGGACGGTCAGTCAATGATCTGGCTTTCTGACCGGTACGGCTTGCATGGAGACGATGGGAATCAAGGCGATCCTCAGCTCGATGTTTACCAGACATTTTTTTCGCAGAAAGCGCTCAACCGGTTTCGCCTTTCGCCTGCAGAATACGAGATCGTGAAGGCGAATGAAGATCGGACGGTGCGGCTGACCCTGGCATCGAGCCGGATCGTCCGTGCCGCCCTGAGCAAAGATGGCGAACAGTTGATCTACCTGGCGAAGAGCGACAAGGGTTTCGAAATCTGGTTGTTAAAGCCGCGGACGAAAGAGCTGAAAAGGCTTGGCGAGATTGAATCGACGCCAAAGCGGTTTGGTGCGTTTCCTCAGCAGCTAGTGCTCGATCAGGACGACAAAAACGCGATCGTGCTGGTCGATGGACGC
>DASWVC010000425.1:0-19883 GCA_036401335.1 Chthoniobacterales bacterium
AACCAGCGCCGTTTCGCGAACCTTCAGGCTTTGGCTTCGGAACTCCATCAACCGATTGGTCGCTTAGTTCTGGCGTACCTGCTGGCCTTCGACTTCCCCGTGCTTCCGTTGATCGGTCCTAGAAACGTTGCGGACCTTGAAAAAAGCCTGCAGGCCGCCTCGGTCCGGCTTAGCCCGGAACAACGTGATGCCCTGACCGCGTAAGTTTCCCCGGCCGCGCAGTCGCCTTCCGGTCATGAAGGAATGCCCGGCAAGAATCAGGGCGTGGCGAAATGTCGCGGCCGCATTTTCTTAGAATCTGCCTTGACAAAACTAAAAAATGAGGCAGAATCTAATTTCCTCGGGTACCGGGGCGTGCTTGGTTTTTGTCCCTTTTCGAAAATCGTTATGTCCAGTTACTTGCTCGAGGAAGCGTCTAAGATTATTCCTAATACGGCCGTCCTAGTCAATGTCGTCTCTAAACGCGTCCGTCAACTCAGCAATGGCCGGCCGCCCTTAGTCGAAGTGGGTCCTCGCATGTCCCACGCCGATGTTGCTTTCAAAGAAATCATTGAAGGCAAAATCAAGGTCGAAGATTACGTCGCCCCTGCCGCTGCCAGCGTCGCGTAACGTGCCTGTTTTTAATCATGCCTGGAGAGATCGCCAGCAACCGGCGCGCTTACCACGACTTTCACATCCTGGAGAAGCTTGAGGCCGGCATTGAGCTGAAAGGCACGGAGGTCAAGTCCATCCGGGCCGGGTTGGCAAATCTGAACAATGCGTTCGCCAAGGTGGAGAACGCAGGCGTGTTCCTGCACGACGCCGACATTCAACCCTATGCCCGGGCCAGCCATGAGCAGCATGCAGCCAAGCGCAAACGGCGCCTTCTGCTGCACAAAGGGGAGATTGCCCGCTTATTCGAAGCCAGTGCCGTTAAAGGCCACACGCTGGTCGCCCTGCGGCTTTACTGGAAAGATCAGCACGTGAAGCTGGAACTCGGCGTCGCTCAAGGTAAAAACCACGGCGATAAACGGGCCGACTTGAAAGAGAAGGTCGAGCGGCGGGAGGCAGACCGAGCAATTTCCGCCTTCAATCGTCGCCGGGGCTAGGCAGCGTCCCCGAGTTCGACCTGCCAGAACGTTACATCCACAAATTTTCGCCAACTCGCATCCGGTTGGTGGCTGAGCGTGAACGCGTTAAGGGGATGCCACCGGGGTTTACGGGGCACCCGCAGCAATCCCATGCCTGCCTCTTGCGGAAGCCGGTTGCCTTTTTTCGTGTTACAACGAATGCAGGAGCAGACGACATTTTCCCACGTTGTCTGGCCGCCCCGGTCGCGGGGCACGACGTGATCGAGGTTGAGATCATCCCGCTCGAACTGCCTGCCGCAATACTGGCAGGTGGACCGGTCGCGCTCGAACACGTTTTGGCGACTGAACTTAACGTCTTTTTTCGGCAGCCGGTCGAAGGTTCGCAGCACAATAATTTTTGGCACCCGCAGTCGGCTCGAGACCATTCCGATCGTATCGGCGCCCCCATGCTCACAGGAATGACGAAGCCATTCGGTGAAATCAAACGTGGAGAATTCGCTCCGTGGATCCGTTGAAACCACCTGGGCCACACCTTGATAAAGCAGCAGAAAAGCGCGTCGCGCCGAGCAAACATGGACAGCCTGCCAGAGGCGATTTAAAACCAGCACCTGACTCTGCAGCAACGGGCTCACGGCTTCAGACCCAAGCGTGCAACCCTGCCGACCGCCCAGGCCCCGGGACGCTAACACGGAGGCAAAAAGGTGTCAAAACCGGCGAAGAACCTGTTAGTGACCATGCAGGCCGGTCCATAAGGACCCGGCCCGGGGCCAGGGTCGGTTCCGGCCGCACGCTTGCATTTACTTCGTCATCGGACTGTTCCAGCGTGGATGGTGCTGGTGGTCACCGACGGCCATGTCCGTTAAGCTGGATTCTCAGATTGCTTTCCTTCGTGTATCATATAATCTGATTTTATGGAACGCGAGATCACCGTCACTGAGGCGGCACGCAACTTCGCCGATGTTGTGGCCCGGGCCTTCTACCGCGGCGAATCCGCCAAGCTCATCAAGAACGGCCGCGTGGTCGCGCGTATTGTGCCGGCCGAGGAAGCTCTCCATTTTCCCACGGGGACAGAATTGGCCAGGCTTTGGGGCCACCACGAGCGGCCGCGACTTTCACCCGCCGAAGCGCGGGCGCTGGAAGCAGACCTCAAAGCAGCTAAAAAGACGTTGCTGCCGCTCGAGGCACCCCCGTGGGAGTAGTGCTGGATACCTCGGTCCTTATCGCCGCCGAGAAAGGCCGGCTGGATCTGCCGATACTCTTTTCCGCCATTGGCGAAGATCCCGTCGTAATCGCCGCCATCACCGCTTCCGAATTGCTCCACGGCGTTGAGCGCGCCCGAGCGACTGACCTCCAGGCACGTCGCGGCCGCTACGTCGAGTGGCTCATCGGCCACCTCGGGGTGGCCGCTTTTGGCCTTTCCGAAGCACGTGCACACGCCCGACTCTGGGCTCAGCTCTCGGTCCAGGGTCAATTGATTGGTCCCTACGACTTGCTGGTCGCTGCCACAGCACTGAGCCTTGGATTCTCGCTCGCCACGCTCAACACAAAGGAGTTTAAGCGCGTCCCTGGCCTGACCCTCTTCACCCTGCCGGCATGAACCCGGCTTTCACGCCGGCACGGTGCCCTTGTGATTGTCCGGTAGGTCACGAGTCCCTTCGTGACCTTCCGGTAGGGGAGCTTGTCCTCAAGCGCCCGGGAATGGCATGCCGTCCGCGGTAAAAGGCGGTCCAGTAGGGCGGCGAGTCCCTTTGCAGCCGCCAGGGAAGCGCTCCGTGGTGCCGGCCGTACTTCAGGAACTCAGCGCAAACTAAAAGCCGTTTCGAAAGCCCCTTCAAACCCGGACCGCTTCCCTTGGGAGAGTCTTGGTGGCCTGCCTGAGGTGCAGCCAGGCAAAGGCAGGGACGATGTAGAAAAAAGTGGTCAGCAAACACCAGAACACCCCGACGGCACACACCAGACCCAAACCGCTGAGCGCAGGATTTTGCGCGGGTATCAGGACGGCAAACCCTGCCACCGCCGTGAATGCACAGATCAAGAGCGGTTTGAGCACGTTAGCGAGGTTTTCCTGCAGATTGCCCTCGCGGCGACCCACGATCAAGAACTGGATTCCATGATCGACCCCAATGGCGAGCACCAACGGAAAAGCCAGGGTGTTCAAGAGGTTGATCGGCACGTGCAGCAGCTTCAGCGTGGCCACCAGCCCGAGCATCGACAAAGCCAGGGCGGACGAGTGGACAAACCACAACGATAACCGCCGGAAAACCACGGCCAGCAGCAAAAGGATTAACATTCCCACGGTCGTGGTAAATGCAATCAGCTCCCCACGCGCCCACGGCACCAGGTCAAACAGAGTAAACGTCATGCCCGTGACCACGGCTTCAGGGTCGGCAGCATGCACCAGATCGGTTAGCTGACGTTTGTCCGCTTCAGTCTGAATGGGTTCGGTGGGCCGGCATAGCCCCACCGCCATCGTCGGCTTGGCCGAAAAATACCGGTCGATGAAAAACCACCAACTCGACGAAGCCGGCAACAGCTTGGACCATTCAGGAAGGCCGGTGGCCGTCTTTTCGTCGCTAAAATCGTGCAGCAAATCAAATGTGCCGGCAAACGCCTGGGGATCAAACCCGTTCTTCTCGAGGCTCGACCGGAACGCGGCCTCACCGGCCGCCACGTCGAATCCTGCCAGTTCCGCCCGATTTTCAGCAATCTGCCGGGGCGACAATGCCAAGGCCAGGGGCGTGCTCACGTTTTTCAGTTTGCCTTCGCGCTGGGCGGCGTCGAGCGCCACCGCCAACCGCTCCCACCGATCGTGAAACGATTGCGGGTCCTTTGCATCCACCAGGATGGCCACAGGATCCGATTCCTGGTTTAACTTCGCCTCCATCGTTCGTCGGGCAATCGAAGCTTGGCTGGTCGTCGGTTCCAGGGAGCGTGGATCGGTGTCGAACTTGAGGGGAATGGCGGGAGCCAGGGCCACCACCGCCGCTGCGAGCAGCACGCCGCCGGAGATCCAGAGAATTCTGCCCGGAGCGCGGAAGATCTCGCGCACAAACCGGCGGGCGCCGGTCAACATGAAGTCCGGGCCGGTCGGTAGCTTCGTGCGCTTGAAAAACATGAACAGGTAAAGAACCGAGAACAACCCGGCAAAAGCCACTCCCAGGGCCACCAGGGTGCCAAGTTGCGCAAAGCCTGCGCTCTGGCTAAAACCCAAAGAAAGAAAGCCGACTGCCGTGGTTACCACCACGAAGAAAATGGCGGCCCCGACATTCCGGACCGAAACGAAAACCGCTCGCTCGTGCGTTTCGCCTTCGCGACGCGCCTGCAGGTAGCGGCCGTACAGCAGAAAACTGAAATCCACGCCGATGCCGACCAGGATCGAACAGAACGCGATTGCGATCATGTTAAGGTTCCGCAGGATCAGCATCCCCAGCGCCAACGACACCAGCGCCGAGAGCAGCAACACCAGGCAGATCCCCAGCAACGGCAGAAACCGGCGGAACGCAACGTAAAACAACCCGCTCACGATCAGGATGGAAAGCGTGGAACTAAGGGCGCCGTCATGGTCCATGCTGCGTGAAATCTCCGCGACGTAAGGCGTCCGGCCGGTTACCAGGACCTTCGGTTTGTAGCCTGGCCATTCCTGTAAAGTTTGATCCCGAAACCGGTTCAGACGGTCCATCACCGCTTGACAATCCTTGGGTCCCAGCCCGGCCTGGTTCGTGATGGCGAGGCCGATTTGCAACAGCCCGTCGGGTGAAGCCAGCCCGCTTCCCTGGTCCATGCCGTTGCCGGAACCAAACGGCTTCATCGCCCGGGCAAACAACCCGAGTGGGTCCATCTGCGCCTCGTACTCCGCCCGGAATGAATCGCCGGACAAAGAGTCTCGCAGCCGGGTCAGCCGCGCGTCGATTGCCTCCGGGCGAAGCTGGGCCAGCGCCTCGCGAAACTCGTCCTTCGGAAGGTTCAGGAGGAGAGCCGGCACAAGCTTCTGGATCTCGCGCAAGCCGTCCTCAGTTTGAAAGGGGACCTGGTCGAACACCCTTACGATCCAAGGCTGCCGTTTCAGCTCAGCCATGAAATGCTCCCGAAATGGGTCCAGGTCATCGGCGTGCCCAGGCTCTGCCTCGAATGCGAAAACCAGTTGCCGCGCCTGGGAAAATTCGGTGTTCCACTGTTTGAGGCCGCGCACGGACTCAAACTTCTGGGGCAGCAGGTCCAGCACCTCGGAATCCAGGTTCCTGCGGGTCACGGCGACGTACAGGGCCAATCCGGCCAGCAACAACCCCAGCACGACCAAAAGGCCGGTCCGGTGCACGATTAGATCAGTTAACCAATGCGTAAGGCCAGCAAAACGTGTCTGCGAACCCCGGGTCCGGGTGTTAAAACTCATGCCAAAGCAGCGTTCCTTTCGAAAATAAAAGCCCCCACCCTTTACGCCACCAACCCGGTTTCAGCAACCCGCCCATGGCGGCGGCTCCAAGCCCTTCTTCCAGGGCCGGCCACGGCGAAGGGTCATTTTTTCTATGACAGCCGTGACCTCCTCGACGGTGACTTCCCGCATGCAACGGAAATCGATCGGGCATTTCCGGAGGAAACACGGACTGCATTCCACGTGCCGCCTGATCACGACGTGCCCGGCGCCCATTGGCCCCGTGAGGGTCGGTTCCGTCGATCCGAACACCGCCACGGTCGGCACCCCCAGGTACGCCGCCAGGTGCATCGTTCCGGTATCATTGGTCAACAGAAGTTCGCAGCGCACAAGCATCTCCATCAGCTCCCCCAGCGTCGTCCGACCCGTCAAGTTGAGGGCGTTGTCGCCCACGGCTTCCACGATTTGCCGCGCCGCTTCCCGGTCTTTCCCGGTACCGAGAATCATCCACCGCCAACCGTGCCGTTCGGATAAGAATTTGGCAGCCTCCGCAAACCCCGGCCAGCGCTTGGCTGGACCGTACTCTGCACCCGGGCAAACACCCAGCACTCGCCTCATCGGCTGGCGCTTTCGCGGCGGAAGCACCGCATCTTGAAGGTTGGCGCCAATCCGGTCGGCGATGCGGAGGTAGTGCTCGGACTGGTGGCGCACCGGACCGGGTTTGGCCGGTTCCGGGATGATCTGGTTCAGGCACCACGTGCGCCAGGGACGCGCGTACCCGACTCGGCGCGGGATCCCGGCCAACCACACCTCCAGCCCTGACCGGGGTGAGTTCGGCAGAAGAACGGCTGCATCGAAGCCGCGGCCCCGCAGTTTGCGCGCAACCGCCCAAACGCCCTCCCTTTTCTCGATCGGCAACACCTCGTCGACCGCGGCGACCGATTCCCAGAGGTCAACCAGCTTGCCCTTTGTCAACACCGTCACGCGCGCATCGGGCCTTCCCGCCTTGATCGCACAGACCGTCGGCACCGTCATCACCGCATCGCCCAGCCAGTTGCTTGACCGGACCAGGATGCGAAAGGGAGAAAGGGAAGCGCCGGCCGGCACGTAAACGCCCCGTTTGTAGTTGCGCAAAAGGAATTGCGGTGCCGGCGTTTTCCAACGCCGATGCACCCAGAACCAATCGGCAGGCGCCCGTTGGATCTGGGTGGCCAATGCCTGGTTGGTTCGGGCGGTCACCTCCTCGGAAGAGGCGCCCTGATGTGCGATGTAGGGTTCCAAGGCAATGCGCCAACGCGCGACGCCCACCGTGTAAACCGCCGCCGGCAGCAAGGTGGCGCCGGTCTTTTTCGCCAGAATGGCCGGAAAGGGCGTCGTCGACGCAAGCCGGTCAAAAAAGGGGGTCCAGACGCCGTGGTCGCCAGCATGCTGGTCAACCAGGATTCCCAGGTTGCCTCCCTCCCGTAAAATGCCCAGGGCACGGTTCAGCCCAGCCGACCGGTCAATCAGTTCGATGCCGACGCTTTCCCGGGACCGTCGAATGAACGCGTCGAGCCAGCGGTTTCGTAAAGGTTGGTAAATTGCGCCATGCCGGCCGGGCCGGAAAAAATGGGCGGCATGGACCATAAGTTCCCAGTTGCCGATGTGGTTGAGTACCCAGATCACCCCTTTCTGGCTGTTGATCTCGGGCATGCGGGCTTCAAAAGACGTCAGATCCAGGTGACGCCGCACTTCTTCCCACGGCATCTGGGCCAGCGGCAGCGAGCAGAGCAGGTTAGCGAAGAGCGTTTGAAAATGACGACGAACGCACCTTTTCACCTCCACAGGATTCCAGGTCGGGAAGGCAATCCTGACGTTGGCGGCGGCAATGCGCCGGTAACGGCCCGCCCCGGCGTACGCCACCCAGCCGAGGGCCTGCCCGAGCCGAAACGTCCAGGCCAGCGGCAGCCGGTTCAGAACCAGGGCGACCGCACGGTAGATCCCGTAGACGAAAAGGTCCATCCACTCAGAAGCTCGGAGCCTGCTCATTTAAAAAACTGCCATTAACCGCAAAAGGCCCTTCCCGCAAAGGCGGTCCGCGCCGCCCCCGCACCTGCCGGAAATGCGACCAACGCTCAACGCCAGGTGCAGCCTTCGCTTTTCTAACCGCGCGGGTGAAACTTTTTGTGAACCAATCGAAGCCGGCTCTGGTCCACGTGCGTGTAAATCTGCGTTGTCGAGATGTCGGCATGACCCAGCAGTTCCTGGATGATGCGCAGATCCGCGCCATGCGACAAAAGATGGGTCGCAAACGAGTGCCGCATCAGGTGAGGGTAAACGTTTTTCGACAACCCTGCCGCCGCCCCAATCTCCTTCACGATCTGCCACACCCGCTGGGGCGTCAGCTTCTTGCCGTTGCGTGACAGAAAAACCTCGCTGCCCGATCTCGGCCGGATGACCTGCACCCGTTCCTCGGTCAGGTACGCCCCGATGGCGTTGCATGCGGTGCGGCCAACTGGCACCAAGCGGGTCTTGTTGCCTTTCCCGACCACCCGGATCATTCGCTCGTCAAGGTTCAGATTTTCCAGGCGGGCACTGATCAGTTCACTGATGCGAAGGCCACTGGCGTACAGCAATTCCAGCATGGCCCGATCCCGTTGTGGAAAGGGCCGCCCGGTCAAGTTCGTTTCCAACAGTTGTTTTACCTCCACTTCATTAAGCGTCTCGGGCAGAAGGCGTTCCAAGCGGGGCAAGGCCAGCAATTCCGCCGGATCACGGACGGTGAACTGCCGGGCTTGGCAGAACCGGAAAAAGATTTTAAGGGCAACGACCAGCAGCTTGATCGAGGCCGCCGCCGAGCCCTGACTTTTTCGAAACCCCAGGAACGCGGTCAAGTGCTCGATCGTCACTTTCCCCGGATCGGTGATCTGGTGCACGCGCGAAAGCCACGCGCCAAATTCCTCCAGGGAATGCTGGGTTGAGAGCTGGTAGTTGACCGACAGCCCCCGCTCGGTCGCGAGGTACAGCAGAAATGCTTCGACGGTCGCCGTGTAATCTGCTTCCACAACGGCCGTGAGCCTAGCCCAAAGGCAGCGCTCGCCGCCATGAAAATGGCACCTGCCCCGCCCACGCCGCTGAAACGGCAGGTCCATCCACCTTTTCGCTTGAGTTTTGGGCCCGTTGAATACTGTAACGCATTCAGCACTCCCCGGTGCACGTGCGGGCATAGCTTAATGGTAAAGTTCCAGCCTTCCAAGCTGGCTATGCGGGTTCGATCCCCGCTGCCCGCTTACTTTCTGGTTACTTTAACGGGATCATTTTGACGCCGGACGGAAAACCTACATCCTCGCCGACAGGCCGAAACGCAAAAGACCATCCCTCGAGGAACTCTCGACGCTCGCACCGGTCCGCGCGCAACATTCAATCGCACGAAGATAAGGACCTTTGGGCCCTGAAGAGTCACCGGAGCGGGCTGCATCCGGTAGGGCGGCGAGTCCCTTCGCCGCCGGATCTGCGCTTACCGGATCCGAACGACCTTCACGTCGTTCGGACTGCGGTTGCCGCTGGTGCCCCGCAGATCCTGACGTTCAATGTTCGGCATTTTCCCCGGGCGAGCTTGCGAAAGCCGATCTGGAGCTCACCCCTCCCAATGGGTTCCTCTGTGGATCAGTTATTTGGTTTAATGACGTCTACGGGGTATGGTTTCCGGTGCGCTTCTGAACTTTGCTTTCCCCTCCACGCTCCGCTCGGTCCCTCACCGGTTTGACATCCTGTCAAACAACTAACTTACGGGCCATCACCGCCTCGCCCGTGCCTTTCTATTTGATCCGTCACATTGTTAGCCGATGTCACCGGCATACATGGACAAGCCTGCCTGTCAAGGTCCCGTGAATCCCCTGAACGTGAATGAACAAACAGATATACCCGTGTACCGTAAGCAACGTTTGCGCTTCCCTTCACTTCATGCCCGGTTTATACCTTTCTCGCCAACCCTCATTCCCTCCATGAAAATAATCTTTTTTCTGTCCGTGCTGCTGACAATGGTTAGTTCAACCTTTGCCGATCCGCTTCGAATCGTCGCTTACGGCGATTCGTTGACTTATGGCTGGGTCCCAAATGCAAATTCTCCAAGTGAGAGGTACAACTCTGAGGCACGCTGGCCGATGGTCGTCCAAAAATAGTTAGGAAATAACTACCAAATGATTGAGGAAGGCCTTGATGGCAGGACGACTGACGTCGCTGATCCCGGTTCACCGATCAGCGGTGCTCAATTGGACGGGAGCGCTTACCTTCAGGCCTGCCTCGCCTCTCACCTTCCGGTTGATCTCGTTGTGATCATGCTTGGAACAAATGACCTTAAGCCCGTTTTCAACCGGACTCCCCTCCGCATCGCGATCGGGGCTGCCCGCTTGATTGACCTCGTGAACACCTTGAACGGAGGAGTTGGTACATCTTACAAGAATCCCCGTGTGCTGCTGATTTGCCCCGCCCCACTAAACGCGAAAATTGAACAAGGTCCGGTTTTCGGCGCAATGTTCAAGGGAGGCCTCGAGAAATCCCAACAGCTTTCCGCCCTTTACGAAGCCGTGGCCAAAATGGGAGGCGCGGAATTTCTGGATGCCGGATCCGTCATTTCAACGGATGGAGTAGATGGATTACACCTTACCGCCGAATCGGAACAAAAACTCGGATCCGCGATCGCCGCAAAGGTCAAGGAAATGATGAAATAGCGCTTTAGCGCGCGGCTGGAGAACCGTTGCACCGGTCACCGTGATCCGACGGGTTGGAGCGGTTTACCCGTCGTGTGGCCGAACGTGCCCCCCAAAGGCCCTTCAGCGGCTTTTCGCCCCTTCCCGAACCGACAAGCGGTCAGCCGGGCCTGCCTTGCTTCGACCCCTTATCGCGGTTAAAGCGTTTCTTTATGGAAGTGCTTCAGACGCTGGCCGTCGCTTTGGGTTTGGCCGCGCTTTCGGGCTACAGCTTTTACTTGACGGTGTTTGCTTCGGGCCTCGCCATCCGATTCGACTGGATTCAGCTTGCGCCGCAGTTCGACACCCTCTCCGTGCTCGGCTCCACGACGGTCCTGGTGGTTTCCGGCGTGCTTTTCTTTCTGGAATTCTTCGTCGACAAGGTACCGTGGGTCGATTCCATCTGGGATGCGGTGCACACGATTATTCGACCCTTCGGGGGTGCGTTTCTGGCCGTCGAAACCCTTGGCCACCCCAACACGGTCTTCGATGTGCTCTTCGGAATCTTTGCGGGCTCACTGACGTTCGCCGCCCATAGCGTAAAGGCCGGCACACGGTTGGTCGTGAACCAATCGCCGGAGCCGTATTCCAACATCGGCGTCAGCCTTCTGGAGGAGACGCTGGTTGTGGTTGCGCTGGCGGTTCTTTGGTTGAGCCCCGTAACGGCCTTCGGAGGACTCCTCCTGGCCTTTGCGGTCGCGATTTTGTTCCTCCCCAGGGTTTGGCGTGCCATCCGGGTCCGGATCTGGTTCATCATTCAAAAATTGAATCAGCCGGCGCAGCCGCGGACCCGTGAGGATTTCCCACGGCGCCTCCCCGCACGCTTTAACCACGTTTTCCGGAAGATGCACGGCGGCCATTACACGATCTCCTGGGCAGCGTTGTGCGTCTCCGGAAGAGCCCGGCAGATCGGACGGGACCGCTTTGGTTACCTCGTGGTAACCGAGGAGGAGCGGGCAAAAGTGTTCTTTTTAACCCGAAGCTGGCTGCGCGGAACCGCTCGAATGTTCGAGATCGAAGAGTTTGAAGTCTTGTTGGAAGCCCGTTTTCTTTTCGACGAATTGCACCTCGCCGGAAACGGCAAGGGCCAGCGCTACACCTTCAAGTTTGACCGCGGCCGGTCGATCCTGGCTGCCCGGATCGCTGCCGACCTTGAAGAACGAGCCAAGCACGCCAAAACCACCCCGGCCCTTGCCCCGACGCGTGAAACGGTTCCGGCCTCACCCGACGAACTTTTCCACCCCCAACCGACCTTACCCGGAGCACGGCCGCTCGCCAACGACACCTGACACCCCGGCATCCCCGCCACGCCGCGTCACGTTCTTCCACCCCGTTACCCCTACACGCCGACACCCCGATACGTTCTTCCCCCCGTTACCGGATAATCCCCCGTTCGCTCCCTTCCACAAACTCGATCAACTGCCGCACCTCGTCGGATTCCACGAGCGTCACCCGCAGCTCTGCCAAGGCCTGTTTCGTGTTGAGGTTCGACCGGTACAGGATGCGGTAGGCTTCCTTCAACGCGCGGATGGACTCGGCGGTGAACCCGCGGCGTTCCAGTCCCACTTGGTTGATTCCTCGAACCACGGCCGGGTTGCCGTCCGCGATCATGAACGGGGGCAGATCCTGGACGATCTTGGAACATCCGCCAGTAATGGAGTGCTGCCCAATCCTGCAGAATTGGTGGACGGCCGTCAGGCCCCCGAGCACCGCATGATCGTTCACGGACACATGACCCGCCAGCGTGCCGTTGTTGGAAAAAACCACGTGATCAGAGATGCGGCAGTCGTGCGCAACGTGCGCGTAAGCCAAAAAGTTTCCGAAAGAACCGATGCGAGTCGCCGCACCGATGGCCGTGGCCCGGTTGATGGTGACAAACTCACGAAAACAATTTCCTTCCCCGATTTCGAGGTAAGTTGGTTCTCCCGCGTACTTCAGGTCCTGCGTTTGCTGGCCGATCGATGCGTACGCATAAAATCGGTTGCGGGGCCCGATCTTGGATCCGCCGCAGACAGAAACATGCTGCTGCAGCCAGCAATCGGTCCCTAACTCAACGTCCTTTTCAATCACACAGTAAGGACCAATGGTGACGTCATCCCCAAGCCGCGCTCCCGGATCAACAATCGCTGTGGGGTGCACGTTCATTGCGCAATGAAGGCAAACATCAGGGTGCCTTCCGACGTGACTTCTCCGTTAACCAGGCACCGGCACTGGGCCTTGCCGATGCTGCCTTTCGCCCGCACCAACTCCGCCTCAATCAGCAGGCTGTCACCCGGGAGCACCGGTTTACGAAATTTGATCCCGTCTGCACTCATGAAATAGCCGATGCCACCACTCGTCGTGGCACTCTGCTTTCGGAAAAGGATGCTGGCCACCTGCGCCATGGCTTCCACCTGCAAGACACCCGGCATAACCGGGTGGCCGGGAAAATGCCCCGGGAAATAAGGCTCGTTCACGGTTACGGCTTTCACCCCGACGCATTTATTCTCACCTTCAAAGGAAATGATGCGGTCTACCATCAGAAACGGGTAGCGGTGGGGCAGCACCGCCATGATGTCTTTTACGTCCATCACCCCGGTACCGCGCGGAATCACCTGCGGGGGCACCATGGCCCGCATTTGTTCGTGCCGTTTATGAATGACCCGCGTCAGTTCGCTGTTGGCGCCGTGGCCGGGCTTCACCGCGATAAGGTGTCCAGTGATGCGGCAGCCGGCCAGGAAAATGTCTCCTACCAGGTCAAGGATCTTGTGCCGCACAAACTCATCCGGGTAACGCAACCGTTCCTTGCCCATGACGGACTCGCCACGAATCACGACCGCGTTCTCCAGGCTGCCGCCCCGGATCAGCCCCTTGTCCATCAGCGGCTTCACGTCTTCGTAGAACACGAACGTGCGCGCTCTGGCGAGTTCCCGTTCGTACGTCTCGGGCGTAACCTCTAAAGACAAAAACTGGGTGAAACGCCCGTTGGGGCCTACCTGGGTGCAGGAAATACGGAACTTGTCGTCCGGCACCAAAGTCAGGATCGAGCCGGTCTTGGTTTCCACATGGATCGGTTCCCGAACCTCAAAAGTCCGGCGAATGGCCGATTGACTTTCGAGGCCGCAGGCCTTGATCAGCTCCACGTACGGCCATGCACTGCCATCTCCAATGGGCGGCTCGTTCGCGTCCATCTCAACCACAGCATTGTCAACGCCCATGCCGTGCAATGCCGAGAGCACGTGTTCCACGGTGTGAACCTTGACGTTGCCTTCCGCCAGGGTGGTGGCACGCTCGACAAATTTTACAAAACCGACGTTGGCATCGATCGTAGGCTCATCCGGCAGGTCAACCCGCTTAAACTTGATGCCGTGGTCCACCGGCGCCGGCTTCAGGGTAAGGTTGACCTTGGAACCGGTGTGCAACGCGATCCCTTGAAGGCTGGCGCTTTTGGCCAAGGTATGTTGGTAGGCGAACGGCATAAACGAAGTCAGCCTGTTACCACAGCGTCCCGGCCGAAGCAACCACCCGCCTTGACCAGGGCCGAGGCGGTCCCGTTGTCCGCCGGCCACGCGTCCGACCAAGGGCCGGCGACGAAAGGTTGACGGCTTTAGCAACCATGATCCTGCTGAAAAATGTGTCGCGCCGGTACCGCCAAGGGGACAACGTCGTCCTGGCGCTTGATGATGTGTCCTTGCATGTCCCGGCCTTTGCCTTCGTGTCCATCACCGGCGAATCCGGCTCCGGCAAGAGTACGCTGCTCCACCTGCTCGGCGGCCTCGATTTACCTGACGACGGCACCGTCACGGTAGACGGGCTCTCACTCGGCCAAGCTTCCGAGCGGCAATTGACCGACTACCGGCGGAGCCAGCTCGGCATCGTCTTCCAGTTTTTCAACCTGCTGCCGACGCTCAGCGTCCTCGAGAACGCCTGCCTGCCGCTGGAATTGCAGGGCGTTCGTGACGCCCGGCAACGCGCCAAAGCCATGTTGGAGTTGGTTGGCATGGCGCATCGACAAAACCATTTTGTGCACCAGTTGAGCGGCGGTGAAATGCAACGTACCGCGATTGCCCGCGCGCTGGTTCACCGTCCAAAGGTGCTTCTCGCCGACGAGCCAACGGGTAACCTCGACGCGGATAACGCAGCCCGCGTGCTTGAACTCTTCCAGCGCATCCACGCCGAACGCCTGACCACCTTGGTCGTGGTCACCCACAGCAGCGAAGTCGCTGCCCTGACACGGCGCGAAATTCAATTGCGCCAGGGCAGAATTTTCCGCGACCGCGCCGTGCCTCAGCCCGGGTCGCCACAGGCCGGTGAAAGCCCCGTTCCCGGGTAACGCGGCGCGCCGGCTAATCGGGTTTACGGCAACTCCAGGCTGGTCCCAGCTATACGGGCAACACGGCTAACCGCCCCGTAACCGTTGCAGCCCATGCCAGGACCTTGCCGTCCGCCGTCACCAGCGTGGACCCGGTGTGCTTAGCGGTGGCAACAATGATGCGGTCGGCTGGATCGCCGTGAAAGTTTTCCAGCTGTGAACTGGCGATCGCGATTTCGGGCAACAACGGCGCCACGGCGCAAAGGTTGCGGGCCAACATCTCCCGGATGCGGGAAGCAAGGTCGGGATGGAAGCGCACGCGGCCTTTAGTCTCCAGCATGGCCGCTTCCCAGACCGTAATGGCCGAAATGCCCAGTCGGACTTCGGCGGGTAACGCTGTAACGAGCGCTCGGGCGCGGGGATCCCGGTTGAAGAACCAGATCCAAGCCTGGGTGTCGAGCAGGTGCGTGATGAGCCGCATCGCCTCACGGCTGCTTAATGGTCTGCTTCCCAGGGCCCATCCAGGGAAACCTCAAGGTCACCGGTAATGGTGGCCATGCCGGCCATCGCGCCGTAAAGCTCGGCCGGGGTCAGCGGTTTGGGCGTGCAGGGCACCAACCGGGCCACCGGTCGTCCATGCTTGGTGACCGTGACTTCCACGCCTTGCTCGTTGACCACGTCCATCAACTGAAGGCATCGGGCCTTGAACTGCCCTGCCGCCATGGTGATTTTCTCGGACGCCATCTTTGTGACTATAAGTGTAACCACAAGCTGACGCCAGTAACATTTTCTCAGGGACAGAGACTTGATGCCGTTGGCCGTCAGCGTTCGCCGCCAAGCATTTGACCAACTGCGACGAACGAATATTCGGTGCCCAGCCCCAAAGCAGCCACGCTGCGCTTCTCGCGATCGCAACATCCTGCAGAAATATGCCGTGCCAGGGTTTGCGATTCATTAGCACCTCTAAAGGCTGCTAATGCCAGCGCCTCAACCTTCGAACTACCTCAGTTTACTCGTATTTTCCATAACAAAATCCTCACTGTAAGAATTTTGCTCTTTTCACAGGCCAGTGCGCTCGTTGTGGATTTCGGGTGCGGAGGTATTTCTTCTCTGCTGACCAAACTACCGCCAAAAGGCGTCTGGGGAGGAAGCAACCTGACTCATGAACTCGCCCGCCCGCCTTCGCCGCTTCTTGAAACCCTTGCTGGTGGCGCTCGTGGCCGGCTTGACGCTTAGCGCTTATGCCGTCACTACCCCGGCGGACGGGCGGGATCAGGGAATGGCAAAAACGACCCAACCACAGTTGGCTGCACTCAGGGTATCCCAACCTTCCACCTTTTCCTTTATCGGTGTTGGCGGCATCAGCCTCATCGGCATGCTCGCCATGCGGCGCCGCTTCCGCACGGTGCGTGGATAGTTTCGACCTGCCGATTCTTACCGCCCGAAAGAGGCCCGCAACCGTCGTTCATAAATTAAGCCTCCAACTAACAGCGTTCATTCGACTTACCGAAATCTAACTCTCCGCTGAGGCACCCGGGTCGCGAGTCGCGGTTACCAATTTCCTTCCGTAAATTGGTTAGGAGAGGACTGCCCTTTTTGCCTTGATCCGAGCTCCCTTTTTTCAAGGTGCATCTCGTACCACTCCGTTAAGTTTTTGCGGACGCAAAAGGGCTTTGGTGGGTTAGTAACGCGGTGGCATGAACCGCGCTTTCACGCCCGGCGGAAGCAGTGGCCAATCCGGACGGGGTCTTTGTGGTCGACGGCACGACTTCTCTCCCTCCCGCTTGGCCCCCGTGCGGCTCTGGGTTCTTGATTGTCCGAGTCACACCCCCGCAGAGTGCTCCAGAAAGGAAAATCTGCAGTACGACCAATGGATTTTCGCGCAAATTCAACCATCCATGACAGCCGTGGTACTGGGGCAGGTAGACTGCAGAGTTAGCGGATCTTTCGTTCCATTTACGGTCTTCGGAAAATGCTTTACGGATAGGCCTAGCTGAACACGTGTGGAAACCGGCGCAAAGAAGATGGGAGCAGCAGTTTAGTGATAGCGATCGAGTACGTCGCCTGTATTTAGAGGGCAACCCTTCCTTCAATCCCGAACCTCCATGACGAGTGCACATTAGAGACGGAACAGAGCACACGATCTATGAAAATGAACATGATGTTTATGTTGGCATTTGCAGTTGGTACCAACCTATCACATGCAGGTGGTCTGCATGTTTACCTGCATCAGAGCGGAGCGCGTGAACAGAAGCGAACCGCTGGCGCCGTGATAACCGGAGCCAGACCGTACGACGCCTTGATTGAGCAATTCAACCAGGCCTGGCCGTTTGGGCAGGAATCCAATCAAGACTAGCGCTTGTCGTGAACCACGCATTCGCCGGCCCTGAATCGACGAACCAGGGAAGTCGTTATTGCAAGGCGTTCCGGCGCCGGACATGAGGCCTTGACAAGCGATTATGTCCGTCGGTTAGGATCAACCGACCGCTCAGACCGGTTGTTACCTCCCGGTTCGGATTCCCTCACCGCCGTTCGGGCATTTGCTCCCGCTGCTTTATCGCGATTTGATAAGGCGCTCCGCCGGGCTTAAAAGGTCAGCATGGAAACGGCCCGGACGGAGCCGGCATGTCGCGGGTACACGCTCCTTTTTGAGAACGAAGATTTCCTGGTCCTCGACAAAGCCCCTGGGCTGCTGGTTCATCCGACCAAGCCTGGGCCGGTAAAAACGCTTTGGCATCACCTGCGTGAACTTCTCGCCTACGAACTCGTCAACGGCGGTCAGATTTCTTTAATCAACCGCCTCGACCGGGAGACCAGCGGGGTGATGCTGGTCGCGAAAAAGCATGAATCGGCCCGCGCCCTGCACCTCCTCCTTCAGCGTCAACAGGTCAGGAAACGTTATTCGGCCATCGTTTACGGCTGGCCGTCTTCCGACCGGTTCACGGTGGATGCCCCGCTCCTTCGGCAAGGGAGTGTCTTGCCGAGCTCCATCTGGCTCAAACGAACGGTGCACCCGTCCGGCTACCGGGCCACCACCGAGTTTTGGGTACGCCAACGTTTCGAGCGCGCGGAGGGACGTTTTGCCCTGATCGAAGCGCGCCCTTTGACGGGGCGAACCCATCAAATCCGGACCCACCTTGCGCATGCGCGTCACCCGCTTGTGGGCGATAAGATCTACGGCCCGGACGAAACGTTTTACCTTGAGTTCATCGAACAGGACTGGACTCCACGGCTGCAGGCAGGCCTTCACCTTCGGCGCCATGCCCTTCACGCCGCGGAACTCGCGTTCACCCTGGAGGGCCAATCCTTTTGCTTTGCCGCGCCCCTGCCTCCCGATCTCGCCGGGTTCATGGAAACCAGCAGCGCCGCAGCATGACGGCGCCGATAGCGGGTCCTATTCCGCAAGCGCTGTCATCTGCAACACCGCCTTCCTGAAAGGTGGTGGCCCTTCCAGGCTACCCGTCCCCTACTACGCCATTTCCAACGGCCGGTCCGATTCGTTCTGCGCCCACCGCTCCGCCCTATCCCGCATGCGCGCGAGGCGTTGCTCAAGTGCGTGACGTTCACGTTGCAATTCACAAATCTCTGCTTCGAGCGCATCCCGCACCTTGCCTTCGCAGCGGTGCCGTGCCAGCGAGTCACCCTCACGAAAGCGCCAGGCCGGAGTTGCCGCGAGCCCGTTGGCGACCTGCTGCAGCGACTCCAGCCGGGTCCGCGCATCGGCTACCAACTCCAGCAATTGCGAGTAGCTCAGGTGGACTGGCCGGACCGGGGTGCACCGGGCCAGGATCAGTTCCAACGTCAACACGTCGCTCGCTTCATAAGCAGCCTGGGCGCGGTGCCAGAGCTCCAGCCGATCACCGGAAAGCGTGCCGGCAACGTCCGGATGCAATTGACGCACCACCTTCCGGTACAGGAATTGGAGAGAAGCGGGGCCCCGACGTTGGTTGCCTTCGCCTTTCAGGAGCGGCCCCTCTGCTTCATCCCCTTCTAGGCTGCTTTGGTCCACCTGACCCTGACCGGTCGCCTCATCTTCCTCCTCCCCTTCCGCACTTTCGAAGGGAGCCGGGCCATCGTCCGTTGGCCCGTCCACAGATTCCCAAACCCGCCGGACCCCTGGTGGGACCTCCTCCGAGCCGGTTTCGATCTGATGAAACCAGAAGTATGCCTCGCCTTCCGACCAGTCACCACGTCCGGCGAGGCGGTAAATGGCGGTTAACCGGGAACGCAGGAACCGAAGTTCCTCGTGCAGTTCCCGCCGGCGTGAAAGCAAGTCTGCGCAGACCAGGTTTTTCCACTGTTCAAAAGCCGGCACGTCCAGGGTCTCGTAGTCCCTGATGGCCTGCTCCCAAACGCGGATCTCACACCCCAGTCGGGCAAGCTCGGATTCCGCCTCACGAATGAGGGGCCCGATGTCAATCACCAGCAACAACCGCTTCATGCAAACGGGCTAACGGACAGCCGGGCGAGCCCGGGGTTCGGCGCCACCGCCATCCTCCCCGGCCAAAGACGGCCCGGAAACCGCCACCTCAAAAAATCTGAACCGTCATTCCGTCGGTCACCTCGGTGATCACCCGCACCGCATCCCAGTTGGCCAGGCGAATGCAGCCGTGGCTGCCCGACCGGCCGATCGTATTCGGACTGTTGGTGCCGTGGATCCCGATGCCCCGCTTGTTCAACCCGATCCACACGACACCTACCGGATTTCGTGGGCCGGGGGGCAGGTTGTAATAGTTTTCACTGCGCTGACCGTGTTCCAGCATCGCTTCATCCCAACGGAACCATGGCAGCGTGGCAATCCCCACAATTCTCCAGGTTCCAATGGGTGCCGGCAACCGCTTCGAACCTGGAGTGATTGGGAACGAGCAGACCAACCGGTCTCCGTCGAAGACGTCCAGCATCCGGTAACGCGTGTCGACCTTGACCAGGCGTTTGACGTATTGCGGTTTGGCCGGCAGGTCGCCAACTTCTTTCAGCGTCTCGACCTCGAACGGGTGCACGTTTGGCACCCGAAAAGAGTCGCCCACTTTCGCTTTTTCCAGGTTCACACCTTTGTTTAGCTTGGCGATGTAGTCGCCATCTGAATGAAACCGTTCACCTACAAATTCCGCGATGGAACGGTACACCAGCCCCCCTTTGGCTTTAGCCTCCTCTTTCGGTTTGTACGGAAGTTCGGGGTTCACCCTGGCAAAGTCGCCTGCCGTGAGCGTGTAATTGGTGTAGATGGGAAAAATCTTTTCCAGTTCCGCCTGCATCTGCGGATCGATCTGACCGGTCGGTTTCTGGCCCGTGGAGATCTGGTACCGCACCAGGGCCTTGGCTGTAAACTCGCCCCAACCTCCATCAATCTTCCCGGGACCGAAGTTTCGCTGATCGAGAAAGATCTGGAGCCGGGTAATAATCTCTTGGGAAGCCACGGGCATCGC
>DASWVC010000426.1:0-23965 GCA_036401335.1 Chthoniobacterales bacterium
TTTACTTCTCATGTTTTTATGGTGGCTTGAGCGAGGACGTGTGGCCGCCTCAGGCGTCGGGATGACGCCGGTGCCGCAACCGCTGTGGACCGTCCTGACCCTTGAAAAAGGCCGCGGACACTCCACTTCCGCTTCAGTTTCCGCCACCCCCACCCGTGTAAAACGAGCGCTTAAAAGTGTCAGAACCTAGTGAATCGCGTTGCCGAATAGTATCCCATAGGGGATGAGTGTTAGCAAATGTAAACCGTAGTTTTTTAGCCTTTTTTTGCGTTATTCGCGGCTCCAAACGGGGTTCGGAAAAGGGAATTCTACCTGCGTAAAAAAGGTGTGCTCGGAAAAACGGCGGTTTTTTCTGGAAAACCAATCAGAGGCGGTCGGAACAGGTTTAAACAAAGCGTCGGGTGCCTCGCGAAAACTTACGTAAAAAACTCAGGATAAAGCTGTTGTCCAAACACCGGCAGCATTCGCCATGAGGAAAGCCGCTGAGTTCACCCCTGGCCTTATCATAGGACAAGTACAAATAGCAAACGTAACAAAAGATTTTCAACCGGCCAGGGCACGCTTTACGGGTCGGGCTTTGTTCCACGGCAGGAATTTCCGCCGGCAAAGCAGCCGTCGTGTTTGTTCTTGCGCCGGGAAATCACGCCCGTCCATAACCGTGCAACGCATCCCGGCCCGGCAAGGCACTGGAGCGTTCTTTCCGTTTGGCTTGCGCCGGATTGATGGCATCATTTCTGGCTCTGAGCCGGGGTGGCGAAACTGGCAGACGCGTCAGACTTAGGATCTGGTCCCGCAAGGGGTAGGGGTTCGAATCCCCTCCTCGGCACACCCTTGGCGGTGCAACTGCGTTGAGGCTGCCTACCTATCAGCGGTTCCGAACCGGCCAATCTTCGGGCGCACCTCCACGATCACCTTGCGCAGTTCTTCCACGTCACTCGCCATCAAACCATGGTCGGAGAGCACCCGGAGCAGCGCCTCCGTGTTCATGTGCGGAAAAGCGGCCAGCAGCCGGCCGAGGTCGCTTTCGTAAGCGGACGTGCGCTCGAAGTCGTATTGCCGATAGAGTGAGGGCAGCGCGTAAAGCTTCAATAAGGCCAGTCCCTCTGGCGTGGCACAGGGCACCCGTCGATTTCCCTCCAGGAATTCAAAGGTACGTACCTCCCCGTATTCACGCGCGACTTGTGCAAAGAGCGGGTTTTCGGTTCCCAGGAAATCCACCCGCAGGCTTTTCCGGAAGCGGCCCACGGCAAAAAACCCTTTGCGTTCAGTGATGGAGACCTCCGGTGCGAGGCGGTCCTGGTCGGGAAGGGAGAGGACGAGGTCGATGTCCTCGGTGTTACGCCCGCGAACGTGCGCCAGCATGGCCACGCCGCCCACGAGCAGATACCGCACGGCGCGTTCATCCAGCAGCCGGAAGAACGCTTCGACCTCCAGGGGTACGTTGGCAGCATCCATAAAAGCAGTGGTGGTTTGGTGCCGTGAAAAGTTGAATGCCGCCGCATGACCCAACACCCGGCTCACGTTGACTGGGGCTGACGAACGGAGGCCTGGGAATGGAGCGTCGGGGCTCACTGCCAGAATGTACGGCCTGGTCAGAAACTATGCCAGACCTTCCGCCGTTGCCAGTTCACGGCGGAAATGCCCCGCTCAGTACGGTCGCGTGTCCCTGCGCGACCTCCCAAACACCCCCCTTCGGCGCCCCGGGGTGATGCCGTTCCAGTCGCTTGGCTAAGGCGGGGGTAGGTTCAAGCCGAGTTCGCGCCGCGCATCCCGGGCGTAACGAAAACCAGGGGTAACCGGCAAAGCAGGCCGGCTTAGCAGCAGGTAATGGAAAGCCATGCCGAGTTGGGCGGGGTGCAGCAAGGTTTGCAGGCCACGCACCGCGGAACCGGCCGGGGTAACCCCTTTACCGGTGGCATCCTTTTCCCATTCGCGAAGGCGCCGTTCACTGGCTCCGACCATGAAATGGTGCTGATCGGTGAACCCGCGGATGCTGAGGCCGGCCTGTTCCCCGGCTTCCGCGACGGTCGTGAAATCGACGTGCGCCGTGATGTCCTGCTCTCCCACGCGATTGAATGGGTTGTCCTCCCGCCGGTGGCGGTGGTAACAGGCCAAGGTGCCCTCGTGCCGGTGCGGGGCGTAATAGACGGCACGCGGGTAGCCGTAGTCGACCACGAGCAGGTAGCCGGCAAGCAGGCGGGTGGCAACCTCGCGCACCCAGGAAAGCGCGTTGAGGTTGATCTCCGTCCGGTAGGGAAGGTGAACGGGAAGGGGCAACCGGTCGAGGTGCGGGGCCAGTTCCGGCGTTACGGCGGGCATTGCGGCCCAGGTAAAAGCGCCCTTGGCGAAGGTCACCCCGAGTTCACGCCAGCGGTCCCCGTCGTGTTCAACCACGTGGGTGGGGAAAGCGTCCAGCAGTTCATGCGCATGGACGACACCCACAAACGCAGGCAGCCGGGCCCAGGACTCGGCCCACGTCACCTTCGGTCCGAAAGCCTCGAGTTTGCCGGCCTGAAGAATCCGCTTCGTGGGATGCGGCTCGACGACGAGGTACGTGGTGGCGGCATACACCTCCGGGAACTGGCGTTGCAGGTACGTTAATACATCGCACGCAAGCTGGCCGTCTTCGCTCCCTTGTTCGACCACGCGGAAGGCCGGCGGTGAACCCATGCGGGTGAACATCGCTGCGAATTCATCACCCAACACCTGACCGTAAATTGCGCCCACGCTTACGTTGGTAAAAAAATCGCCGGCTTTCCCGGTCCTTGGCCGGTCCTGGAGGTAATACCCGTGTTCCGGGTGGTAAAGCGCCAGGTTCATGAATTCGGCGAACCGAAGTGGGTTTTCCACGGCCAGGCGGTCGCGAATGATCTGTTCAACCAAAGTGGGCATGCGCAGGCTGGCAGGTGCGAACGAAGCTCCGGCGCGCTGAAGGCTGGCGGGCAGGTGGAAATTCCATTTGCTCGCGCTACCGGCTCGTGAAAGGGGTGCTTTTGCTATGACTCGAACTGCGCGGCGCCGTAAACCGTTTTACCTGAGATTGTGGTTCGTCGCGTTCCTCGCCTTGCTGCTTGTGGCGGGGGGGTTGGTGGGGTTTTTCTACGTCACGGTCGTTCATCGGTACGAACTCAAAGCTGAAGAGTTTGACCTCTCGAAGCTGGACAACATTGAGTCGGCAAGCATCATCTACGATCGGTTCGGGGGCGTCTATGGCAAGCTGTTCATCCAGAACCGCGAGCACGTGAGCCTGGACGAGATCTCGCCGCACCTGGTGGATGCCGTGATTTCGGCAGAGGACAACCGCTTTTACGAGCATGGCGGGATCGACTTCCTTGGCATGTTTCGGGCCGCGTTAAAAAACACGGCTTCCGGCCGGATCCGTCAAGGGGCAAGCACGGTCACGCAACAGTTGGCGCGCAACACCTTTGACCTGCGGGACCGGACGTATGACCGGAAGATTTTGGAAGTGTTTCTGTCGCTTCGCATCGAAAAGGCGATTCCGAAAGCGAAGATCATGGAGTTGTACCTGAACCGGGTCTACTTCGGCAGCGGGTTCTATGGTGCGCAAGCGGCCTCGCGCGGTTATTTCGGCAAAGGGGCGAAAGACCTTTCCATCGGGGAAGCAGCCATGCTGGCCGGTTTGTTGAAGAGCCCGAACAACCTTTCGCCCTGGCACAACCGGGAAGCGGCCAACGCCGAACGCACGTTTGTGCTTGGCCGCATGGTCGACAACAACAAAATTACGGCGGCAGAAGCGAAAGCTGCAGGAAGCGTCCCGCTCGACATCCGGCCGAAATCCGCGTTTGTGTCGCAGTCCTACGCGCTCGATTTCATCAGGCAACAGGTCCAGGACGAGTTGGGGTTCGAATCCGTGCAGAGTGAAGGCTACAAGATTTACACCTCGATCGATCCAGCCTTGCAGCGGGTAGCAGAGGAATCGCTGGAGAAAGAATTGGCCAAGGCCGAGCAGCATCCCGGGTACCAGCACCAGACCCATGAGCAGTACACGGTCGTGCTGAAAAACTGGCGGACCTCCCGCCCGAGCGGATCGAACCCGCCGGCGCTTGAATACCTTCAGGGAGCAGTCCTGGCTGTGGACAGCCGGACGGGTGAAGTGCGGGCCATGGTAGGGGGTCGTGACTACTCCCAGAGCGAGTTCAACCGCACGTTTCAAGCTTCCCGGCCCCCAGGTACCGCGTTTACCCCGTTTGTTTTTGCCGCGGCTTTGCAGAAAGGGACCTTTCCCGGCACCCTGTTCGAAGATGCGCCCATCGACAACCGGCAGGTCATGATCGGGGGGACAACCGGCATCCTAGGTGAATGGGGGGTGGAAAAAGAAGGCAACCGTTACGAAGGCATGATGCCCATGCGCCAGATTCTGGCCGACTCCAAGAATGCGGCCACGGTCCGCGTCGGGGTTGAAGCAGGCGTTGAGGCCGTCCGCAACCTTGCCCGGAAGGCGGGCATCAGCGATGACCTCCGGCCTTACCCATCGACCTTTCTGGGCAGCAGCGAAGTGACCCTGGAGGACATGGTCACGGCCTTCACGATGTTTCCGGGCCAGGGCTCCAGGCCAAGTGCCTTGTCGGCGGTCATCAAAATAGAGTCACCAACCGGGCGGGTTGTTTACCGGCACGAAGCGGAACGCGAAAAGGTGGTCGACCCCGGCGTGGCGTTTGAGGTGCATTCCTTTCTGACGGATGCCCTCAACCATGGAACAGGGGCAAACAGCCGGAACGAGTACGACCTTAAGACCACCGTGGCGGCGGGCAAGACCGGGACGGCCTACAACTTTACGGACGATTGGTTCATGGGCTATGACAGCGCGATCACCTGCGGGGTCTGGGTGGGTTTTGACAAACCGCAGTCCATCTACCGCGGCGCATTTGCGAAAGACACGGCGCTGCCGGTCTGGGTCGACGTGATCAATGCATCGTTGGCCAATGACCGCCCGCGCGAACTGGCCCGGCCAATCGACCTGAAGCGGGTTGAAGTTTGCCTTTCCACGGGGCTGCCGGCAACGCCACGGTGTTCCCTGGCGGCTTCGAATGACCCTAATCTTCCTCCCAGGAAGGGAACGTCGTTTGAGTTTACAACGGCACAGCAACTGCCGAAGGAGCAGTGCTGGATGCATGGCGAGGACAGCCGGGCCTCGGTGCGGAGCGTGAAGGGTCAGGATGCACCACGTGCGACCAGCGCAACGGATCTGGCGCAGGTGGCGCCCGTCCTGGTCCGCGAACAGACCATTGCCGGCGACGATCCCTACAATGCCGCCAAACCCCGCGTAAGGGACGGGGGTCCGATCCAGACCGCCAAAGCCGACTGGACCCCGGCCCCGCGAGCGCTGCCGGTCGGCACACCGGAAGCGCAGGTCCGGCGGGCACAGCCGGTCGGACCGCTCGACCATCCGGAAGAGCAGCCGAAGGTTGAACTGCCGCCGCCGGAACCGGTTGACCTGAACGACGATCCCACCACGCTCTGACGGGTTGACAGGGTCGGCGGTCCTTCGCCGACCGGGGTAGGGGCTTGGCAGGGGAGTGGCCGGTAGGCAAGGGAGCCTCTCCTCAAACGCCCGACCTCAGTGTCCCCCTTTCGCAGTCGCCCCGGGAGGGGAGCTTGTCCCCAAGCGCCCCTTCCAAAGGCCCGCCGCTAATGCAGCTGGGGCGTGGGCTGGAGGGTCCACGCCGGGCTCGGGTTGCCCAGCACAACCGTGCTGACCGTTCCGCCGCTGAACCGCCACAGGCCTACCTGACCCGAGCCCGGGTTGGTCCACACGATCTCGGGCACGCCACTCGTCCCGTCCAGCGACGCATTGGCCGCTACTTGCCAAGCCAGGCTGGCGCTGCCCAGGGTCGTCACGGTTACTTGGCCGTTTGTGTTCAGTTTCCACACGCCCACTTGGCCCGTCGTCTCGTTCTGCCAGATCAGACCCTCAGCCGTGGTGGCGTCGACCTTGCCCAGCCCGCGCACCGCCCAGCTGAAGGGGGCCGTGCCGTACCCCACCGTCCGGCTGAGCTGAAAGCCCGCCATCACCCACGCACCCACCGCCCCGGTGCGCCCGTCGCGCCACAGCAGTTGGTGGCTGCCGTCGCCGTTGAGGTCGGCCGCTCCCAGCAAGCTCCAGCCCACGGCGACCGTTGCCGTCAGTTGGGTGGTGAAGGACAGGCCGCCGTTGTTCTTGGCGATCAGGAGTGCGCCCGTGGCCGGGTTGTACTGTACGGCGTCAACCAATCCATCGCCGTCGAGGTCCACCCCGACCAGCACCGGGTAGTTGGCCGGCAAGGCAAATGCAGTCGCCGTCGTGGTGGGCGTGTCGTTGACCGACCACGTGGTGGCCCAAGCCAGGTAGTTGTTGGAGCCGCTGAACGTTGAGCCGTTAAACCAGATCAGTTGCGAGCTGCCCAGGTTGGCCAGGTCGGCCAGCGCCACCAGGCGGCTCTGGGGCGGGATGGCCCCCAGCACCGGGGTCGCCAGGATCGTGTTGCCGTTCATAAGCCACGCGCCAACTTGGTTTTTGCCCGGGTTGAGAAACACCAGGTCGCTGTGACCATCGCCGTTGAGGTCCACTTCGTTGACCGGGTGCAGCAGCCCGAAAACGGCCACGGAGTTGGCCGTGCCGACGAACACTTTGCCGTTGCACACCGTCGGTACGGCGAACTTGATGGGACTGCCCACCACAACTCCCGCACTGGTGTAAAGTTGGGTGGCCAGGTTGGTCGCGTCGTAAGCGTGCAGGATGGCCTGGGCTTTGCCCCGCTCGATGGCCCAGGCGATGCCTTTGGTAGTGCCGGACGCTGAAATGCTCGCGCTCGCGCCGGGGTACCCGAACGCGGTGGCCGTCGCCGAGGCGGGCACTGCATTCAGGGTCGCGTTGGCCATGAACGCATACTGCTGCAGCGTACCTCCAGCCACGCTGAAGTAGATCGAGCCGTTGAAGTAGGCTGGCGTCGAATACACGCCGCTGTTGAAGGCAATCTGCTGCAGGTTGGTGTCCTGAACCGAGTTAAACTTGCCAAGGTTGTTCCGGTTAAACACGTAAAAGATGCCATTCTTGCCCCCCGTGAAGGCCAGGTTGTGAACTCCCCCGCCGCCGTCGGTAACGTCCAGCACCATTGACCCGCCGGAGGCCAGGTCATTGTCAGACGCGGCAAGGTAGGCTTGGTTGAAAGGGGCGAAATAATCCATGACCTGCAGGTTGCTCGAGAGCTTCAGGAACGTGTCGCCGTAGTCGCCGTTGGTCGGGAAGCCGCTGCCGTTGAGGTTGGTATCAAAGGGGCCGTTTGCGGTCGCCAGGTAGAGGTTGCCCGAGGCGTCGACCGCCGCTGGGGCACCCGATTGCCAAATGCCGGACCCGGAGCCGTCCGGCAGGTCCGTGGAAGGAGGTGCGCCATTGGCATTGGGCGTGTAGGCGGCCGTTTGGGCAAACGTATTTTCGTTGTAGGCAATAATCCAGCCTTGATAGGGGCCGATGTCGCAGAGGGACCCCCATTCGAGGTACAGGATGCCATTGGCCAGGCACAAACCGGCCCGGGACCGTTCGTGTTGCGGCGTGAAGACCACGTGGCCGTTGCCGTCGTTGTTAGGTCCAGCGCCCGGGACCGAGGCCTGGACCTCCGTGGTGCGCACTTGCTCGCCCGTAGCCAGGTCAAGCCCGTACAACCGGAAGTGGTAGGCGCTGTAGTCCACGTCGGCGCTCATGGCCAGAACGTAGATGACCCCGTTGGGTCCGGAAGTTCGATCGATGACAGGTGTGGCGCCGACGCCGTTGGTAGGCGTGATGTCCGTGCAACCGTCGTCGTCGGCCGGCACTTCGATCCCGGTAAGTACAGAGGTTTTCCAGTACAACTGGCCGGAGTCAGCGTCGAAAGCGTACACGCTGTCGTTTTCAGTGGCGACAATGACGAGGTTACGGGACCCCCGGGGCTGTCCGCCCGAAACCACCGCGACGTTCGAGGCATAAAGGGGCTGGGCATACACCTGCCCGTCCACCGGCAAGTTTCGCAGCAGACCAAAAGAGTTTGGAGCGACGTTTTGGGGCGTCAGGGTTGTCTCATTCGGGTTCAGGCCGGTCCGGGCGAGGTTGTTGTGATAGGTGAGGACGTCCGCTGCCTGGAGGGACAGGCAAGCAGCACTGCAGACGAAAGCGATCGAGGCGCACGCTCGGATAAAAATCATAGAAACAATAATTACTCTTTGTTCCTACGGCCTTTATGCCGATCAGCTTTAGTGGTTATTGTGCCTGAACCGGCGATTGTGTCAGAAAAAGGCTGTTAAGGACTGAAAGGCTCGGTGTTCCGTTGGCCGCTACCGGTTGCCAAGCCGGGGATGAACTGCGCTGAACGTGAACGCAGCCCGGGCTGGAGGTGGAACCTGGCCTGCGCTTCAGAGGCCTCGGCGCTTCCCCGCCGGCTTGGCCTTTCCGTGAGGGTAGACCTTTAATCTTTCGCGATGGCGTGGGCAGAGGATCGCCAGGCCTGGTTGTCCGTCGGCAGGATCGTGATCTCGGCCACCGTGGCACGTGGAGGCAGCCCTGCCGCGAACACAGCGGTCGCCGCGATGTCTTCTGCCTGCAGCATCAAGGCCCGCTCTGCGTGCGACGGCGGGTTGGGCCGCGCCGCCATGATCTCCGTCGCGACCTCGCCAGGGTTGATGCAGATTGACCGGATGCCGTGAATGCCTTCCTCGGCATTGACGTGCGCACTCAGGTGCCGTATCCCCGCCTTCGCCGCGGCATACGCTGCACCGGCCATCGGGAATACCATCGTGGCCGCCATCGATCCGACGTGGATCAGGGTGCCGGATTTCGCTGCCCGCATCGCCGGTAACACGGCCAGGGAGCAAAGGAAGGCGGCTTTCAGATTCACATCCAGCATGCCCGACATTTCTGCCACGGGCAGCTGACGCAAGTGCCGCAAAGGGCTATTCCGGCCCGCATTATTCACCAACACTTCCACGGCCCCCCAGGTTTTGCGCACCGTTTCATACGCGCCCGCGACCTGGTCCGCCTGGGTCACGTCGGCGGGGACCACGAGTGAACCCGGGCCTGCCTGCGCGGCCGTTTCGTCCAGCGCGTCGGTCCGCCGCCCGGTTAACGCCACCCGCGCGCCCGCTGCGGCAAAGCCGATCGCAAGGGCCCGCCCGATTCCGCTGCCCGCACCGGTGATCCAAACGATGCGATCCCCCAAACCTGGCAGGCGTTGCAGCCCCTGTCGATCGGTCGGACTTTCATGCAGCGGGCTGTCTGCTTTGGCGGTTCCCGGGTGACCTGCATTTCTAATGTTTTCTGGCATCCGCTACAGATAGGGATTTCGGTCCTCGAGTGTTAGTCCGATCTGCATGACGAGGGTCAGGAACGGCCTGGAAATTGTGCGCTTGGCAGTGAAGCGGCGACCCGTTGCCTTCGGCTGACGCCGGCAGCATGCCGGTTGGCTCCTGGCCCGGCTTCACTTCTACTCTAACCTTGCCACCCTTCCGTCGATCCTCCAAGTTGGGCCATTGCTTTGTCATGACTCCGACCGGATGGCTTCGCGCCAAAGGTAAAGAATTCCTGAACCTGAAAGACACCCCACATGCCCTTGCCCTTGGGATGGCGATCGGGATATTTTTCGGGCTGATCCCGCTTTGGGGCGTAAAGACGTTGCTTGCCCTCGGCATTGCGCGGTGGCTGCACGGCAACCTCGTCGCCGCGACCGTTGGCGTGTCGTTGCCCGACATCATTCTGCCCCTGGTCCCGCTGCTGCTCCGCTGGGAGTATGACTTAGGCTATTGGCTTTTGAGCCACCCGCATGAACTGCCTCCGAGCCTGCACCTGGCCCACTACCACCCGTCGGTCTGGTTCCATTGGTCCACGTTCCTCACCGTAGGCCGGCCCTTGCTGGTGGGCTCGGTGGCGGTGGCGGTTCCGGCGGCGATCGTGACGTATTACGTCACGCGTACGCTGGTCAACCGCTGGAAGCTCCGCCGCCTTTCATCACGTGGCGTTTGAGTATCGATGGCACTCGCGCGTTCTTCATCCAAGGCTTCCGAAAGCGAGCCAGTAAAATACAGCCTGGAGAAACCGAATGATCAACCGCGTCCTTAAGCTCGCGGCGGCAGCCCTCACCATGATGGCCCTGGTTGCCCGAGACAGTGCCCACGCGCAAACTCCTCCCGAAATTGAAACTTCGAGCATCCCGCCCAAAGATTGGCTGGCCGACATCGCCACCCTCAAGAACCAAGTCAACGCGCTTCAGCAGAGCAACACGGCGTTGCAGAACCGGGTCGACGGCCTCGAAACGACCAACAATGCCCTGCAGAACCAGTTGGCCATTCTTCGATCCAATCCGGTGCTGAAGCTCGGGCGTTTTGTCCGCGTCGATTTGGGCGCGGAGGTCGGCGTGGCGGGGCCGAATATCACCTTCACCGGCGCGAACGTGCACATCGTCAGCGGCTCAGGGGCGACCGATGACGGTGGCATTGCCCGCGGGCTAGGCAATCTGATCCTGGGCTATGACGAAGACCCTGCGCAGGTTATCTCGCCCCTTAACCCCGGCGACCGAGGCGGGTCACACAACTTGGTCATTGGAAGGTGGAATCGGTTTACCCGGCGTGCCTTCGGAGGCCTCGTCGCAGGCCAGATCAACACCATCAGCAACGGGGCTGCAAGCGTTTCAGGAGGGTATCAAAACACCGCCAGCGGCGGGGCGGCTAGCGTCAGTGCCGGTTCCAACAACACGGCCAGCGGCTTCGCCGCCAGCGTCACCGGCGGCCAAGGAAACACCGCAAACGGCCCCGTCGCGACGGTCAGCGGCGGTGAAGTCAACACGGCCGGCGGTTCCATCGCCAGTGTCAGCGGGGGCGCGGGTAATCGCGCTGACGGCTTCGGTGCCAGTGCAACCGGCGGCGTCGCCAACCGGTCGCAGGGCGCCCATGCCGTCGTCATTGGCGGCCAGCAGAACGCCGCCGGTGGGCAATCCACGGTCGTCCTCGGCACTCAGAACGTGACCGATAATAAAGATTACGCCGTCGCCCCGGTCGTTGCTCCCTGATTCGCGGCGAGGCGGGTGACGGTGCACCGCATGGCACCCGGGCGTCCCTGCCCGGCGTGCGGTTGCAGGCCTGACGGGCGTCGCGCCGCGATCAAGGGGGTGTATGGTTGGGGCGTCGAAATCAGGGCCATCCTTGCGGAAGACGCCGAAATCGACGCGGTGGCGGTTTCGGCAGACTACGCCCAGCAGGGTGAGATCGCGGCGGACCTGCTCCGGGCGGGAAAGCGAGACGGCGCGCCTTTTGAGTCGAGCGGTCACGATGCCTCGATTGACGTTTGGGCTTTCGAGCAGATTTATCAAAAGCACTTAGGTTCGCGCGGTTGAAGGTCACGCGGGAATCCGGCCTCGTGTAAAGAGGAACTGACCCTATACTGAGCGCATCCCACGTATGTCAGATCCTCCGCCTTCTGTGATGGGTTGTGAACGTGCCGCGGTGCCCCGGCCGGCTCCACCTGCCGTCTTGATCGTCACGGCGGATCAGGTTCTGCTCGGCCGCTTCCAGCAGGTGCTCGCCTGCGCGGGCTCCACCAGCTTTACCGCCGCGAGCGGTTCTGCGGCGCTCGACCGGCTCAGAGGTGGCGGGGTTGACGTGATCCTGGTTGATTTAACGCTGCCCGACCGGGCGGGTAGCGATTTGCTGGAACGGCAACGCCAGCTTGAGTGGCCGGTGCCGTGCATCGCCCTGATCCGGCCTGGCCAGGAGCGCCTTGGCCTGGAACTGATGAGGGAGGGTGCGCTTGATTGCCTGGTCAACGACGACGAGCTGCTCGAGCGGTTGCTCCCGGCGCTCGACCGGGGGTTGCGGCGGCTAGCGCAGCAGCGGCAACGGACCACGGTCGAACAGGCGCTGCGCCGGAGTGAGGTTCAGCACCGCGTCATCTTTGAGCTCGCCTCCGTCGGCATGATGGAAGGCGACCCCCGGACCGGGCGCTTCCTGCGGGTGAATGAAAAGTTCTGCCGCATCACGGGCTACTCAGCCCAGGAATTGAGGGGCAAGTGTTTTTCCGAGATCACCCATCCCGAGGAGCGCGAAGGGGAATGGCAGGCCTTCCAGCGGGCGGTAGGTGGTGAAACGCGCGATTATTGCAGCGAGAAGCGCTACCTGCGCAAAGACGGCTCGTCGGTGTGGGTGCGCGTCAATGTGTTCATTCTTCGTGACGCCGAGGGCCGGCCGGAGCGTAGCGTGGGCGTCGCCGAAGACGTTACCGAGCGCAGGCAAGCCGAGATCGCGCTGCGTGAACGTGACGCGCAACTCGCGTTTGCGCAGCGGGCGGGGCGGGTTGCGCTTTGGAGCTATGATTTTACGAACGACGTCAGCTTTGTGACCGACGACTGGCGCCAGTTGGTGGGCCTGCCGAAAGGGGTTTCCGTGAGCAATTTTCAGGAGTTTCTGGCGCTCGTTCACCCGGACGACCGCAGCCGGCTCCAAACGGTCCATCAACGGACGATCCAGACCGGCCGCAACGAGGGGATAGAGTTTCGCATCGTCCAGCCCAACGGCAGCGAACGGTGGATGCTGTCGCGCGCCCGGCGCGGGTCGCCTGCCGGCAGCAAGGGAGACCGGCTCCTGGGCGTGATCATTGACATCACGGAGCAGAAGCAGTCCGAGGAAGCCCTGCGGGCGAGCGAAGCACGCTACCGCGCCTTGGTTCACGCCACCTCCACGGCTGTGTGGCGGCTGACCTCGGACGGGAAGAGGCAGCTGAGCCTGGAAGGCGGCTTTGTCCGTGGGCACAGCGAACCCGAAGAACGGCCTGGCGATTGGCTCAGCCGGATTCACCCTGAGGACCGGGCCCGGACGCGCGAAACCTGGCGGCGCGCCGTGGCCACTCAGAGCCTTTACGAGATCGAGCACCGCGTTTTGGCCGCGGACGGGCATTACCGGCATTTGCTGGCCCGCGGCGTGCCGGTGCGTAACGCCAGGGGAGAAGTGCTCGAATGGATTGGCGCCAGCGCTGACATCAGCGAACGCAAGCGGGCCGAGGAAGCCCTCCGCGGGAGCGAGGAGCGCTACCGCCGCATCAGCGAGAGCGGGTTCATCAACATTTCCTTCTTCACCGTCGATGGCCGGATCACCGATGCCAACGATGCGTGGCTGCGATTGATGGGCGTCAGCCGACAGGAACTCGCGGCCGGGCTGCTGCGCTGGGACCACCTGACCGCGCCGGAATGGCTGGCGCGCACCCGTCAAGCCGCCGCAGAGTGGGACACCACCGGCCACGCCCTTCCGTATGAGAAAGAATACATCCGGCGGGACGGTAGTCGCTTCTGGGCATTGGTCGGGGGTGCCAAGCTTGAGGGTCGGCCGGACGGAGTAGCGTTTGTGTTAGACATTTCCGAGCGCAAGCGCGCGGAAGAGGCGTTGCGCGCCTCCGAGGAGCGGCTGCGTTTTGCCGCCGAGGCAGCCGCCTTCGGTTGGTACGACCTGGATCTGGTGAATGGGCAGGAGTACCGGTCGCCCGAGTACAAGGCCCTTTTCGGCCTGGGGCCGGATGATGAGTTCCCGCTCGATGGCGACCGGCTATCGATTTTTGTTCACCCGGATGACCGCGCTTTGGTTCGCAAAGGGCACCGCGAATCCCGCGATCCGCAAGGTTCGGGCATCAAAGACCTCGAGTACCGCGTCCTGCTGCCGGACGGCACGGTACGTTGGCTGCTGGAGCGGGGCCGCACCTTCTTTGAAGGCGAAGGCAAGTCGCGCCGGCCGGTGCGCTCCCGGGGCATCGCGTTGGATGTCACCGAGCGCAAGCAACTTGAGCAGGAGATCCTCGAAATAAGCGGGCGCGAGCAGCGCCGCATCGGCCACGATTTGCACGACGACCTGTGCCAGCGACTCGGCGGGTTGCAGTTGCTGAGCGGCGTGCTCGGAAACGAGCTGGCCGTCGAGGGGCACCTTCAAGCCCCGCAAGCAGAGCGTATTTTGGCGCAGGTGCGCGAAGCCCTTGAGCGGGCCCGGCTCCTGGCCCGGGGCCTTGCTCCGGTGGCGGTGGAAGAAGGAGGGCTGGCCGCGGCCCTGAAGGAGTTGACGGATAACGCCGCTCAGCTCTTCCACATCCGGTGCGAGTTTCGTGCCGAGCGGCCCGTGGGCTTGGCCGACGCAGGGGCGGCGACCCACCTTTACCGCATCGCTCAAGAGGCCATCAGCAATGCCGTCAAGCACGGACGGGCCACACACGTGGTGGTCGAACTCAAGGATGCGGGAGACAGCTTCGAACTCCAAGTCATCGACGATGGGCACGGGTTTGTCCCGCCGACGCCCGCGACGGCTGGCATGGGTTTGCGTATCATGAGGTACCGTGCAGCGATGCTTGGGGCGATCCTCGAGGTGCGTTCCGCCACAAGCGGGCAGGGCACACGGGTGACGTGCGCATTCGGCAAACACCTGTGCAGCGCAGCGCGCTCCACCAGCGAGCGCCAGGGATTTGTAAGGTAGGGAACAACCATTGCGGCCACGCACGTTTGGCACGCTCCCCTTCAGCGGGGCACTGCCCGAGGGCATCCTTCACTCGGTTTCGCTTTCCGTGACACGCGCCAGCAAGGCTTCAATGGCCCGGGGGTCGACCGGTTTGGTGAGGTGGCGGTCGAACCCGGCGGCCAACGCGCGTCGGCGGTCTTCCTCGCGGCCGTAGCCGCTTAGAGCCACCAACAGCGCCTCGGCGCCCCAAGGCTCGGTGCGCAACCGTTCGGCGAGTTCGTAGCCGTCCATGCCCGGAAGGCCAAGGTCGGCCAGCACCGCAGCGGGGCGGAAACGGCGGGCGGCTTCCAGGGCCTCCAAGCCGTCGTGGGCGACCTGGACCACGTACCCTTTGAGCTCCAGCAGCAGTCGTAATCCCATCGCCAGGTCCCGGTTGTCCTCGACGACCAGCACCTTGGCCCGGCCATCCCTCGGCCGCGGCTCCGGGGGTTCGGCCCCGCTCCGCCCCCCTGACCCCCGGGCGCAAGCGGCCACCGGCAGGCGTACGGTGAAGGCGCTTCCGCGGCCCGGGCCGTCGCTCCGGGCGCTCAAGGTGCCGCCGTGCAGTTCGACCAGCTTGCGGGCAATGCTCAACCCCACGCCCAAGCCGCCCTTGGAGCGTTCCACCGCACGGTCCGATTGCACAAAGAGCCCAAAGAGCATCGGGATGCGCTCGGGCACCATGCCGATGCCGTTGTCGCGCACCACCAACTCCACCCAGTCCCCGTCCCGGCGGCCCGTTAACTCGATGCGCCCCCCGGGGTCGGTAAACTTTGCGGCGTTGGTCAGCAGGTTGGCCAGCACCTGCTCCAGCCGGGCCGGGTCGGCTTCCATGGTGAGCACCCCGTGCGGGTAGTCGCGCCGCAGGTCGTGGCCCCGGGCCTCGGCCAGCAACTGGGCCGCCTGCACCGCGCGGTCGAGCACCTCGGCCGCATCCAGGCGCACTTTGCGCAGCTGGATCTTGCCGCTCTGGATGCGCGAGACGTCCAGCAAATCCTCAACAAGGCGGGCCAGTTGGCCGGTCTGGCGTTTGAGGGCCTCCAGCGCCCAGGCGCGCGCCTCGGGGGCGGCGCCGGCTTCGTCCAACAAGGCCAGGGCGCCAGTCGCGGATGCCAAGGGGTTCCGCAGTTCGTGCGCCAGCATGGCCAAAAACTCATCCTTGCGGCGGTCCCCCGCCTGCAGCGCCTCTTCCAGGCGTTGGCGCTCGGTAAGGTCGCGGGCCATCTTCACAAAACCAAGCAGCTGGCCCTGGTCGTCGCGCACGGCCGTCGTGACCCCGCTCAAGTAAAGGCGGCTGCCGTCCTTGCGCCGGTGCCAGCGCTCGTCCTCGGCGCGCCCCGTTTGGGCGGCGCGCTCAAGTTCAAGTTCCGATTGACCGTTCGCCTGGTCCTCCGGGGTGAACAGCAGCCGGCCGTTGCGCCCCAGAGCCTCGGCCGGGGTGTAGCCGAACAGCCGCTCGGCCCCGGCGTTCCAACTGCTGATGCGGCCGTCCGGTTCTTGGGCAAACACTGCAAAGTCAGGCACCTGCTCGACCGCGCGACGGAGTTGTTCGTTGATCCGCGGCGATAACTTGGCGCTGGGAGTGCCTGGGTCCTCGGGCGGGGGCGAGTTGGGTGATGCCATAAGGTTGTAAGGTTCGTCTTCCGTTCGGCGGCGACGGCATTCTTGCGCTGCCGGAAAAGGTCCTAAACCTCCTGGGCTTACCCCAGGAAAGGCTCTCAACTGGCCGCAACACGCCGTCCACCGATTCCCGCCGCATCAACCTTGATCGTCAAGGCCCGAAGCAGGCCTTCACAGAAGGCATAACCTTCCATTCAGGCCGCGAGCAACTCGGAACCCTCCAACTAATTGACTGATTGGTCAATCCAGGCAAAGCGTTAGCGAACCCGGGACGAACAGTCAGGGATCCCCTGACCCGGCCCGATCAAACCCAGGTGCAGTCGTTATTGGGCCGTCCACCCGCCGTCCACCATCAGGACCGTGCCCGTTACAAGGCCACCTGCGGGTGAGGCGAGGTAAATAACGGCTGCCGCCACGTCGGCAATCGTGCCCACGCGGCCGATCGGCAGACGCGCGAGGACCCCTTCGCGGTAGGCCGGGTCGTCGAGCCGTTCGGCCGTTCCGGGCGTGTAGATGAAGGTGGGGGCCACCGCGTTGACCGTGACCCCCGTGGCAGACCATTCCAGCGCGAGCACGCGCGTCAGTTGATTGACGCCGCCCTTCGAGGCGCAATAAACCGCATGATCCCGGATGCCGACCACACTCGCTTGGGAACTCATGTTGACGATGCGGCCATGCCCCTGCGGCAGCATGATCCGGCCGGCGGCCTGGCAGCAAAAGAAGAGGCCTTTCAGGTTCACGGCCATCATTTCGTCCCAATCCGCTTCGGTGACGTCGATGGCCGGGTGGTTGGCGCCCAGGCCAGCGTTGTTGACCAAGACATCCAGCCCCCCCAGAGTGGCATGCACCGTTCGCATGCACTCCTGCACTTGGCCAACGTCGCGGACATCAAGCGCAAACGCGTGAGCGGTACCGCCCTCCGTGCGAATCTCTTTGGTCAGCCGGTCGAGGTCAGCCGCCGAGCGTGCGGCTACCCCCACGGTAGCTCCGGCATGCGCAAGCGCTTTCGAAAGGCCAAATCCGATGCCCTGGCTGGCCCCAGTCACCAGGGCCACTTGGTTTTTAAGGCTGAAATCAGGATAGTTCATGGTAGGGAGGTAAGCCTCTTTCATAGCACACCAGCATGCGATCGGAACCCTTTCCCCTGCGGCAGGCTCGACGCACCGCAAATATCTGGTAATTCCTTTACCGGGCCGTCAAACGGTTCCCGAGCCCTCGAAAAACAGCTGAATCCCCCGATGAACAAAAGATCGTCCTTGATGTTCCTTCCGTGTGCCCTCCTCGGCCTGGCGTTGCCACCCCTTCGCGCTCAAACGGCGACCCCGGAACCGGCAACGAATCCATCGAGCGCGGCGCAACCTACCCCAACGCCCACCTTGGGAGACCGCTTTACCCAGGTTCTGCCCGACCGGCGCGTCACTTTCCGGCTGTTCGCCCCAACGGCGAACGCAGTGCACGTCCTTATCGGCGTCAAAAGCGGGGTCTACGAACCTCAAGGAACCACGACCGTCGAAATGACGAAGGATGCAAACGGCCTCTGGACCGTGACGGCAGGCCCTTTCGATCCGAACCTTTATGAATACCAGTTCAGCCTCGACGGGCGCAAAATTACCGACCCGGGCAACGACCTGCCCAAACCCCAGCGGCAGGTTGACACGAGCCTGCTGCTGATTCCCGGCGATCCCCCGGATTTCCTGGACGTCCAAACCGGGGCCCATGGAACGCTGCGCGACGAAACCTATTATTCAACCACGCTCGGCAGGAACCGCCGGGTGGTAGTCTACACCCCGCCCAACTACGACCGTGCTCACGTTCCACTGCCGGTTTTTTATCTCTACCACGGTTTCTGGGACACGCGCTACTCGTGGGTCACGGAAGGAAGGTTAGCCCAGATCTTGGACGACCTGCTTGCGGAAGGAAAAGCCGCTCCGATGATTGTGGTCGTGCCGGAAGCGCACGCGCTGCCGCCGGAGGTAACGCCGGTGACAAGCCCGGATTTTGTCACCACCGCCGTCCCTTACCTCACGAAAAATCAACAGGCGGTTGATGACGAGCTGTTCCACGACCTCATCCCTTTCATCGAAGCCCATTACAACATTACCCAGGAGCCTCGGGAGCGCGCCATTGCGGGGCTCTCGATGGGCGGGTTACAAGCGATTGAGACCGGCATTGTGCACGTGGGCTATTTTGAGTGGATTGGAGCCTTCAGCCCCGGAGTCGTTTCTGCGGCGCTGTCCGATAAGTTTCTAAGCGCGTTGAAAGACCCGGATAAAATCAATCAGAATCTGGTCCTTTTCGACATCGCCTCGGGCGATGACGACGCCCTTGTCGGACAATTCGTCACCCAGTTCGAAGCCCAGCTAAAAGAAGCAAACATCCAACACAACTACACCGTGGTACCCGGCGGGACCCACAGCATGTTTGTCTGGCGGCAAGCGCTCTACGACTTCCTGCAAAAGCTTTTCAAACCTTGAACCGCGGCCGGCGGGGACCGCCAATTCTACCGGAGCTCGCGGGGGACCCACGACCTCGCCAGCCCCCTTGGGCTTATCCCGGAACAGACTTTTGACAAGCGGCATAGGATGCTCCTTGGCGGGTTTCTCAGGATGGTGAGGTTGGTCCGTCCAAGTGAAAGGCCCGATCCTCATGGCAGCACGGCCCAGACCTCGGCAACCCGGTTCTTCTCGAGTTGCTCCCGGCTAAACAGCTGGGACGTGCCCATCCCGACCGCGTGCATGACGTTCATGACCTTGATCTGGTCGCGCAGCACTTTAACCAGGTTCTCCGCCCGTTCTCCGGAAACTTGCAGGTTCAATTTCTCATTGCCTTTGGAATCTGCATACCCGAGCACGACCACAATCACGGTGGGATCGGTAAGCAAACGTTGCGCTTCGGGGGAACGCAGGCGCTCGCCCAGTTGACCGATGGTCGTTGCCACGGGCGCAGCCCGCCCCGTTTCAAATGGGACAACGGCGAGTTTGAACATTCCACGAGCGCGGTCGACGGCTTCGTACAGCTTCGCGCGGTCGCCGGAGGAAAGCTTCGGCATCAAATCGATGCGCTCGAGCACCTGCTTCTTGACCTGGGCGGTTTCATCGTTGCTGGCGCCGACGGGAGCGGCCTGTGCCGTCGGTGCAGGCGACGTTTTCATCGTGCTCGCAGGGGCGGCATCGGGGGTGACAGGGGCAAGCAACGGCGCGGACGGAGCCGTTTGTGCCTCGGGCTGAGGGCTAACCTGAGCGACCGGAGTTGACGGTGGTGCGACCGGGCTCGGCGTTGCCGAAGGTGCAGGTTGCGCAGTCACCGGACGCTTTGGCTCCGCGTAATCCGGAGTTTTCAGGGTCGCAATGGGAGACATTTGCGCCTGCCAGGCAGGGGTATCGGGCGTTGAGTTGTGCAACAATTTCGGCAGCAGAGCAAAAACCACCACGGCGACCACCACGAAAACGCCGATCCCGGTTAAGGTCCGGGCGAGCGCTGGCTTTTTCATGGGTTTCCAGTCCTCCATTGGCTGGAGCGGCTGGCAGCGGAGATCGCTTTCCTCCGGCACGAGACGGCCTGTTTGGGGTAAGCCAGGGAACACTCGGCGGGGGGTGTGAACATGCCTTTTTTCGAAGCCATAAAACGCAATCGGTCCAGAGGAGAACTGACAGCAACCATCCGGCGAGGCAAATCGATTCTGCCCGGTCCCTAAAAGGGCATGTCTTCGCTAGACCGTGGTAAAGAGCGTCACCCGTTGGTCGTCTCCCTTAAGGCTGCGGCCCGATTGGACCGGTTAACCGCAACGGCGCTTGACAGTCGTAAAGCACGACCGTAACCCCGTAAACATCCCGGTGGACGGAACGCCATCGGGCAGGGTCACCCCCAGTTTTCGCGAACAAACAACGGAAAGGCAATCCCGTGTCGATCACAGGATCAGAGCAGGCATCGATGGACGCAGCGGTCCGCTACCTGGTTGGCAAGCACAGCCCCAAGGGCAGCCGGGTCGGCTGGCTGATGATGGCTTCCATCTTGGTGGAGGCGTGGGACCTCTACTCGATCGCTTTCGTGCTGGTGTTCATCCGTGAGCTGTATCACCCCGACCCGCTGCTGCTTGGCCTGGCCGCGGCGGGCACGCAGGGAGGTGCGGTAATTGGCGCGCTGCTCGGCGGTTGGCTGTCCGACAAGCTTGGGCGGCGACTCATGTTCCTGGCCACCATGGCCATGTTCATCGTCTTTGCACTGCTCCAGGGAGTCGTGCCAAGCCTGGGTTGGCTCGTGGTCGTGCGCTTTATTCTGGGCGTACCGCTCGGAAGCGACATCTCCAACGGTTACACCTACATCATGGAATCCATGCCCAAAGGCGACCGCGAGGTCATGGGCAACCGGTGGCAGTTCATGTTCGCGGTGGGTGAGGTGTTGACCCTGGCCGTGATCGCCCTGTTCATTGTTTTCCGACTGCCACCGGAATGGATCTGGCGGGTGACGCTCGCCTTGGGGGCCGCGCCGGCGGCGGTGATCCTGGTGCTGCGGCACGACCTGCCGGAAACGGCGGTCTGGTTGATTCGCTGCGGCCGCTTCCGGGAAGCCAAGCAGGTCACGATGCAAATGTACGGCGATCGGCTTGAGATGCTGCCGGACCACGACGTGACTGTCCCCAAGCCGCGTTTGACGGCGTTCCTGGCCGATCTCCGCCAGGACCCGATCCGATGGCGCGCCAGCCTTTTCGGCTACATCGCCTGTTTCTGCCAAGGCAGCGAGTTCTCGACGTTTGCTTTCTACCTGCCGGTGCTGTTCGTCTCCCTGGGGGTCAGTTCTATCTTGGGAACCAACCTCGTGACGATGGGACTCTACGTGATTGCGGCAATCTCCGGCTGGGTCGGGCCGCTGCTGACGCCAAGGATCGGGCATCGTGGGATCAGCACCTGGGGCTTCGGCATTGTGTTTACTTCCCTGCTGGTAGCGGCCGCCGCCATCCACACGGGCCACCCGGGCTTGCTGCCCTTCGTCGCGGCAGCCATGCTGTGGGGGCACTACTGGGACGCGTCCAACTGCATGACCATTCCGACGATGGTCGCCCGACCAGAATACCGCGGCACGGCCAGCGGCTTCGCCTACATGTTCGTTAAGATCCCGTCCTTCCTGGCTATTTTCCTGTTCCCGGCCCTGTTCACCGCCATTGGCCAAGCGGCGGCCACGCTCTTTGTGGCGATCTTTCCGTTGATCGGACTGCTCGCGGCGATCTTCATCCTGCCGGAGGTCTACGGTTTCGAGCAGGACTGATCAGGCGGTCAGCGAGCGTCCCGTCCTTCTGCACGCGGACCAGTGTCTTGCCAAGGCAACGCACGATGATTTCTGCATGCGCTTTTCCCAGGTGCCTGAAACCGTTCGCGGCCGTACAGTTGTTTTTTTCGTTATTACGATTAAATAGATGTACGAATGGGAAACCGCCCTTGCAATCCCGGATAACCGAAAAAAGTACGGCAAGACCGGCCAGGGACGTTTTGCCGCCCCTCGAGCATCAAGAGGCGGTCAAGCGGCAACGGGGACAGCGCGGGCCGCAGAAAGCGCCGGTCAAGAAATCGGTCACGCTGCGGTTAGATCCCGACATCTTGACCCATTTCAAAGCCATGGGAGAAGGCTGGCAACGCCGGATGAACGAAGTTTTGCGACGCTCCATGGAAAGGCCCTAGAAGGCGATCGCGCGTCCCTTCCCATCTGATCTTCCCCTATGGCCGAACCCATTCCCAACCTTGAGGCGGAACCTACTTTTCCTGCCGGGCCCGAAGCGACGCCCGATTTTACCCTCCGGGAAATTGCCGTTTTCGGTTCGATCGTGTCGGCGGTTCTTCTGTCGGCGAACGCTTTCGCCTGTGCGACCTGGAGTCACTTCTTCAGGCTGCCGGGATGGATCGAATGGCAGATCTTGCCCGGTCTGCTGGCCTTCGCTTTCATCCCGGCGACCATTCTCCGCTTCCGCTCTTCGCATCCGGCCTTAAGGATCCTCTACGCGCTTAGCGCAACCTGGGTGGGAGCCTTGAACTTCTTGTTTTTTGCGGCGATTGCCTGCTGGATATTCAAGGGATTAGGGTGGCTGTTTGGTTGGCCTTTCTCGTCTTTTTACCCGGCAACCATCCTCTTCGGCCTTGCTTTCCTGGCGACCGGGTACGGGCTGATGAGCGCCTCGTGGATCCGCACAAACCGGATCACTGTGCCGTTGCCCCATTTGCCGGCCGCTTGGCAGGGTCGCACGGTGGCGTTAGTCACTGATTTGCATTTGGGGCCTCTTTCCGGTCCGGGTTTCCTCCGTCGCGTCATCGAGCAACTACGCTCTTTTGAGCCGGACGCCGTTTTCATCAGCGGCGATATGTTTGATGGTCCGGTCATCGGATTGGATCAGCTGGTTACTCCCTGGCGTGATTTCGCTCCGCCTCGAGGAATTTTTTACGTAACCGGGAACCACGACGAGTTTGCCGAAAGGAGCATCTACCTTAAGGCGGTCAGCGGCAGCGGGATCCGGGTTTTGAATAACCAAATGGTCCGGGTCGATGGCCTGCAGGTTGTCGGTGTCCATGATTCCGAAGCAGGGCATCCCGCTGAGCTTCGTAAGATTCTACGCCAAGTGCAGATGGATCGACAGCATCCGAGCATTCTTCTGGCGCATCGTCCCGTTAATCTGTCTGTTGCTGAGGAAGCGGGCATTTCCCTTCAGCTTTCCGGTCACACGCATGGGGGCCAATTCTGGCCTTGGACCATGCTGGTTTCCCGGATCTATGGAGGGTTTGCCTATGGCATTAACCGCCTGGGCAGGATGTCGGTTTATACGAGCAGCGGCGCTGGCACCTGGGGGCCTCCGCTGCGGGTCGGAACCCGATCCGAAATCGTACTGATCCGATTGGAAGCGGACGCAGGTTGACGACGTAAGTTCTTTTCAACTTAAACATTCAACGAGCCTGCAAAACACAGGAGGACACCAGTTTATTCCATGGCCTTTAACCGTGGCCGGCCAAGCCGAGTGGTTGGTCAGAGGGTCCGGACGACGTTCATTAGATCGTCGATTTTGCGGACGCTGGAAGGCCGGCCCGAGCTCAGGTTGCGCTCCATGCTGAGCCCTGTAAAAAAAGTCAGGACCAGTTCCGCAAGGGCGTCGGCATTCATCCTGGGGCGTTCGGCCTCGATATTCCTGGCCAAGAGCTGCTTCAGTTTGCTCCGGCTTCGATCGATGACACCGACCGCTTCGGGCGGTAAGATTGCACACTCACGCATGGAGTTGACCGCGAAACATCCTTTCTGCCCGGCCAGGCCGCATGCTCCCCTTTTAAGGAATCGCTCGACGTTACTCCAGCCCAAGGGCTCGGCGGTTAGCAGACCCTGCTTCTCGAGACGTTCCAAGTAGTACCGGAGGCTCTGCACAAACAGGTCCTCTTTACCGTTGAACTCGGCGTAGAGGCCAGATTTGTTCACCCCCGTTGCGTGTTCCAGTTCATGAAGACTGGCGTCCGCAAACCCCTGCCTCCAAAAAACCGGCAGCGCCTTCTCTAAGACGGCCTCGCGGGTGAACGTTTTTGGTCGTCCCATGGTGGGAAAGATCGGTTAATGAACCGAACGGTGCAAAACATTTCTTGACGCCAGGAAAGCCAGATGCTTCTTTAATGAACCGATCGGTTCTTTATGCCGAGGTTGAACAGGATTTCCCAACCAGGGCGGCCGTCGCCCTTCACCCCGGTGCAGGGGCGAAAAGGACCGTTGTCCAACCGGACCATCGGTGCACCGCACACTTACGTTAGCAACCGTGGCCTGAATCGATCCCCGCAGTTTCACCCAAACAGCGGCCGGAACCCGTGCACCTCTAACCCTGACGCAAGCAGACAAACGAAAAACCAAA
>DASWVC010000427.1:0-6051 GCA_036401335.1 Chthoniobacterales bacterium
CTCCTTGGCCAGCTGGCTGTTGGGGACATTGAAACTGACGTCATCGTTGTTGCGAAAACGGGTGGAACGCCAGGTAATTTCCACGACCTGCACGGGTTGGCCTTGCAGGATCAGCCAATCGCTGACTTTGAAGGCATGCCCGGCCTGGAGACCGAACCCGGCGAAAATGTTGCCGAGCGTGTCCTGCAGGGCCAGGCCGATGATGATGGCGATGACGCCAGAGCCGGCCAACAGGCTGGTGATGGTGAGGTGGTAAAAGACGCCCAGGGCGGAAAAGCTGAGACTCAAGAACAGCAGAATAGCCACCACCTGGGGCAAGAACCCGGGGATGCGTGCGTGCTCGCCGGGGTAGCCGTAGATCGGCCAGAAAAACCGGTACAGCACCGCGTTCAAGGGAAAGGCAGCCGTGACCAGGGCCATCAGGCCAAGTTCACGCGCTCCCGGCAGATCGACGTTCAGGCAGCGCGCGGCTGCCAGCAGCGCCACACTAAGGGCGAACGGATGGTAAACCCAGGAAAGCGGGACGCCAGCCCGTCGTTTTAGCAAACGCCCGAGCCCGACAATAAGAAGGTAAAAAACAGCCGCCAACAGAAGGCCGAAGGCAAGGGCCCATCGACCTCCTAAAAAGTGCAGGGCTCGCATTGGCAGCAGGAAGGGATAACAGGCGGCAACGCCCCACCTCCAGTCATTTGCACACCTGCTTTTCCAGGGCTGGGGCGGCGAACGGCAGGGTGACCCTGCGTGGCATGGGGTGATCCAGGCGCGCGGGCGGTCAGCCTAGCTGATGCTGGCGTGCAGCTTGGTCCACACCGCACCGGCCTTGGCGCTTTTGACTGCCGTGTCGATGAAAGCCATTCCCAGCACGCCATCTTCAACGGTAGGAAAATCAAGGTCCTGCGGCAACGGCAACCCGGCAGCTTCAGCCTCAATCGCCCGTGCCGCTTCCAGGTAAATGTTGGCGAATGCCTCAATGAACGCTTCCGGATGCCCGGCGGGCAAGCGCGTGAATTTCTTGGCTGCGTCCGTGAGGTAGGCGTTGCCGCGACGGTAAACGCGCCGGGGTGCATCCGGGTATTTGAAGATCAATTCATTGGGGTGCTCCTGCTGCCACTCGAGCGAGGCTTTGGTTCCGTAAACCCGGATGCTCAAGTTGTTTTCCTCGCCGGCCGACACCTGCGACGCGTAGAGAACGCCGCGTGCCCCCCCGTGGTACCGAAGGAGCAGGTTGCCGTCGTCCTCCAACCGGCGACCCTCGACGAAGGTGGTGAAGTCCGCGCAGAGCTCCTCGATTTCAAGGCCCGTGATGTAACGGCCGAGGTTTTCCGCATGTGTGCCGATGTCACCGATGCAGCTGCTGGCACCGGCCCGCGCCGGATCGGTCCGCCAGGCAGCCTGTTTCTGGCCCTCCACGTCAATGGGGCTAAGCAGCCAATCCTGCGGGTACTCCGCCACGATTTTGAGCACCTTGCCAAGTTCGCCCGCGAGAACCCGTTGGCGTGCTTCCTTCACCATCGGATAACCGGTGTAGTTGTGGGTCAGGGCGAAAACCTTGCCGGTTTGACGGACCAATTCCCGAAGTTCCAACGCCTCACGCAGGTTATGGGTCATCGGCTTGTCGGACACGACGTTAAAACCGGCTTCCAGGAACGTTTTGGACACGGGGAAGTGCAGGTGGTTGGGGGTGACAATCGACACAAAATCAATCCGCTCACCCGCCGGCAGCTTCGCTTCCTGTGCTGCCATGGCGCCGTAGCTGTCGTAGACGCGTTGAGGATTCAAGCCGAGCGCAGCCCCGCTCTCGCGCGCTTTGGCGGGATCGGCCGAAAATGCGCCGGCCGTCAGCTCGATTTTGCCGTCCAGGTTGGCTGCCCAGCGGTGAACCGCGCCGATAAAGGCATCCTTGCCCCCGCCAACCATTCCCATCTTTAATTTACGTGACATTTTTAGGTGTTGCTGGGTTTCTGCAGCCGTTTACTTACTGGTTTTCCCGGTCGAACGCCGAATCGAAAGCTACGTTGCTAGGCGTGAAATCGTAACCCTTCACATTGCGGCAGGACTCCGTGGCTCCGTGCACCCGGTCCATCCGGATGTCCTCCCACTCGATCGACAGCGGCCCATGGTAGTGAACGTCGTTAAGCGCCACGATGATGTCCTCAAATTTGATGTCGCCGTGGCCGATGGACCGGAAATCCCAATACCGGCGGTGATCGCCAAAATCGGTGTGGCCGCCGAATACCCCGACGTCACCGTTGCCGTGTCCCCACCAGACGTCCTTCATGTGGGCGTGGTAAATGCGGTCGCCGAAGTCCCGGACAAATTTTACGTAATCGACCCCCTGGTAACCGAGGTGCGACGGGTCGTAGTTGAAGCCGAACCGGGGGTGGCTCTTGACGGCCTCGAGGGCCCGGTGGGCGGAGGCAATGTCAAAGGCGATCTCGGTGGGGTGCACTTCCAGGGCGAAGTTCACGCCGGCTTCGTCGCACGCGTCCAGAATGGGCAGAAACCGGTGGGCAAAATCGTCAAACCCTTTCTGGAGGTAAGCCTGGCTGGTGGGCGGAAAGGCGTAACAAGCCTGCCAGATGCTCGACCCCGTAAAACCGTTGACCACCGCCGGAAAGTCCAGGTCGCGGTGCGGTTTGGCATCGATGAAGTTACGACAGGCGCGCGCAGTCAGCTTCAGCCGTTCGGCCGCCCGCTGCCGGACGCCTTCCGGATTGCCGTCACCCCAAAGGTCAGGGGGCAGAATCGCCTGGTGACGTTCGTCGATGCGGTCGCAAACGGCTTGGCCGGCGAGGTGATTGGAAACGCCGAAAGCCGTCAACCCATGTTCAGTCAGGATCTGCCAGCGTTCCTCGCAGTAATCCTTCGATTCTGCTGCTTTCGGCACGTCGAAATGGTCGCCCCAACAGGCAAGTTCCAAGCCGTCAAAGCCCATTTGTTTGGCGAGGGGGGCGAGGGTGCGAAGCGGCAAGTCGGCCCATTGGCCGGTGAACAAAGTGACGGGTCTGGCCATAACGAAAGAGAAGGGTGCGTAGAAAGGCGGTACGTGAAAAGGGGTGGGGGAAGCTGCAGCATTACCAAGCATGGGCAACGGGACCTGGCAAGCCCGAAGGAAGCGGCGACTTACGGTGTGCCGTCAATTTCTTGGTCTCGACGCGGTGCCGTTGTCCCGCTTAACCTCACGGGGATGCCGGTCGCGTTTAACCATGAACAGGTGCGTCAGCTTCTCCTGGAACTTGGCGGCTTCATCCGTCAACGGCTCATTGAAGTGCGCGCGGAACGCAGTGACCTGGCCATGGTCGCGCGCCAGGATGTCGCCGACACGATCTACGAAATTGACCGGGTCAGTGAAGTGGTGATTGCTCGATGGTTTGAGCAGTCCTGGCCGGCCGGGGTGCCGGTCGAGGTGGTGATGGAGGGAGTGGATCCCGCGCAAACGCTCACGTTTCCCGCCGGCATCGGCGTTGGCCGAACGCGGTTGAAGCTGATCCTGGACCCCATCGACGGCACGCGCGGCATCATGTACGACAAACGCCCGGCCTGGTTTCTGGCCGGGGCGGCCCCCCAAAAGGGAGCGGACACCACCGTGGCAGACATTGAGGTGGCGGTCATGGTGGAGTTGCCGACTTCAAAGCAGTGGCGCAGTGACGCCCTTTCCGCCATTCGCGGTCGCGGTTATCAGGCTCACGCCGCCAACGTGTTTACCGGCGAGGCTTTTCCCCTGAGCCTGCGTCCGTCGCAGGCGACGGATTTTCGCCATGGGTTCGCGTACTTCAGCCGGTTCTTTCCTGCGGGGAAAGCACGGACGGCCCAGTTGGAAGAGGACCTCTGGGTCGCCCTCGGGTATTCACACGGCAAAGAAGAAGTGATTTTTGAGGACCAGTACATCTCGACCGGCGGTCAGTTCTACGAGGTGCTCGCCGGGCACGACCGCCTCATCGGCGACGTCCGGCCCCTGGTGCATGAAATGTTAGGACTGAAGGACGGCCTGCATTGCCACCCTTACGACGTGGCCGCAGGCTTGGTGCTGACGGAGGCCGGAGTCATCCTGGAAAAGCCGTTCGGCGGCGCGTTGGATGCACCCCTGGACACGACTTCATCCGTGAGCTGGATGCTGTACGCCAACCCGCACCTGGCCGAACAGGTACGCCCGAGGCTGCGCAAGCTCCTGGAAGAGGCGCTAAAGAAATTGTAACAGCTGTATAAATTTTATGGATTGTGTCAACAGGGCTACTGAATGAGCTAGAACCACACACGCCCGGCAGTGTTCCAGCCGCTAAACTTATGTTTTTCATTGATACCATTCTTACAATTGCTACCATTGATACAATTTTAATTGGAAATGAGTGTTCAAGAGGAGCAGGTAAGGCGGGCTTTGGCCCGGGGGGATCAATTCGTCGGGGCCGCCCCCGAAGGTCTGCGCGTTGCTTCCCACTCCACCCACCTTTTGTTTCACTATGGGCAGCAGCTCGATTCCGTGTTTCATCCCGGCTGTGTGCGGCTGTTCAGCCGGACGCGCGGCAAGCTGAGCGGCGAGGTTTCCCGGGTGACCTTCGAGCACTTGGCGGCCTGCTTTCTAAGGCTGGACCAGGCCAGCCTTTCGCGGGCCATTCAACCCGAGGGGAGGTTTGGTTTGCTCCTCCAGCTGCAGTCTGCGGCCGGTTGCCTGTGGAACGGTTTCGACCTGCGTGAACCGAGCATCGTCGTTTATGGGCCGGGAAGTGAACACGCAGGATTGCAGACCGGCGGCGCGGAGGGCGTTTACCTCTCCATGTCCCTGAAAAGGCTGGGCCGAATGCTCGGTTCGGCCGACCGCCAAGTGCTTAAAAGGCTGGAAACCGGCTGTCACCGGGTGAACCTGCCAGCATACTTCTTTGGATCCTTTTACCAAACGCTTTTGCAGGTCAAAGCGGCAACCGTGCACCGGCCCGAGATGCTCGAGCACGTGGAAGTGCGCCGCCCGTTTGAAGCCTCGATTGAGCAGAGCCTCTTGCAGGTTTTCGCCTCTCATGAGCAATGGTCGGCGGAATGGCAGGCCGCCCCTGCGGAACTCGTTCGTACGGTGGGAAGGGTGGAGGAGTTCGCTCGCCTTCACCCGTTTGAACGATTGACGTCCCGGCGGGTGCTACATGCTTTGAACCTTGACCGGCGGCATACTGACCGTGCCTTTCAGGCGCTTTTTCGTGAAAGCCTTGGCCGTTACCTGAAGCTGCTGTGGTTTGATCAGGTTCAGACGGCGTTGCGCCGTGCCGACGCCAACGCCAAAGGTGTACGGAACTTTCTTGGCCGTCGACGCCTGCCGTTCTTTCTTGGCTGGCGTCACCGACGGCTCTTTGGCGCGAAGCCCGAACAGAGTTTCGGCGGGGGGGCCGCCTACGACCACTACCCAGGTCCAAGACGGGTTTAGTCTCCGGGAGGTCCGAACCCGCCACCCCCCGGCGTTTCGAGGGACAAGGTGCCGCCAGCGTCGATTTCAACCTGAGCAGTGCCGGGCAGCAGTTGTTGGGTCCCGTTTGGTTGAACGCACACGTTCCGGCCGCAACGTCCCGGTTGGCCGCCGGCCAAGCCAAAAGGCGGGTGGGTGCGGCTGCCGGTCAGGAGCGAAACGGTCACCTTTTCCGTAAATTTGAGCGTTCGGACCACGCCATCGCCCCCGGGCCATTGCCCCGCCCCGCCGGAGCCTTGCCGAATGAAAAACTCGGCGACTTCCACCGGGTACCGGGACTCAAGCACCTCGAGGTCGGTCAGGCGCGAGTTGGTCATGTGGGTGTGCACGGCGGAGGCGCCTTTAAACCCGGGGCCGGCGCCGGCGCCGCCGCAGATGGTTTCATAATATTGGTGGCGGGCATTGCCGAAGGTGAGGTTGTTCATCGTGCCCTGGCCGGCAGCCAGGCAGCCGAGCGCACCAAAAAGGGCGTTGGTAAGCGCCTGCGACGTCTCGACGTTCCCGGCAACCACCGCCGCAGGGTTTTGCGGTGCCAGCATTGAGCCCTGCGGAATCACGAGGCGAAGGGCTTCCAGGCACCCTTCATTGAGCGGGAGATCGCTGCC
>DASWVC010000428.1:0-2688 GCA_036401335.1 Chthoniobacterales bacterium
GTTGATGCGCCCGCTCGCCGTGGTCACCGCGTTGGACTCGTTGTTGTCAAAGAAGATGAACTGCCCCGCAATCAGGCTGACCTCCAGCGCGCTGGCCGGCATCGCGGGCCCGGGGGCCACGGGCGCCTTGGCGTCGGCGGCAGCTGCGGGCTGGCCTGGTCCCACTGGTTGCGCAGCCGCAGGTCGCCCGAAACCTTGAGCTCCTGGACCCAGTCGCCCAGCTTGAGCTTGCTTTCGGGGGCCGGCGCCGCCTGGACGGCTTGTTGCTGCACTTCGGCCTCGATGCTTTGCGCATCCTTTTCCGACAGGATGCCTTTGCGGACCAGCGCATCAATCAACGCCTGGTCTTGCTGGGCGTAGGCCGACGCCACCGCCACGGCCCACAGGCCAAGCAGCAACCGTCCAGCGTGGGTGGTCCTTCGTGTCATGTTATTGTTTTTTCCTAGGTTGAAATGTTCTCGCGACCGCTCATTAACGTGGTGCGGCCTAACGGCTCTGCATGACCTGGGACAGCACCCGTTCCTTCAGTTCGATGAAGGCGAAGTGGGAACGAGCACGGGGTCGCTCCAGGTCGATGGCGGTTTCGAAGGTCAGATGGCCGCCTTCCATGACCAGCACCCGGTCGGCCAGCGCCACGGCTTCTTCGACGTCGTGGGTGACCAGCACGGCCGAAAACCGGCTTTCGAGCCAAAGGCGCTCGATCAAGTTTTGCATCTCCAACCGGGTCAGCGCATCGAGAGCGCCCAAAGGTTCATCAAACAAAACGAGTTCGGCCGCACTCGCCAGGGCACGGGCCAGGGCTACGCGCTGGCGCTGGCCGCCGGACAACACCAGCGGCCATTCGCGCTCGCGTGCGGCCAGCCCCACGTGGGCGAGCGCAGCGCGCGCAACCTGGCGTCGATCCGGCCCGCGAGGCGTCGCCAGCAGGACGTTGTCGAGCACGGACAACCAGGGCAGGAGCGCGGCGTCCTGAAACATCAACCGTGCCCGCGGGTTGATGCCCTCCCCGAAAGGCTCGCCGTCGACCAGGATCCGCCCGCCGGTGGACGCCTCCAGCCCAGCGATGAGGCGCAGCAACGTGGATTTGCCGCTCCCGCTGCGCCCGACAATGGCGACCACTTCCCCGCGCCCGATCTGAAGGCTCACGGGGTGCAGTGCCGGATTGCCGGCGAAATTCTTGGAAACGTTTTCAACCGCCAGCATTGGCGTTCGGGTAGGCGACCCGACGGTTTCCGGTGCGGTTTCTCTAAACGGAGTCGTGGACGTAGCGCTCATGTCACGCAATCGGGTAAACAGGGTGGCAATGCTTGCGGACAGCTTTTCAGCGGGCCCATTCCGCCCGGAAAGGCCGCCCTCGCAGCGGGTCATGCCTTCGTTTGGAGGTTTCGACCGTCCCGCCCGATTCCAACCAGTTTTGCAATCCGCCCTTGAGGGACCGCACGTTCTGGTACCCCATTCTAAGGAGGCTGTCGGCCGCCAATGCCCCCCGCTCACCCCCCGAGCAGTACACCACGACGGGCGTCGAAACGTCGGGAATGAGCAGGTCCACCTTTTGTTCTAAAATGCCACGGCTGATGCCGTGCGCGCCCGGGATGTGGCCTTGGGCGTACTCGTCGGCTTCCCGCACGTCGATGATCACGGGGCAAGGTTTTATCCGGCAGAGTTCATTCGGGGTAACTTCTGCGATCCGGCTTCGTGCCTGGTGTGCGAGCTGCAAAAATGCCGTGCTGTGACTGCTCATGGCGATTGACCTCACTTTTTCTCTGGGGCCAGGCAGGAACCTTGGGACAGGCTAACCTCCCTGACGGTTTAAACTCGATTAATGGATAAAGAATATCGATGTAGTCAACATTAAATCCGTCGTCAGCCAGATTTGCAAACGGCCTTGCAATTGCGGCCCATTCAGAGGCGTTACACTCCCGGCCCGTCCGGGTGCGGGTGAATGGGATCGACCCAATGCACTGCTTCCGGCGGTTCGGCCGGCACAAGGTCGAGGTTTACTACCACCGGTTCCTGACCGCTCCGTACCAGCACGCAGCGGAGCGGTTGGGTCGGTTCAGCATTAATTTCCTGGTGCGGCACAAACGATGGAACGTAAATGAAGTCGCCCGGGCCCGCCTCGGCCACATACTCCAGGTTGTCGCCCCAGCGCATCCGGGCGTGGCCGCTAACCACATAGATCACGCTTTCGAGTTCCCCGTGATGGTGGGCGCCCGTCCTGGCGTTGGGCAAGATGTCCACCGTCCCCGCCCACAGCTTATTTGCACCCGTCCGGGCATGGTCAATCGCCGCAGCCCGATCCATTCCAGGCGTCTGAGGGGTGTTCCGGTCGAGGTCGTGGGCGTGCACGATCCGGACGCCGTGCTCGCGCCAATCGGTTGGTGATTTCACGTCAGCCATAGGGGAATTACGTCGGCGGCTTCACCTTGCAAACGGCTCGAAGCGCTCCGCGTTGCAAGCCTTGCCTCATCCTCAATCCCCTCACGTCACGACCTGCAGTTGGCGCGCTGCCGACACAGGCGGATACGGCGTCGACGGTGACGGCAGCCACCCGGGATCGCGCAACCGCTCCATGCACTCGCGTTTGAGGGCCATGAACACTGGGCTGGTCAACAGACCTGCCGTGCGTGGGCGTTCCAGCCCCGCAGGCAACTCCGCCGTTAATTCACGAGGACGTTTGCTCACCAT
>DASWVC010000429.1:0-23021 GCA_036401335.1 Chthoniobacterales bacterium
GATCGCTGCCCGGGGCGTTAAGCATGGGAAACTGACGCTCACAACCACCGGCAAAGGCCTGCCGGAATAAATCCTTCTTTCGCCTGAGGAATGTTCAACCGTTCGGGCCACGTTTGTGGATGGGCTGCCAACTAACCTGCGCACCCACGGCCACGGCCAAGGGTACACCGACCTGAATTTTCTGATTCCGGAGCTGATGCGAAGTCCTTTCCGCGAAGCCCTGCTTCAAGGGAGAAGCCGGCCGGAGGAGCGGTCGCTCCCCGGCGGCGAAGGGACTCGCCGCCCTACCAGTCACGCCGACACTCCCTCACTCCGACACGTCGTCACCTTCTTCCCGCCAGCAGGCGGCGGTAATGCGCGTCCATTGCGGCGACCTGGGCATCGATCGAAAACCGCTCGTCCAAAGCTTTAGCGGCAGCACTCGTCAGCGCACTGCACTTCGCCGCGTCTCGCAAAAGGCCGTCAACCTCCTCCGCCCAAACGCTTGCTTTCCGGGTCGGATCAAGCAATAACGTCTCACGAAGAAGTTGGGATCTTACCGGGCTGATCGCCAGCGTCGCCGTAGGCACACGGTGGGCGAAAGCTTCCAGCAAAACCATCGGCACATCCTCGAGGTCGGAGGTGAGCACGAAGGCTGAGAGCCGGTCAAAAAAAGGCTCAAGGCGGGCGACGGCACCGGGGAAAACAACGTGGTGCTCGAGGCCGAGGTCCACCGCCATTGCCTTTAACTCACGGCGGGCCGGGCCATCGCCGGCGATGATAAAAGCATAACGCGGATCGATCGCGCGCATCGCCTGCGCCAACTGGAGAAATCGCTCGAATCGCTTCCAGCCCACGAGCCGCCCCGCGGCTCCGATCCACCGGAGACCGTCCGAATCCCCGTTTTTCGGGACTTTAGGCGGCCTGCTGGCAAAGCCATTCTGCAGGATGACCAGCCGTTTGGGATTGAGCCCTTCCTCACGCACGAGACGATCGGCCAGCGAGGAGGAGATAACGAACGTCAAATGGCCGCATCCAGCGGTCCAGCCATCGATCTGGCGCCAGGGTGCCTTAAAGCGAAACGCGTCAAAACAATGGTCATGGCCCACCACGGCCGGCGTTCCCAGCAGGCGGGCTAAAGGTTTGCCAAGCCAGTTGGCCGCGTACAGGTGGCAGTGCACCACGTCGTAACGCCTCAAAGCCAGGAGCCCGGGCAACGTTAAAGCGTACAGCGGAACGAAGCGCGAAGGGGAAAGGGCAACGACCTTAAAGCCGAGGCCGCGGGCCCGCTCCCAAAAGACGGCCCTGCGTCCGCCGTGCAGGGCGGCCAAAGTAAAATCATAGCGCGCAGCCTCGAAACGCGGCAGACAGGCGAACAGCATGGTTTGCGCTCCTCCCAGCGCGAGGCTGTCGATGAGGTGAAGCACCTTGATTTTACGCGCCATCACGGGACTGCCTCAGGCGGTTCCAGGTGCGGACCCGGCGGCCGACGGCCAGCGTGCCCAATCGAGCCAAGGTGGCCACAGCCAGTGGATCGTTCGCCAGAGCCCGAAGGCCGGTCCGAGCCGCCGCCGGCCACGCCGCATTAACGGCATGAATCATCAACTCGTTTACTTCGCATTCGCGACGCCATTGCCGGACGCAGGCCGCATCGGCCGGCTGAAGCCTGCCCTCGGAGAGGTAGTGTGCGGCGATGGCCACACCGTCTTGCATCCCCTGCAGCAGGGAGGCGTTGCCGGCGTTCATGGTGAGCGAACCCGGATGCCAGCGGTAACGGTAAAGCAAACGCGAGATGGGGGCGTCTGGCAGCGCGCGGAGGGCCGCCCGGATCAGGAAGTCGCGGTCGGCAGCGATTGGGTACTGAAGGTCAAACAGCCCGACCTGGTCGAATACCCGGCGGCGGAAGAAACGCGCGTTGATGAACGGATGACCTACCGTGACGTTGCGCAGTGAAAGGTGGTTGCGGCGCGGGTTCACGTAGCGGTGCATGACCACTTCACGGCCGTCGACGGTTCGACGGAAGATCTCGGAACCGCCCGACACCAGCATCATCCCCAAAGCATTGCGGAACAACTCGTCCGCCAACGGGAAAGACCCGGGCGGCAGCACGTCATCGGAGTTGAGCAAGACGATGACGTCCCCCGTGGCCCGCTGAATCCCCTTGTTCATTCCGTCGTAGACCCCGCGGTCGGGCTCGGAAACAACCCGAAGGTGGGAGTAACGCGAAAGGACCGCCAGCGTTCCGTCCGTGGAGGCGGCATCGATGATCCAATGTTCAAAGTCCGGGTGCTGCTGCGCGAGGACACTTTCGATCGCTTCCCCAATGAAAGCCTTCCGGTTAAGGCAAGGCGTGATTACCGAAAATTTCACAAAACCAAATTTTGCTGTTTACATGCCCTCGATCGCGGCAAAGGGAACTACGATGAGCGAACAGACCAAATGCCCGGAATGCGGGGGGATCGTCATCCCCGTGCTGCCTGACCCTCCCAAAGAGCCCCGTGCATGCCTCCGGTGCCAAACGTGCGGCAAAGAATTTGAATGGCTCGAAGCCGAGTACACCGAACGCTGGCAAGACGGCTGACCAAATCCTGTCGTGATCTGGCACGTGCAGGACGGTCACTCAATAACCACCTTGTCCGAACCGGGAGGGAGGGCGCTTAAGGATACGCTCCCCTGCCGAGAAAGGGTATCAATTGATACAGTTGTTACAATTCATACAACTGATACCATTTAGTTCTCGCGTGCCGCGATCATGCCGGTTTTCCGGGCATAATTAAACAGGCCGCCGGCGTCAACCACTGGACGCACATCACCCATGGGCTTTAAGGAGAAAGTACGGTCCCCAAACGTTAAGGTATCCTGGTCAAAATTCAGGGTCGCAACGTCTCCGGTCTTGATCACATCAATCAAACGTTCGCGTGCTTCGAAAGGGTAGAGTTCACCGGTAGCGACTGCGTTACGGAAAAAGATGCGGGCGTACGATTCGGCAATCACGGCTTTGGTTCCAGCTGCTCCCAGGGCAATGGGCGCATGTTCCCGGGAACTGCCACAGCCGAAATTTTTACCCGCAACAATCAACCGGTACGGCGTCTTGACGGTGCCCTCCTGGATGAAAGGCACCGGGTAAAGCTCATCGGGCAGCCCTGCCATGGCGTGCGAACCGAGCAAGTTGTACTCGTCCGGAATTGTCGGCACAAGGGTGAGAAAATGGGCGGGGATGATCTGGTCAGTGTCAATGTTGTCACCCAGCACGTAAACGGGGCTGGTAATCGCGGTTGGCATAAGTATTCAGGGAGTCGGCGAAGGGCTTGGACTGGGCTGCTTGCCAGGGTCAAGCGTAAAATGGCCGACAATGGCGCTGTCACCTTTTGCGCCGGGGACGGCCTCGGCGTTGGGCCCGGGCATTGCCTCGGTCGAAGTGCCGACGGCCGTCGCATTCATCACATCGGTGTTGCTGACCGAGGAGCGATTTGGCGGTGGTAAAGGCACGCTGGCGGCAACGCGCGGGGCTTCCGCCGTCGTCAAATCCTCTGACGGCACCCAGCCAAGCTCTCCCGATCCGATCTGCACGAAGCTGTAACCGAACGTTGTGCGCATGACGCGCACCAGGGCACCTTTTTCCAACAATCGATCTGCAGCGGTCAACTGCTGCGGGCCGGCTCGGAACATGGGCACCTGATCACGCTTCGTTGTTTTGTAATCTTCGCCCAAGGCAGTATCAGCAGCGGCCGACGCTGCCCGGTGCGGGTCAACCTTTTTTGGCGCACACCCCGGAAAGCTGAGGATGCACAGGGCCAGGGTGCCGAGTAAAAGGAAACCGGACGGCAGCGGCATTTTCATAACGAAACCGAAGCTCCACCCCAGCCTTCAGGTGGAGGCGGATTCCCGTTGCGGTGATGTGGATCAGGGGTTCGCATCCCCTAAATAGATTGCTTAACCTGAAAACGGTTTTTTCAGTTCATGAACTCCCGCGGGTCTGTAACGTGGCCCGTGAGGGCGGAAGCAGCGACTGTGTAGGGACTGGCCAGAAACACTTTCGATTCCTTGCTGCCCATCCGGCCCGGGAAATTGCGGTTGGTCGCACTGATGCAGGTCATTGGCGTGTTCAGCCGCCCAAAAGTGTCTGACGGACCGCCCAGGCACGCAGCACAAGAAGCGTTCTCCGTCATCATAACTCCAGCATCGACCAAAATGTCCCAAACTGAAGTGGCCTCAACCCGCAGGGTTTTCAGCTCGTGCACGACGTCCGAGGTGGCCGGCACCCCATAGGTATCAATCTTGACATGCCGGCCGCGCACCACTTCTGCAAACGCTACGAAATCACTGGTTTTGCCACCGGTGCAAGAGCCGATGTAGGCACGGTCAAGGCGGACCTTTTCGAGCTCTTTCGCCAGAGCGCGGTTGCCTGGATTCGGATGCATGGCCACGGTCGGCTCCAGCTTGGAAAGGTCGTAGACCTTGTCGAACATGAGCTGCTGATCCTGGTCGAGCTCCACCGGCTCGTAATTCCCTCGAGTGCCGTTCAGACGGATGCGCTCGTCCACGTAGGCGAACGTTTTCTTGTCGGCCGGAAAAATCCCGTTCTTGGCACCGGCTTCAATGGCCATGTTTGCAATCGTCATGCGATCGTCCATGGACAACGATGCCGCGCCGGGGCCTTCCCATTGCATTGCCCGGTAGGTGGCGCCATCAAAGCCGATGTCCCCGATCACGTTCAAAATCACGTCCTTGGCCATGACCCCCGCCGGCAGTTCGCCTTCAAGGTAAAACCGCATCGTTTCCGGTACTTTGACCAGCAGTTTACCCGTGCCCAGGATAAACCCGGCATCCGTGTTGCCGATGCCGGTGGCAAACTCCCCGAACGCGCCGGCCATACAGGTGTGCGAGTCGGTGCCAAAAAGCACTTCACCAGGCCGGGCATGGCCCAATCGGGGCAGCGCGGCATGGCACACACCCTGGTAGCGCGCGCCATATTGCTTACGGAGTTGCCCTTGAGCCGCGTCGAATTTCCAGGACCCGTTCGGATCGTCAATCACGTCGTAGAAGTAGGGCAGCTCTTGAGCCTTGGCGAAATCGCGTAAAATGTCGACGTTCCGATTGGAGAGGCGATCCGCCGTAAAGATGTAATGGTCCGGGATAATGACGATTTTCTTCGCGTCCCAAACCTTGGCGTCCTGACCGAATTCACGTTTAAAAACGCCAATGCTCCCCGGGCCGCAAACGTCATGGGTGAGCAGAACGTCCACGTTAACCCAGATGTTATCCCCGGCTTCCACGCGGCCTTTGCCGCTTGCTTTCGCTAAAATCTTCTCCGTCAGAGTCATGGGAGCATCAATAGTCTGGTCAACCGCTTGTCAACGCAAGTGGCAATTAGGCCGCAGGAGGCACCCAGTCCCATTCTCTGCAAAAATTTTCTAGAAACCGCTTCATGACCTCGCGGCGTTCCCGGGCCAGTTGCCGGCCAGCCGGCGTCTGCATGCGTTCGGGGAGAAGAAGCAGCTTCTCGTAAAAATGGTTAATGCTGGTCCCGCCCCCCTGTTTGTACTCGGAAAACGTACGGTGCATCCGGGGGGAACGTTCCGGGTCATGGATCGGCTGGTTTCGGGCGCCGCCGTAGGCAAATGCCCGCGCGATGCCGATGGCGCCCAAGGCATCCAGACGATCGGCATCCTGGACGACCGCCGCTTCGCGTGAGCGTGCTGGAGTGGATACCCCCGCCCCCTTAAAGCTGGCGTCGTCAATGGCCTCGCAGATTCGGGTCGCCAAGGCCGGTTCGACTCCCAACGAAAACAGCCAGGCCACCGTTTCCCGTCCGTGAGCCTGGTCCGCTCCGCCCGCGAATTTCCAGTCGTCCACGTCGTGAAGTAAAGCGGCCATCTCCGTGACGAACAGATCCGCGCTTTCCATGCGAGCCAGCCAGAGGGCAACCCGTCTCACACGGTCTGTATGCCACCAATCATGGCCGGTGGCGTCAGCGCCCAGCTTTTCGCGGACAAAATCTTCCGTGCGCCGGACCGTACAAATTGGCGGCTGAGGCCCGTCGTTTGGCGGTTTCGGAGTTCCTGGCGGGAAAGGCGTCCGTTCCATGGCGTCGTTCAACCGAAAACCCGTACGGAACAAACTCCCAGGTTCTTCAAGTTTGCTTGAGCGTTCTTGCTGGCACCAGAACGTTCAAGGCCCGGGGCAAAATTCTAAACTTAACCGGTGTGGTGCCGATCGGCAGGCCGTCCACATGGACGAACAGGCGCCGCGGAGACGTGACTTCCAGGGTGGCTGCCTCAAACGTCTCCACCTTGGGATGGTAATGGTAACGGCCGCGGCTGATCGACCAAAAATGGGCAAAAAGCTCGCGCTTGCTAAAATCACGAAAGACGCGGATCGACAGAAGTCCGTCATCAAGCTTTGCTTCGGGGCAAATGGCAAAGTTACTGCCGTAATAAGGCCCATTGGCGACGGCCAGAAACGAGCAACGCAACCGGATGCGCTGCTGTGCTCGGCGAAACCGATGACGCCGATGCCGCACGGGGGACTGGCCCCGAAAGGATTTCCGGTAGGCCTCGGCTACCGCACGGTCAAAACGCAAAACGACGCGGCCCTGCCGGTGCGAGAGGGCCAGTTGAATGGCACGAAAGATCATCCGGAACTTGCCCTGCTTGACCATCTCGCCGATCGGAAACAACTCGGCGTCTACGCCGACCCCGCCGGCTTCAAAAAAGAGGTGCCGCTCATTGGCCAGCCCCACGTCAATCTGGCGCGGCTCACCGTTCCCGAGAATGGCACAAGCCGCTTCGAATTCGCGCGGCAGGTTCAGGCTGAGCGCCAGATTGTTGAAAGTGCCAAGCGGCAGGATGCCCAAAGGAACCGGCGTTTGCACCAACGCCGAGGCGACCTCCCGAATGGTGCCGTCTCCGCCCGCCACCACGACCAGCTCCGTTCCGTCCTGCACCACGGCGCGAGTTTCGTCGACCAGCTTGGAATCAGGTTTAACCTCGTGGATCTGAAGGTCATCGGTCAACGTGCGCAGGAGACGTTCGATGGTTTCCCGGCGTTGCGGCTCGACGTTGCCGCTGGCCGGATTGATGAACAAACTAATGCGCGCGTAACGCCGGGTGCTCATTGGTTAGTGGTGCTTGACCGGCCACACCATGGTGGGCCGAGTCAGGGCGGTCAACGGAATATGCCAGGGGCAAAAGGACCCATTGCTACCGCTGGCGCAACTGGGCTTGAACGCGGAAGGAATTGTCGATGACGTCCATAATCCTCTGGCCGGTGATGACGCGGTCGGTAGCGTAATCAAGGTTTCCGTCCGGCCCGATCACCGCGATGCCGAAATCGCCCACGCGGTATTCATCGGCGACGGACAACGGGTCCGGCAGCACAATGAAGGGCACGTCCGATCGCGTGATCACCCCGGTCTCCTTCGTAAACGCGACGAAGAACAGCGTGTTGCGCGCCGCGAGCTGACGGTAACGCCGGGTGATCTCCTTCACCTGCTTTATAAAATCCTTGGTGTCCGGTCCCGTGGCGAAAATCAGGACCACGGGCTTGCCACGCAGGTCCCGCAACCGACGCACCTTGCCCGTAATGCTGCTCCAGGCAAACTCCGGGGCCGGCCGGACCACGGAACTTGCCGGCACCGCTGCCGGGTGTGGGTGAGGTTTGGCCGAAACGCCCGATGCCGCCACCAACGTGGCAATCGCCGTCGCGACCGGAAGAAACCATCTCATACTTTCATGATATCGACTTCCTTGTGCTCCAATTGGGCGTCGATCTGTTTCACGTATTTATCCGTCAGCTTTTGGACTTCTTCCTCCAGGCTGCGCCGGTCGTCTTCGGTGACCTGACCGTCCTTCTCCAGTTTTTTAATCTGATCGATGCCGGCGCGCCGGCTGCTCCGAACCCGTACCCGGGTTTCTTCGGCCATGTGGCGCGCCGCCTTTACCAGATCGCGCCGACGCTCCTCGGAGAGTTCCGGGATGGGCAACCGGATCAGCTTGCCGTCCACGGAAGGATTGATGCCCAGCCGCGATTCGTTGATGGCTTTTTCAATGTCGCGCGTCACGCTGGCGTCAAAGGGTTGAATCAGCAGCAGGCGTGGTTCCGGGGTGCTGATGAGCGCCAACTGCTTCAATTTCATCGTGGTGCCGTAGGCAGCGACGTCCAGGTTGTCGACCAGACCGGGCGAGGCTTTCCCCGTTCGCAAGGACGAAAACTCATGGAGCATGTACTCCACGTTCTTTTCCATGCTTTCTTCCGTCTCCAATAAAATGTCGTCTCCGTTCATAACTCCTGCTTTGGGGGTGGGTTGCGGCGCTAGGGTACGCGCGCTGCAAACCTCCCGTCAAATGGCGGCCCGACGGGAAGGGTCGATGCAGGCGCTACTCAGAAGTGACCAAGGTACCGACTTTTTCTCCGCAGACCACGCGCATGATGTTGTGCGGAATGCCCATTTCAAACACGATGATCGGCACCCGGTTGTCCATGCAAAGGCTGAACGCCGTCGAATCCATGATCTTCAAGCGCTTGGTAAGTGCTTCCGTGTAGGTGACCGAATCGTAGCGTCGGGCATTCGGGTTCAGCTTGGGATCGCTGTCGTAAATGCCGTCCACCTTGGTGGCCTTCAGAATAACTTCCGCCCGGATTTCGCTGGCCCGCAACGCCGCGGTGGTGTCAGTCGAGAAAAAAGGGTTGCCGGTGCCCGCCCCGAAAATCACGACCCGCCCCACTTCCAGATGGCGGATGGCACGCCGAAGAATGAACGGTTCAGCAACGTTGGCCATCTCGATGGCCGTCTGCAGCCGGGTGACAACGCCGAGTTGCTCGAGCGCGCTTTGCAGCGCCATGCCGTTGATCACCGTTGCGAGCATGCCCATGTAATCCGCCGTGGTACGATCCATTCCGCGGTGGCTTGCGCTCAGGCCGCGCCAGATGTTGCCGCCGCCGATCACCACGGCCACTTCCACCCCGATCTCGCGTACTTCCTGGATCTGCCGGGCGATGTCGCTGACGATGGCCGGCGAAATTGCTTCGTGACTGCCTGCTTCCCGGAGCGCTTCTCCGCTGACCTTGAGGACGATCCGGCGGTATTTTGGCTGCCCGGGAGCCGTTTTCAAATTGGACATGAAAAGCTGGTTACGGCATAGAAGAGACAGCCGGGCAAGTCAAGCGCGGACCAAAGCCCAGAAGTCCGGCTCGCCGACTACTTTGACGCCAAACCGGCGCGCTTTCTCAAGCTTCGTGCCCGCCTCTTCCCCCGCCAGCAGGTAATCTGTCTTCTTACTTAGCGCGGCAACGGTGCGACCGCCGTGACGCCGGATAAGGTCCTGAAAATGGTCCCGTGACTGGCTCAAGGTGCCCGTAATGACCCATGTGGTTCCCGTCAGTTTCTCGCTGAGCGCTGCGGGTTGATCGTTGCCGCCGAAATTCAGGCCATGGCGGCGAAGCGCTTCCACCAAGGCCAGGTTGTCAGCATTCTGAAACCAGTCGTGGATGCTCTGGGCAACGACCTCACCTGTGTTGGGCACCCGCAACAGATCGGCCACCGAAGCGGCTTTCACCGCGTCGAGGGTGCGAAAATGTTCCGCTAACTCCCGCGAAGCGGTTGCGCCCACATGAAGGATGCCTAGCCCGAAAAGCAACCGCCAGAACGGCTGTTGTTTGCTGGCCTGGATCGCACCCAGGAGATTGCCCACGCTTTTATCACCCATCCGCTCCAGCCCGCCGAGTTGGTCCGCCGTCAGGTCATAAATGTGGTCAATCCGCCGTACCAACCCTGCCTTGACCAGTTGCGACACCATCGCCTCACCCAAACCTTCAATGTCCAGCGCGCCCCGGTGGGCGAAATGTTCAAGGCGCCGGACAACCTGGTCAGGACACTCCACATTCACACAACGAAAGTCGATCTGTCCCGGCAATCGGACCACCGGCTGGCCGCAGCTTGGACAATGGTCCGGCATCGTAAACGGGGTCTCCGCGCCGCTCCGCCGGGCCGTTACCACCTCAACCACCGCTGGGATGATTTCGCCTGATTTCTCAATCCGAACCACGTCCCCTACCCGGATGTCCTTGCGCTTGATCTCTTCGCCGTTGTGCAGCGTGGCCCGGGCCACCACGGTGCCGCTGAGCAGCACCGGCTCCAGGTTGGCTACCGGGGTTAATTTGCCTGAACGCCCGATTTGCACTTCAATCGACCGCAAGCGCGTTTCGGCCCGCTCCGGTTGGTACTTGTAAGCCATGGCCCAGCGCGGCGCCTTCGAGGTGTAGCCCAGGCTTTCCCGCTGCGCGAAATCGTCCACTTTCACCACGGCGCCGTCCGTCTCATAGGTAAATCCGTGCCGGAGACCGTCCAGTTCGTGAATGGCCGCGATCACGCCGTCAACGGTATCGGTCATCCACGTACGCGCCGGGGTGGCAAGTCCCCAACGGGCCAAGGCTCGCAGCGCTTCGTGATGCGACCGGATGTCTTCACCCGCGAGAAAACCGTACCCGTAAAAGATGGCGTCCAGTTTGCGTGCACCCACAATTCGGGCATCGAGTTGTTTGAGGCTGCCCGCCGCTGCATTTCGCGGGTTCGCGAAGGGCGCCTCACCCGCCTGCTCGCGACTTTCATTCAGGGCCGCAAAGACCTTCTTCGGCATGAACACCTCCCCCCGCACCTCAACTTCCTCCGGGCACGGAAGACGCAGCCGCAAGGGCACCGTTCGGATGGTGCGAACATTCGCGCTAACGTCGTCGCCCACGGTGCCGTTCCCGCGGGTGACGGCGTGGACCAACACCCCTTTGCGGTACAGGACGGAAACGGCAACGCCGTCGACTTTAGGTTCCACCATGGCCATGGTCGGCAACCCGGACAGCTGCCGTTGCAAGCGTCGAAAGAACTCGGCCACTTCCTCTTTCGAATAGGTGTTGTCCAGGCTGAGCATCGGCGTCCGGTGCTGAATCTGGTGAAAATGGCTGAGCGGCTGACCGCTCACCCGCTGTGTGGGTGATTCGGGAGTGATCAACTCCGGGAACCGGGTTTCCAGCTCGCGCAATTCGCGCATGAGCTCATCGTAGGCTTGGTCACCGATGCGTGGGGCCGCCTCCACATAATACAGGTGGTCGTGTTCTTCGAGCTCAGCCCTTAGCTGACCGGCCCGAGCTTTGGCGTGTTCTAACGTCGGCATGCCCCTTTTTCGTCGTGGTTGCTCTTGTGTCCTACTTTTTGCCTGCTAAAAGGCAACCCCGAAGTGGAACCGGTCCTGGGACGGCCGCCGCCAAGGGCCAAGCCGTGCGCAAAAGGGGTTTAGACAAACAACCGCCCGAAAACCGGGCAGTTGGCGTTTTTCATCCACGTAAACGGGTTAGGCTTGTGCAGCGAGAACCACATCGGCCGTCCGCATGGGGCGCGGAAGCTGCCGAAGCAGGATATAAACTACGTGGCACAAGAAGTGCTCTTAAACCTCGCGTTCGGTAAACGAACGGGGGTCAGACAAGAGCACGGCTCGATTGGATGGGAGCTTGGCAGTCGTTCCATAGGGGGGAACGAGAACGGTTGCCAATGGGAATGGGGGAAAGTCCAATCGAGCCGTTGCCGTCCCGGCCCTTGGACCTTCATGCGGCAGGCTCCAACACCTTTGGCTGCTGATCGTCCACAATTGGCTGGACGCGTTCTTCATCCAGGGTCAGGCCGCCCGTTTGCTCGTACCAGGATACAATGGTTTCGGCTTTGGCCGACAAATCACCGTTGGTGATGTCGACGTACAGCTTCGGAAGACTGCTCCGCTGCAGGCACGCCGACATGTATTCCTGCTCGCGCAAAATCATGGTCAGGTCGTCGTACTGACTTGGGTTGCCGGAGACTTTCAACCGCTCCCGGCGCGCTTCCACAAATGTCTTCGGGTCACGGTGGCAAAAAACAATCCGAAATCCAAGCCGGTGCAGCCGTTCTTCGAGCAGGTGGAAATCGTAGCGCCGATGGCGGTACAACCATTGATAAACCATGGTCGAGAGGTGAAACCGGTCGATGATGTACGAAAGGTAGGGTTGGTGCTCGAACAACCGCAGCCAGAGTTCGTAAGTTTCGAGCGCCAACGTTTCCCGTTCCGGGCTGAAGGTAATGAGGCATTCGCCCCAAGGCTGGTTTAGAAAACCGCCCCACTCTGCCGAGAGGACCGGGGAGTGGTACCGGTACTTGCGCGCCCCCACAAACCGTGGGTGCTCGTTCAAAAGGAAGGCCAACTCGGTTTTATAGGTCATCCTGGTGCCCTCAAGGATGATCTTTGGGCATAAATTCCGCCAACCGGTGGTGGTTTGAGAATGCTGGTCGCTGTTCATCGGGGAACGGAGGCGAAGGCAAAACCTCGCCCTTACAGGGACGCTTTTACGATGGGAGGGCAGGGCTGGCCACTTTTTTCTAAGAAGACTTCCACGGGCAACCCCTGAACGGGTTGAAAGGGGGACCGGTGCAGGGCTGGGCGTTCCTGGGCGGGGTAGGGCTGTTTTGGCGCGTCCAAGGCTAGGCCTCGCCTCGATAAATGGTCATGGATCCGTTGCGCCAGGCAGTTTTTCACGTCGGGTTCTGGTTAAATTGCGTTTTCTTTGCAGCCCACGTGGCTGGGGCTGACACGGATGCAAATGCTTCGGTGACGGGCCGATGGCAGAACGCTGACGCCACCCTGGAGGTCTTTGCTGAGAATGGAAAGCTGGGCGCCCGGATCGTGGCGTTGCGCGAACCGACAGCTCCAGATGGCCAAGCCAAGACGGACATTCACAACCCGGACCCTTCCAAGCACGGGCAGCCAATCATCGGTTTGGTCTTCATGAGTGGTTTCACGCCGACAGAACCAGGCAAATGGGAAAATGGCACCATCTACGACCCGAAGTCCGGCAAGACGTACTCGTGCGTGATCGAACGGCAAGGCACGGACAAGCTTAAGGTCCGCGGCTACGTTGGCGTTTCCCTCATCGGTCGCACCGAAGTGTGGACCAGGGTGCAGGGAGATTGAGCAGTCCGGTAGGGCGGCGAGTCCCTTCGCCGCCGTACCCAGCAGGTGCGACCCGACACGTTTTTCCACCCCGTTACACCGACACGCCGATACCCCGACACCTTCACCTTGCGGTCCCGATAAACTCAACCAGGCGTTCCGCCCGCCGCATCCAGGAAAGGTTAAGTCCCTGCCGGACCGCGGCGCGACTGAGCGCCCCGTACTGCTCGGCATCGTCCAGCAACCCAATGATGGCGGTGGACAAGGCCTCCGAGGCTTCGGGCTGAACGTAAGTGCCGGCGCCAGCCAGCACCTCACGCGTGGAAGGCAGGTCGCTCGCCACCGTCGGCAGGCCGTGAGAGAGGTAATCAAGCGCTTTAACGGGACAGGTCAGGCAACGGTTGTAGGCGTTGTCGGCCAGGGGCGCCAATCCGATGCTGGCCTCTGCCGCCAGCGCACGCTGCAGTTCTTTGGGGGACCGGGAAGGAACCACCTCAACCCAGGGAACCAGTCCACGTTCCTCGGCCAGGCGGTGCAAGTCGCGGGCCTGTTCAGCGTTGCCGCCCCAGAACGCCAGCTTTACCCGGGCTGCCACCAGGGCTGGGGCAGCAGCCAGCAACAGGTCGCGCCCCTTGCCGCGCGACAGCCTGCCCACGTAGACCGCCCGGCGCTGCCGGCGCCGCGCTTCCGGGTCCACCGTGGGCGGGAAGGGCTCCGTGCCGAGCGGCAGGGCACAGGAGCAGGTGGCGGGAAAGGCCCCCCGAAAAAGTTTACGCTGCTCTTCCGTGATGCAGACCAGCCCATCGAGACGCGGAAGGCATAGCCGTTCGAGTATGCTTTGGCGCACATCCTGGCTTTTTACCGGCAGTTGGTGCGCCCGGCGCCAAGCGAGGCTCCCATGAAAATCGTGTGCTTCATAAAACCCAAGAACCCGTCCGGGGTGGCGCCATTTGAGGATCGCCAAGTGCGGCAGGAAGGAGGCTTCGCGGGTGATGACGGCGACTTTTTCGTGTCGGGCCTGAGTGGTCACAAAGCGGGCCGCCGCCCGAAACACCGGTCCGCTGCTGGTCTTGCGGGTCCGCCCCTTCTTCATCCGTGCAGAGAAAGCCGTTCGCGCCACACGATGAACGGTCAACGTCGGGAGCGGCCTCAGCCCGTAATGCTCACGGAGATCCCGGTCCGTGTCGGAGGCAACGCCGGCGCCGACGAAGAAATGGGTGGGCAGCGCCAAGCCTGCCAGGGCGTAAGCATTGCGGAGGCCGACGTTGACGATCGGCCCGGGCTGCCCCCAATCACGCTTGTTCACCCAGACGTAAATCACGGCTGAAAGAAGCCCACGGGACCACGATTGCAAACTCGTTCGGGCGCATGGAAGTTTTTCCGAGGCAACCTTGGGCACGGTCCTGGGAAAACCTTTCATCTGATGACTAAAAAACTCTTTTCCCAAGTCCTGGGGTTGGCGTTGGTGCTGTCCGGTCCTCCCGCCTTTGCGGCCGGCCCCGCTGCGTTTGAGACGGTGCCGGTGCAAGTGGCTGACTCCATGCGGCACCCCCCGTTCAACCGCGAACGGCAGCTCCGTGTTCCGGCGGGCTTTGGAGTGCAGGTGGTTGCACGAATTCCAAAAGCCCGTTTCCTCATGGTGACGCCCAAAGGCGATTTGTTGGTTTCGCTGCCGGCCTACGGAAAAATCGTTCTGGTGGCCCCTGCCCAGGGAGACCGCGTCCAGGTGCTCATCAATGGGTTGCGCCGCCCGCAAGGCATGGCCTTCACCACCACCAAAGGCGCAACTTACCTTTACGTTGGAGAATCAAGCGAGGTCTGCCGTTTCCGCTTTGACCCGGAAACACAGGCAGTATCGGCCAAGGAGACCGTCGTGGCTGACCTTCCGGACTCCAGCACGCCGGAACTCGGGGGCGCGTACGGTCACGAGCTCAAAAACCTGAACATCGGTCCGGACCACAAGTTGTACGTCGACGTTGCCTCGGCCACGAACGCAAGCCCGGCCGACGCCTCAAGCGATCCGGTCCGTTGCGCCATTTACCAGTACGATCTGGACGGGGCGCACGGCCGGTTGTTTGCCCGAGGCATTCGCAACGCCGAGGGGCTCGGGTTCCTTCCGGGCACCAACCAGCTGTGGGCGGTGGTGAATGGCCGCGACAACCTTCGGTACCCTTTGCGCCAATCCTGGCAAAACAGCGGAACGAACGATTATGGCAAGCGCCTGGTCTCTTACATCGACGACCACCCGCCCGATGCCTTGATCCATGTCCGGGAAGGCAGCAACTTCGGCTGGCCGTTCGCCAATCCCAATCCCGACACACCGTCCGGCTTGAACGGCATGCCGTTTGATCCCGACTACGAAAACAACCCGGATTGGCAGAAAGTGCCGGAAACCGCTCTCACCCGGATCGACAAAGGAATCCAGGCCCACTCGGCCCCGCTCGGAATGGCGTTTCTGCAAGGAACCAATGTTCCTGAGGTGATCCGGAACGGCCTCGCCGTGGCTTACCATGGGTCCTGGGACCGATCCCGCAAGACCGGCTACAAGGTGGCCTACTTTCCCTGGACCCAGGAAGGTCGCCCGGGACCTCAGGTCGACCTGGTTAGCGGCTGGCTGGACGAGGCCACTGAAGATTATTGGGGGCGCCCGGTCGACGTTAAACCTGGCAAGGATGGTGCCCTTTACATCACGGACGATGACAGCGGCACCGTGTATCGCGTGGCACGCAAGCCGTAAACGGATCAACTGCCACTTTCCGATGGTGCGTCTTTCGGCCGGGATTTACGAACCTGTTTGCGGAGCGCGTCAAACAGGTCGGCGACACTCCGTTTGTTGGCCAGGTTGATAACAAAGGCCGGGAGATTGCCTCCTGCATCGGTGAAAAGGGAGTAGGTCGCCTTGGTGGCTTTGCGGTCGCCCGTCGGTTCCAGTACCCAGGTTCCTTCATCCAGGCTCATTCGGGTTACGCCGACCTGCGGGGCAGGTCCGGCAGCATTATCAGCCGCCCAATGGGCGGTGTAAGAATCGTCCGCTGCTTTGAATGATTCGTCCTGGACGCGGATGGTCACGTCGCGGGCGCTGGCCAGGGGCGGATTAAGTTTAAGGTACACCAGGGTACTTCGGGTGGCTGGGTCGCGGGTCAGCACCCGCGATTCGCTGGTGTACGGCATAAACGTCTGGTAAGCGTCGAAGTCGGTTAGCACACTCCTTACCAACCCGAGCGGCGCCTCGATTGTGCCAGTCGCCCGCACCTCTTTGAAGGGGCTGCCGGTCCGATCCCGGACGTACACCGTCAGGTCATTGGTTCGACTGATTTCCTGCCACTCGCCTGCCGCCCGGACCGGTAAAGGCAAACCCAGGCCAAGGCCGACCCACAGGCAGACCCAACGCCATGGATGCCGGAAAAGCCAGACTGCCCGGCGCCGCGCAGGTGCGGGAAGCGGGTTGCAAATGGTGGGGTTAGTGCGGTTCAAAGTCGGGTCTGGCGGGTAACCAAGGCCTGCCGGCGTTTGCCGGAATCGGACCAGGGAGTGGCCCATCGATAAACCAGGCCTGCCGCCAGGCACGCCAATCCCGCCATCAGGGCCGGAACCGCAAGGTCAGCGTGCGCCACTTCCAGCCCGGCAAAAATCAGCACCGAAAGGCCAATGGCGCTCTTCTGAAAAATTGCCTGGATGCCAAAGTAGAGGGCTTCGCGATGCGCCCCGGACCGCGCCGCGTCGCGGTCGATCACTTCGGCCAAGAGCGTAAACGGCAGGACGGAGAAACCGGCCACGGGAAAAGCAGCCAACGCCGCCGCCGACTGGGCGCTGAGAAGGCCATGCGGACCGGAGCCGGAAACGCCGAAAACGGGAAACGCGACGGCTGCCAGGGCGAGTGCCCACCCAAAGCAGCGGCGTGCCCCAAACCGTTTGGCGAGGAGGTTACAAAGAAAGAAACCGATCAGGTTAACGCCGATAAACGGCAGCATGATAAACGTAACGAAGCTTGAGGGCGCCCGGAGGCGCACTTCGACCAGTCGTGGCACGAGCATCAGGATTAAGTTCAAAGCAAACCAGAACAGGGACGTTGCGGCGAGGAGCGGATGAAAATCGCGGTTGCGGACCCCTTCGCCTAACCAGCGTCGAAACTGTTTCCACGATGACGCCGATGCAGGGGTCGAAAGGCGCGGCGGTTCCCGCAGCAACCAGGCCGCCGGCAGGAACGAGGTCAGCACGGCCGCGGCCAGCAACCAGCCTAACGCCTGATAACCGCCTTGCAGCACAATGACGCCGGCAAGGGCGAAGACCAGCGTGCCGGTCAGGGCAGCGACGGATTGGCTGGTCGTGAGGTCAAGCCGCGCACGCGCGCTCCCCGAAAGCTCCGGCAACAGCGCGAGGTAAGGGGTGACCAGAATTCCGTACATCAAGAAATAAAATTGCGTGACCAGGAAGGCGTAAACCGTTCGCCCGGTCAGCCCTAAGGCCGGCGGCGGCGTCCACAGAAGCACGCAGGCCAACGCCATAGGGACCGGCGCCCAACGAAGAAAAGGCAGGCGACGGCCGGCTGGATGCTTGAGGTTGTCCGTCCAGAAAGCAATCAGGGGATCAGACAATCCATCGGTGAGCCGGCCGGCCAGCAACACCAGCGCGAAGGTCGCAGCGGTCAAAACGCCACCGGCCACGTAACGTTCGTAGAGCCACTGCGACACCACCAGGTTGGTCAGGTTCATGGCCAAGCCGCCAAGGCCGTAAACAATCAGCACACGCCGAGGCAGACGAACGGGGAGGTCGGTGGGCATGAATCAATGAACTGAAGCAATGAACAGCAGTGAACAACGATGAACAGCAGTGAACAACAATTCCTGGGCAACGCGAAAGATGATGCAGAGGCCCTGGGGCTGAGACGCCGGCCTGATACAATGAACCGCAGCGAACGTCAAAGAACCGCAATCCCTGGGATCTCGCGCTTGCGTGCAGGGCGGTTGGCCGGTAAAAGCAGGTGTTGAAACCTCTAAGTCAGCCATGCCAGTGCTCGCGTTAACCATTCCGGCCGTCGCGGTTGTCACCATCGCCCTTTCACCGATTGTCTCCCTCGTGGCGGGCATTCTTATCCTGTTGGTGCCGCGTCTCCTCAACATCATTGTGGCCATCTACCTCATCGCCATCGGCCTCATCGGGCTGCTGCATCTGTAAGCACCGGGCGGCCATTTGCTCGCGGCCCGTTGGCCTCGCGCGCAAATGGGCAAGTTCAAGGGGCCGACAATTCATCCTTCCCTGGTTGACGGAACGGGCCGACCCGATAAAACTCATCCCGGTTCCACAGGAGCAACTTGTAGCTGACCGCCGTTGCCAACAGAAGCCAAATCAGCAGGCTTGCCAACAGCAGTGCGACTTTCGTGTCTTTCAGCCGGAATACCGCGACGAAGATGGAGGCCGACGTGAACACCAGGAACAACGCCGTTAGCACAAACACGTTGACGGTTGACCGGAGGGCAAACGTGGCAGCCGTCCAAGCAGTGAAATCCAGCCAGGAGAAAACTTGCAGGACCAGGTAGCTGCGGCGCCCGGGAGCGCCGGCCGGCAGGTTAAGGACCCGCAAGGCGGCCACTGAAGCCAACACGCGGTTAAACGTCCAGGCCGGCAGAAATACCCAGGAAGGCGGGCTGAAAGAGGGTCGCCGCTGGGTGCGGTAGTACCTCTTGATTTCCGCCGGATCCAACGCGGCATTTTTCCGAAAGGCCCCGACGAGATTAGCCAAGATGAACTGCAGCCCGTCCATGACCAGGTTCGCCACAAGGGCATGACGCCAGTTCCAGTTTTCGGGCGGTTGAAAGGGGGACTTCAACGGGATCCCTGGCGATTGATGTTCACCGTGGTTCATTGATGTTCGTGGATGGCATCAACCAAGTTAAAGCTGGGCGACTCAATCCCATCGGTTAGCGGCCGTGATCAGGACGGCCGGCAAGTTGATTTAGCCCAGGAAGGATCACACGGGTACCTGCTCGTGTACTTTTACCCGAAAGCAATGACGCCCGGGTGCACCGCCCAGGCCTGCAGCCTTCGCGACGCATACGCAGACTTGACCGAAAACGGGGTCAAAGTGATCGGGGTAAGCTTTGATCAAGCAGCCCGCCAGAAAAAATTCCAGCAAAAAGAACACCTTCCGTTCACCTTGATTGCCGACAAGGACCGCGCGGTGAGCAAAGCGTTCGGCGTGCCGGCGTTTATGAACCTGGTCGCGGCGCGGCAAGCTTACCTGTTCAGGGTAGGACAGCTGGTCTGGCTGGACGCCCATGCCTCGACCAGCCGGCAAGCGCAAGACGTGCTGGCCACAATCAAAGATCTGCAAACTGCCTCACCGCCACTCTGAATTGCTTCACCGGTTCATTGCTGTTCATTGCTTAAGGAACTCACGGGCGGATACGAGTTGCGCCGGGCTGCCCAGGAGCAGCACCCGATCGCCGGGCTGAAGTTCTTCATCCGGCCCAGGGTTGATGAGGTTTTGTCCGGTGCGTTCGATGCCGACAATGCTGGCGCCGGTTTTTGAGCGCAACTGAATCTCGCCGATCAGCTTGCCGGCTGCCGGCGACCGCTCGTGGATTGTGATCGTGCTTAATTCCGCGTCGCGCAATACCGGCGGCAGGGTCGACGCTTCATGGACGTGCCGCAGCGGTGGAGCTTGTGAAAAAGTCTCGGATAAAGCAACCTGCGCCGTCGCATAAATGCGGATAAAGGAGCGCCGCAGCAGGATGGCGCCTGCGATCAGCACGAGGGCAAGCCCTGCCAGAACGTTCCAGGAGGGCAGGATGGCGGAACTTAGCAGCAGCGTGAACAAGAGCAGGCCGACGCAGCCTGCCACCAGTACGGTGTTGGAAATGATCGCACGCAGCGGGGCCGTGTTTTCACCGGCGTCCGCACGGGTAACGCTCATTTCCGAGATGAGCATGCCGGTGGCCTGCAGTTTTCGAAAAACGGCGATAAGCATCGGCAGGCTGACGACCATCGCGCAAAGCCACAACGCCGCTTTCACCCCGTCCTCACCCCCTGGCAGCCGGAGCGACCAGGAAAATACCCGTCCGCGGAGGAACACCGCAACGGTAAAAACCGCGGTAACGAGCAGCAGGTTCAATCCAATCTGCCAGCCCCACCGGCGCAGCAGCGTGAGGCCAAGGTTGTTTCCACGACGGCCCCCGAGCTGACCGACCCAGCGGGTGTAGGCGTCCAGGTAGCGGAGCAGCGGGGCAGGTGCATGGTGGTCAAACCAGGCCACGAGTGGGTCAGAGCTTCTCACCAGGTAAGGCGTCATGAGCGTGGTAACGGCGGAGACCGCCACGGCGATCGGATAAAGGTATTCGCTTGTCACTTTCAACGAGAGGCCCAGCCCGGCGATGATGAAGGAAAACTCCCCGATTTGGGCAAGTCCCATGCCGACGCGCAGGGAGGACCGTAAGTCGTGGCCGGCAATAAAGGTACCAAACGAGCAAGTAAGCACCTTACCAACAATCACGGCGACGCTGATGACCACGATCGCGGGCCCGTATTTTGCCAGCAGCGCAGGATCAATCTGCAGCCCGATCGAGACGAAAAACACGGCACTGAAAAGGTCGCGCACGGGATGCGTGAGGGCCTCAATCTTTCCGATCTGGCGGGCTTCCGCGACGATCGCGCCGATGAGAAACGCCCCCAGTGCCACGCTGTAACCAAGCTTAACGGCAAGCAACGACACCCCGAAGCAGAGGCCGACGACCGTGACCAGAAGCGTCTCGTTGCTCTTGAATTTCGCCACGTAGTTGAGCAGCCGTGGCACGGTCAGCAACCCGGCCACAAGCAGCGCGCCCAGAAAAGCAGCCAGACGCACCAGCGTTTTGCCAACTTCTGCCGGCTCAAAGGAACCGGTGGCCGCAAATCCCGAAAGGAGTGCAATCAGGACAATGGCGAGAAGGTCTTCAACGATCAGAATGCCGAAGATAAGCCGGGCGAATTCCTCCTTGGCTTTCCCGAGCTCTTCAAGCGCCTTGACGATGATTGCCGTTGACGAAATCGACAGCATTGCGCCCAGGAAAATGCTGTTCATTTTGCCCCAGCCAAACAGCCGTCCGACTTCGTAACCAACAAAAATCATGAGCAGGATCTCCAAGGTTGCCGCCACGAGCGCGGTCGCTCCGATTGCCTTGAGGTTGCGGAGGCTGAATTCAAGCCCAAGCGAAAACATGAGAAAGATCACGCCCAGCTGGGACAGCGTCTCGATCGCGTGTTCATCCGCGATCAGGGGAAAAGGCAACGCGTGCGGCCCGATTAGCACTCCCGCAAGGATGTAGCCGAGAACCACGGGCTGCTTCACCTGTCGAAACAGCACCGTAACCAACCCGGCAAGAATCATGACAATGGCCAGGTCGTGCAAGAAAGTGGCGGGACGCATCAATTAGCTCCTTTCCGGTGCTCATCGGCACGCAGCTCTTTCCCAGTTCGTCATGATCGCCGGCCCCGGCCTAGTCTTCGCGCCGGTGAACATCAGGATCTGCCTTTGCTTGTTGCGTGCCTTGCCGGACGCCGCTGACGGCGTGGGGCGCATGCGGCGGCGAAAAACGCGCTGGATTTGGGGGTGTCAACGCGAATTATGTAAACGAATCTTTGTGAACCTCCTTAGGCTTGCGGCCGTGGAATCCTTCAACTACCTCTCGGTCCTGCTATCGATCGTCCTCGGGCTGGCGATCACGCAAGTCCTGCTGGGCCTGCGCCGACTCATCCTGACCAGGGCAAAGGTGAAGCTTCATCTCCCGACCCTGATCTGGGCCGGGCTCGCCCTCCTGATTGCCATCCAGGGGTGGTGGGCGAGTTTCGGTCTGCACATGCGCACCAATTGGACCTTCTTGGCATTTTTCGTCATCGTTTTGCAGGCGATTAGCACCTACATGGTCGCGGCACTGGTCCTGCCAGACGTCACCAGGGATGCGTTCGTCGATCTGCGGGACCATTATTTTGCGCACCGAAGGTGGTTTTTCGGTGCACTCTTTGCGACCCTCGTCTTCAGTGCGGCAAAGGAACTTGTTCTCACCGGTCACCTGCCTCGTCGGACAAACGGGGAGTTTCACGTGATCTTTGGCTTGGCGGCAATCGTGGCCGCGCTCACGCGGCGCGAGTGGTTTCACAAGCTGTTGGCGCCTGCTCTAGGGGTGCTGTTCCTGCTTTACAGCACTGTGCTGTTCGCGCGGCTGTAACTTGTCAGCTTGTGCCTGCGAGACCTAGGGTACCGGGCCGAGTCTTCACGCAACACCCGTTCCATCGGTCAACCGGCAGCCTTGGGCTTCTTGCAAACGACTGGGGCAGGTTCGTGGCGCGAACTTGAGAGAACCAGCACAAAATCTGCCATGCCAAACCTAGACCCAGCCGATCCCCACAGCCACTTGCCCGATGATAAACCGGTGTTGGAAGAAGCCAAGCTTGCCATCGAAGGTTTGGAGGACCAAGGGTTTGCGGTCCGGCTGGAAGAAGCCCTGCGAGCGGTGGCCGGCGTCGAAAGTGCTGTAGCCGACGTGACCCGTGCCGAGATCAGGGTCACCTTTGACGCCCGCAAGACCCACGTGCCCGCTTTGCACGACGCGTTGCTCCGGACCGGTTATCACCCAACGTCCCAGGCAGACAATTCCTAGTAGTGCTCCATCATTGGAATCAGGCGGCTTGAAGCGGGTGTGACTCCAGGAGCCACTGCCCGCCGCTTGTTTGGTCAACGTGCGCCACTGCCGGCAGGCGCATTCCCTCCCGATGGCGGCGGTGGCGGCGGCGCGATGTTTTCACGCAAACCTGGGGGCCCGCCCCGTCCTTTGGCGACCGGGTGGCTCATGGGGACGCCCCGGCGCAAAAGTGCGAACACCGTAAAGCGGGTTGGCGTGCGTTGGCGGGTGAATTCGTTGCGCTGAACAAATTGGCGCTGCTGAATAAGAACAATCGCGTTCGCACCGGATTGTGCGGCTTTATCCCGGACAGCGGTGACTGTGCGATCCAGGGGAAAGGCGGCGTTCTCCTGCACCGTCACCGTGCCCAACCGGTCGTAAATGCCGGTTGGAAAACGGTTCAGCACTTCCACTGCGGCCGGAG
>DASWVC010000430.1:0-2723 GCA_036401335.1 Chthoniobacterales bacterium
TTTTGCGTGTCGAAGAACGCAGTTCTTCCCGGACGCAAAAAGCAGTCACCCTTGCGGGCTTGGCGCCGGCGAGGTCAAAGGGAGAGAATGGAATAAAAAGCGAGTCTTCGAGCGGCTTTATGCCGGATCGCGACCTTGACCGATCCGGCCGAAGCGCTGCCCCTTCACTTTCGATTGCAGCAACCGTTCGAACGGAAGGAACGCTCGCCGGCCAAGCCGAGGGGTGGGTGATCCGCGTGAGCGGTCGTTTCTGAACGCCTAACCGGGCAAGCAGAACCTTGGCCTGGCGGCCGCCGTTTAACCCAGATTTTCGACGGCTTTCTTTACGGCGAAGGCTGAGCGCAGGTTAAACGCTGAGGCGTCCCTTACCGGACTCAACGCAGGGGGAGTTGCTGACGAACCGCCTCCGACGAGCTGGCCTAAAAAAGGCCCATTCTCGGCGGTTGGCTCCGCATCCGCTACGCCCCAGGGTATTCGATCCCGCGCTCTCGCGCGGGCAAGTGGGGTCAACCACTCCCGGGTCTAAGGTGGGCCGCCCCTACGCCCAAGCCCTCCGGGCTCGGCGCAGGCAGCGAACGCCGGGGCACCTCCCGAGCGTGAGCGAGGCACTTGACCCACGCACCCGAAGGGTGATCAGGAAGGCGTTACGGAAACCTCGCGTTTCCGTTGCGGAGGGGTGCGCCGGAGACGCTTGGGGCTCCGGCCAGGGGAACCGGGCGGCCGGGGCTTGGGCCGGCGCCGGGTTCCCCTCCACGAAGGCTCGCAAGGCTTTGGCCAGGGGCCGATGGTTCTGTGTCCACTTCGCCCCGTGTTCATGTTTAGGTGATGCCGGATGTGGAGCTCGGGGCATTTTGCAGGATCTTTCAAAAATAGACGGCTGATTCCGTATAAACGAGATTTTTGTAGAACTCGGCTGCCCGACGCGTGGCCAGAGCAACAAGGCGACAACCCTTAGATTTTGCCCAAACTTCAAAATGCTCCATCAGCAACTTTCCCACCCCCTTTTTGCGAAGGCATTCCTTTACCATGATTTCTTCCACCCAGGCGACAGGACCACTGGCGTAAAAGGTCGGATGGGCGGTACCGAGCACATACCCGATGATCGCGTCCGAGGATTGGGCCACCGCAAGGCACATGCCGGATGACGAGAGCACGTGAGGAAACGACTCGGAAAAGCTCGCCGGATCCACCGGGAAGGAAGTGGCAAAGTCACGGGCCAAGGCGAACACGGCCTTTTCATCTTCCCGCAAGCAGCTGCGGATGCGGATCATGGAGTGAGTTCAGCGCACGCATGTCCCCGTTCCAAGCCGGGGCACGCCTAGACGCTTCTCTCCCGGCCGCTCTGAGTGCTACGCCTTCGGAATCAGCCCGTCGCGGAACCTAAAAGGTGCGGGTGGCAGGCCCAGAACGTTAAGCCAGCTCTTGGGCTTCTCGCACGCTTTTCTTGTCCTCACCCCGCGGACTCGCTAGAGCCAGGGGGAATGTGGACGGCGGAAAGCCTGGAGCGGCGCATCCTATGGGGCCTGGACGAAGCGATGGCAGGCCGCGCGGTGCCGTTCCGGGTCCGGAGCGCGCCGTCGCCGGGCGTGATCGATTACCTCAACGGGTACCCGTGCCTGTGGCTGACGCCGCTGGCGTTTTACGGGGAAGCCACCGGGGCGTTGTTGCAAGCGGTGGGCCAGTGCCGCCGAAGCGGCAAGCCGGAGGAAATCAAGGTGTGCCTGCGCCACGCGTTGGAGCCGGGCCGCAGCCTGTGATTTGACGGGTTGGTGGAGGAAGGGTTCGCGCCCACCGCGGACGGCCAGCGGTTGATCTGGCGCAGCCCCCGCGTGGCTTGAAGGTGCGGCGATTCCCGCGCTCGGGAATCTTGTTTGGCGCCATGCGCAAAACGGAAAATAAGGCACGGTAAGGATGTTTTTGGCTTATTCAATTCAAAGGCACGGGCGAGAATAAGGCTTTATTCCTTCCCATTCATCCCGAGGTTGACAACACCATTTCAAACTTGTGGCAGTCGAAAACACCTCAAGATCATCCGCCAAGGAGTCGGAGCATGGAACGACTGGCGAGAAAAGAATCCTCATTTATCGCATCCGGACCTCCACCGAGCAAAGCTCAGCGGGGCAAACTTCTGCAGGGTAGATTTTCTTGGGGCGTACCTTAACGGGGCGGATCTCAGCAGAACGGACCGGAGGGAGACAAGCGCTCTCAGACGCAGCGGCCATCTTTAAACAAGGCCATGCGAAGGGCGCGTTCGTCGCAGGGCTTTGTCGCCTTTCCACCAACGGCACGTTCAAAGGTATTCCCTTTGGTGCTCTGGGGGGTGAAATCATTGAACGCATTATCCGGGACCTGCGCCCGCGTCCCTGAACGCTTAACCCGTTGCGTGCACGCGTACGGCCAAAATGCCACACACCTCAAACCGGCGTCACGGAAGGCTCAGAGTCGCCTTTGCGCCGGGATCTGGAGGCTGTCACCTCGTCCCAAAGATCGACGGCAATTACTACCACGCAAAAAACCAGTAACGCTAACGATCCATACAGCACCAGGGAGGACGGATCTGAATACCCAGCGACAAACAGGAAATTGGCACCTCCTCCTCCGAGCCTCTGTGCGGTGTGTGCAATGCCGAGGATAACTACGAAGACGGCCACCCGAACCTGCCATACAAAAACCATCGTCGTCTCACCACCACCTCCATCCCTCGTTCTTTTAAAAATGCGAGC
>DASWVC010000431.1:0-21441 GCA_036401335.1 Chthoniobacterales bacterium
GACTGCCCTCGACATTCAGGGGACCGGCGACATGCGGCCCGTCAGATGGCGCGAATGGCTGGAGCTGCCGGTGCGGGAGGCGGATTTTTTCGTCAGGACCATCCGCGGGCTGGTGCGGGTTCCCACCGTGTTGGTGCTGGCACGGTACAGTCGGGTGCCTAAACGGCGCCCGAAGCTCTCTCCGAAAGGCATTTGGGAACGCGACGGCGGTCAGTGCCAGTACACCGGGCGCAAGCTGGCCCCACACGAAGGCAATATTGACCACGTGGTGCCGCGGTCACGCGGGGGCCAAACGACTTGGGAGAACTGCGTCCTGACCGACCGGCGCATCAACAGCCAGAAAGGAAACCACCTTCCTGAAGAAGTTGGGCTGGAACTCCGCAAGAATCCCACACCCCCGCGTGAGCTTCCTGTGACTTACTTTATCCGAAATGCCCACAATGTTGCGGATTGGAACCAGTTTCTGACGCACGCTGGCGGGACGAAGGCGTGAATGGCCAGGCGGTGGGCCGGAGCCGGGCAGGGCGGGCGCTACGCTGCAGCGCTTTCCCTGGTAAAGCGGCGAGTCCCTGCGGAAAGGGCTGTCCGTCACGCAACAGTTGCGTAGCGGGTAGGTCGACGCAAGATTCCACTTCCCATGAGTGCGGCAATTTCGACGGCTTACGAACCGAGGGAAGTGGAGGAGCGCTGGTACCGGACTTGGCTTGAGCAGGGTGTTTTCCGGGCTGACCCGGCTTCGCCGAAGCCCCCCTACGCGATCGTGATCCCGCCGCCCAACGTGACCGGCATTCTTACGCTCGGCCACGTGCTTAACAACACCATGCAGGACATTCTGGCCCGGCGGGCCAGGATGCTCGGGCGCGAGGTGCTGTGGCTGCCCGGCACCGACCATGCGGGCATTGCCACCCAGACCGTCGTCGAACGGCAGCTCCGGAAAGAGAAAAAAACCCGGCACGACCTTGGCCGGGACGAGTTCGTCACCCAGGTTTGGGCCTGGAAAGAGGAACACGGGGGCATCATCATTCGGCAGTTGCAGCGGTTGGGCTGCTCTTGCGATTGGTCCCGGGAACGTTTCACGATGGATCCCGCTTACTCGCGCGAGGTCCAGTCCGCTTTTGTGGAGCTTTACCGTTGCGGGTTGATTTATCGGGGCAAACGCATGGTTAACTGGTGCCCGGTTTCCCTGACCGCGCTTTCGGACGAGGAGGTGATCCCGACCCCCAACCAGGGAACGCTGTACGTGATGCGGTACGAGGTGGTGGAAGAACCGGGCGTGTACCTCGCCATCGCCACCACCCGCCCCGAAACGCTCATGGGCGACACGGCGGTCGCGGTGAACCCGAAAGATCCCCGCTACCAGCGCCTGATCGGCCGCCATTGCTGGCGGCCGTTTCCGCGTGCCGCCATCCCCATCATCGCCGATGACGCCATCGACCCGGAATTTGGCACCGGGGTGTTAAAGGTGACCCCGGCACACGACCCGGTGGACTTTGAGATCGGCCAGCGGCACCACCTTCCGACCCTCGATGTTTTTAGTCCCGACGCCACCCTCAACGAGTTGGCCGGACCCGATTTCGTGGGGTTGGATCGGTTCGAAGCCCGGGCCAAAGCCGTGGAGCGCCTTCGGGAACTGGGGCTGCTGGTGCGCGAAGAGCCCTACCAGAACACGGTCGGCTACAGCGAACGCGCGGGCGTGCCGATCGAACCCCGCCTAAGCGAACAATGGTTCCTGCGGTACCCCAAGGTCCAGGAATGCCTCGAAGCCGTCGCTTCCGGCCGCATCCAGTTCCGGCCTGAACGGTGGACGAAAACTTTCGAGCACTGGATCGCAAACATCAAGGATTGGTGCATCAGCCGGCAGTTGTGGTGGGGACACCGGATTCCGGTCTGGTACCACCGGCACGAGCCGCAGCGACTCCACGTGGACGTCGCGCCACCCTCAGACCCAGAGAATTGGGACCAGGACCCCGACGTACTGGACACCTGGTTTTCGTCCTGGTTATGGCCGTTTGCCGCCATGGACGACGAGGCGCGCCGGCGTTTTTACCCGACGACAGACTTGGTCACAGGTCCGGACATCATCTTTTTCTGGGTGGCCCGCATGATCATGGCCGGGCTGCACTTTCAGGGTGAGATCCCGTTTGCCAACGTTTATTTCACCGGCTTGATCCGGGACAGCCAGGGCCGCAAAATGTCCAAAAGCCTGGGCAACTCGCCGGACCCGCTTGAGCTCATCGCCAAATACGGCGCCGACGGGCTCCGCTTCGGCCTCATGCGCATCGCCCCACACGGGCAAGACATCCGGTTCGACGAAAAACAAATTGAGGAAGGACGCAACTTCGCTAATAAACTCTGGAACGCCTGCCGGTTCCGGCAGATGCAAGGACCCCTCACCGGCGGGTTTCAACCGGGCCAGCAGTTGTCACCGTACACGGCCCGCATCCTCCATCAACTTGAGGCCACCGTTGCCCGCGTCAACCGCGGCTATGCGGAATACCTCTTCACTGAGGTGGCGCAGTCGATTTACGATTTTTTCTGGAGCGACTTTTGCGATTGGTACCTTGAAGCGGCCAAGAACGAGATTAATTCCACGGACCCTGCCATCCGCCAGGGGGCCCTTGCCGCGATTGATCACGTAATCGGGGTTGTTCTCCGCCTGCTGCACCCGTTCATGCCCCACCTCACCGAGGAACTCTGGCATCGGCTTGGGTTCGGCACCCAGACCATTCAGTTTGCAACGCTGGATGACCTCGCCGCGCCGATGCCGGTCGATCCGGCCCTGGTCCGGTTCGCCGGTCAGGTTTACGATTCTGTTTCCATCGCCCGTAACCTTCGGGCGGAGCACCACGTTCCTTCCAACCGCAAGGCGCGCATGATTCTGAAAACAGACGTTGACGGCGATTTTGCGGTGCTGGCCCGGCTTTTGAACGCCGAGCCGCTCGAGGTCCGCCCGGATTACGAGGGCGAACCGGGGGTGCCGGTGGCAATCACCCCGGTGGGTCAGATCTTTTTGCCCTTGGTTGGACTGGTCGACACCGGGGCCGAGCGCGAGCGCCTCGGGAAGGAACTTGCGAAAGTCGAGGCCGAGTTGGAAACCGTGCACAAGAAATTGGCCAACGAAAACTTTGTCCAGCGCGCCCCGGCCGCAGTCGTGGCGGAGCACCGTCAGCGGGCAGGCGCGTTTCTGGAGCGCCTTGAGCAACTGCGCGAGCGAGTGGCGGCCTTGTGAGTGGAGGGAAGGACGTGTCGGCGTAACGGCGATCCGTTTGCAGAACCAACCCTACCAGGACCTGCTGCACGCAGCCTCAGAGCGATTCTCTGTGCTGCGCCTGTCGTTCAGCGGGGCTGGCAAGTTATCCACCAGGGCTGTCAGCGGCAATTGGGCTTCCAAAACATCGGCCCAGGCACGCAGGTACAGGACCACGTCCGCACGTTGGTTCCGCTGCAGGTCGCGGCGGTGTTCCGGAAGATTCTTCAACACTTCCGGCCCGGTGAGGTCTTCCAGGTAACAAAGGTCTTTGTTGGTCATGCCAAGCTCGAACAGCGTGTCGATCACGCGGTCGATCAGCACGCCGGTCTGGGGACAAAAATCATCTGGGACTTCGCTCCACTCGCTCAGCTTGCGGTGCGCGGTCCGGTGGATTTCCGCCGCGGACAGGCGCGTGGCGGTTTGTGCCACGTGACCGCAGTTGCATTTCCCAAAATGGCTCCACTGGTAGTCGGCGCCGGCAGCCAAACGTTCAGCGGATTCGCGCAGGATCTGGACGAGGGCAAAGCTCGGGATGGCCATGGCCTTACCCTAACGGCTTTCGGAACCGTTTCAATCGGGCGCGGCCCAGCCCGGGGTTACCCTGGCTACGGTCACCGTCCTACAGCCCACCTTCCGTCCGGTCGGGTCGCGCGTCGCTTCCAGGTGAACGCGGCGCATGGCACGGCCGGCTGGGCCTTGCGGGTGGACACGTCGACCGGCCGTGGGCCGGGTCGCAGCCATGTCAGCCGGTCGTGGATGTGCATCCCCGGGTTCCCTCCCGGTTTTGCAAGAAGAAAAGCACTTTGGTTTGCCGATGCCGGTCCGGCAGCTAAGTTCAGCTTCGTATGATCACCCAGTGGCAGCGGTTCAATCGGTACTACCTCCGGTATCCGGACCTGCAGTTTTCCCTTGATGTCAGCCGGATTCACTTCGAGGACGATTATTTCGGCAAAATGGCAGGCCCCATCGCGAAAGCGTTCAAGGCCATGGACGAACTCGAAAAAGGAGCCATCGCTAACCCGGATGAGAAACGGCTCGTCGGCCATTATTGGTTACGTTCCCCTCAGTTGGCCCCCACTGACGAACTCCGGCACGAGGTGGAGGATACCAACGAAGCGATTTTTGACTTCGTGCGCAAGGTTGACCGCGGCGAAATCCTCGCCGGCAACGGCCAGAAGTTTACGGATGTCCTGGTCGTAGGCATCGGCGGCTCCGCCCTCGGACCTCAGTTCGTGCGGGAAGCATTGGGCACCAAGGACGACCAACGGGCCATTCACTACCTGGATAACACCGATCCGGAAGGCATCGATCGGGTGTTCGAGCAGATCGGCTCAAAGATTACCACCCTGTTGACGGTGGTGATCTCGAAATCCGGCGGCACGAAGGAAACCCGAAACGGGATGCTGGAAGCGGCAGCCAAATACCAGGCGGCCGGCCTCGATTTCGCCAAGCATTTTGTCGCTGTGACCGGCGAGGGGAGCGAGCTTGACAAGAAAGCACAGGCCCAAGGCTGGCTGGCCCGCTTTCCCATGTTCGACTGGGTGGGTGGCCGCACGTCGGTCATGAGCGCGGTAGGCGTGGTGCCGATGGCGCTGCAAGGCATCAACATCGAGCAGTTTCTCGCCGGAGCGGCTGCCATGGATGAGAAAACCCGGGTTCAAGATTACCAGGTGAATGCCTCGATGCTCCTGGCCCTGATGTGGTACCGGGTGGGCGAAGGCCGGGGCCTGAAAGACATGGTCATCCTGCCCTACAAAGACCGGCTCATGCTGTTCAGCAAATACCTCCAGCAACTCGTGATGGAATCGCTTGGGAAAGAGCGTGACCTCGACGGCCAGGTGGTGCACCAGGGCATTGCCGTCTACGGCAACAAAGGATCGACGGACCAGCACGCCTACGTGCAGCAGTTGCGGGACGGCGTAAACAATTTTTTTGTCACCTTCATCCAGGTGGATCAGGACCGGCCGGCTCAATCAATGGAAGTTGATCCCGGCGTGACGAGCGGCGATTACCTGCACGGCTTCCTGCGCGGGACGCGCTCGGCCCTCTTTGAAAACGACCGTCAATCCATCACCATGTCCATCGACCGGGTTACCCCCTTCTCGGTGGGCGCGCTCATCGCCTTGTACGAGCGGGCCGTCGGCTTTTACGCGACGCTGGTGAACATCAACGCCTACCACCAGCCGGGGGTGGAGGCCGGCAAGAAAGCCGCCACAAAGATATTGGAGCTGCAGGCGAGCCTGGTCAAAGCCCTTTCCGCCAAGCCGGGTCAGCCGTTCACGGCGGACCAGCTCGCCGATGCGGTGCAAGGAAACCCGGAAGATGCGTTCCACGTCCTGGTCCACGTGGCTTCCAACAACCCCAACTACTCCCATCAACCCGGATCAAACCCGCAGGGCGATACCTTCTCCTACAAAGGTTGACTTGGCAGCACTCGGGCCGAGCGCCGAACGCTTAGACCGGCTGTGGCTCAGCCGGTTCTGCCCGACGGCCATTGGACCCGGCCAAATCCTCCAGACGCAGCAAAGGAACCGAGAAAGCTCGGTTCCTTTGCGTTGCATCTAAGTGACGGTGGTTTTTTGGCGGTGGCTACGGCCGGTTAAAACGCAAACCGCACACCCGCCCGCACCAGGCCAAAGTTGTTGTTGGGTTTGTCCACAAATTCATACCGGCCGTCCGTGAACAAGCCGATATTTTTCCGGAAGCGGTATTCAATCCCCAATCCGACGTGACCTTCGAGCAGAATATCCTCATTGTTGCTGTTTCGAATTTCACGACGCACACCCCGGTAGAAGGTGTTGAAGAAATTGCTCCCGCTCCCCGGGACGAAGCCCCCAATGCCCGCGAGGGCATACGGCGCCCAAGGGGTATTGCCGATCGGCAACCGTCCAATGGCGTTCAACGCAAATTCCCCACTCACGTCGCCCGACCTTTGTCCCGTCCCGTCGAGGACCAAGCCCTCCAGACCGAGCCCGAGATTTCGGGTGAAAAAATAGGTGCCGGCCACGCCGCCTCCCCAGGCATGATCTCCCAGGTATTCCCGGCCATCCCTTCCGGCCGGCGCATAGGCGCCGAAAAGGTCGAGATCCCACTCGTGGGCCCGATACAAGCTTTCCTGGATCGGCGGCGGGGGCGCAACGACGGCTTTTGAGCTTGTCTCAGTGGGCCCTCCAAACGTCGTGAGCACCGGCAACGCCATCAGCGCCACCCCTACGGTTAATAAGCTCTTCATAGAAGGGGACTAAACGCTCAGCTTTTGCATATAGCAACTATGGATCTGCCTGCCGATGCCACCATTCATGACTAAGGGTGGCGACACATCAGTAATCAGCAAAACCCTGAGACCCTGACGGGCGTTTGCTTTCCGATCAGGATCAAAAACACCAACAGCCGAAGCTTCCTTTTTGTGCAGCACCCATGCCGGTACGAAACCAAACGATGGAACCGGAAAAAACGAACGGCGTCAACTTGTAAAATATATAATTCTGGTTTCTCATTATAGCATTAGCTTTTATACAAAAATATTATAAAATGTCGCCATTACAGCTACCCCCTATAGGTTCAGGGTAAATTTTGGTGCTTACGGAGCATTTCTGGGCCGCGGTTTGCTGCCGTTGGCCGTCGGCTGCTGGCCGCTCGCGTCGGGTCACGCCCAACAACCGATCCCGGTTGCGCCCTGGGGAACGGAATCGCCGAACCAGGCAATCGCCCCAAGCACGCATGAAACCCAAAGGGATGAAGCCGAACTCCGCGCCACCATCATGCAAATGGTGACTTACGCCAACGCCCACGACCTGGAGGGCTACCTGCGTTTCTTCTGGCAGTCTCCGGACTTGCAGATCGTTTCGGACGGCGCGGAAATCCGAGGCTGGTCGGAGCTGAAAGCCGCGTATGAGCGGTCTTATCCAAATAAGGCGGATCTGGGCAGCTTCACCCTTGAAAAGATCAAGGTGCAACCCCTTGGACCGGGTTTAGCCTTAACGATTGGCTGGTGGACGGTCACCCAGGCCGGCGGCCAGAGGACGTATTGCTCGGACAGCTCGGTGTTCCGACGTTTTTCTGACGGCTGGAAAGTAATCACGGAACACTCCAGCACGTTTACTCCTTAAGGCCCATCATGCGCCACGGGAATGATGGGCGGTTGACCTCCCGGCGGGCGCGTTGATGCCGTTCCGAAATCCGTGGCACCCTTTGAGCAGCGGCATTTGGCTGTTTTCGGCACCCGTCGACTGCGGTATGGTGGAGCACGCAGACTCAGGCCGATGTCGCAGCACCTAGAAAAAATCCTTGCGCACGCCGAACGCCAGCTTGTTTCCCAGGGGAGGGGACAGCCGCGCGACCGGCTTGATCTCTACAAGAAGTTCTTGAAAATCGAGGAGCACCGCCTGCGGCTGAAACATTATTCGGGCGGGGGCGGATTGGAAATTGCCCGGGACCGGGCCAACTTGCTGGACGTCGTCTTGCGCCACCTTTTCGAGGGTGCCGTCACTGCTTCAGGCCATGCCGAGGCCGCCCCGCCCTTTGCGCTGCTTGCCATCGGAGGCTACGGCCGGGGCGAATTGAACCCATACAGCGACGTCGACATTTTGTTTCTGCACGACTCCGGGCGGGTCACCACGGAGACCGCGGCGGTCATCGAACAAATTCTGTACATGCTGTGGGATGTGGGTTTCAAAGTGGGCCACGCCACCCGTTCCATCGGCGAAGCCATACGGCTGGCCAACGCCGACACGCTCACGAAAACGTCCTTGCTGGAATCGCGTTACCTCGCCGGTGACCGGCGCCTCCATTCCAAGTTTCGGCGCGACTTCTTTGAGCAATGCGTCCGGGGCCAAGTGGAAGCGTATTTGAAATGGCGGCTGGCCAACCAGGAGGAACGCCATCGCAAGTATGGCGGTTCCGTTTTCATGCAGGAACCGAACCTGAAAAACGGCTGCGGCGGACTGCGGGATTACCAGAACATGCAATGGATCTGTTACTTTCGCGACGGCGTCATGAGCACCGCCAAGCTGGTCGAACGCAAGTACATCACGGAAAGTGACCGGCGGTCGATTGACCGGGCGTACGATTTTCTGCTGAGGGTACGCACTGAGCTTCAGTACCTCACGAAGCGGCCGGCTGACGTCCTTACCCTCTTTTTTCAAGGGCAAATTGCCAACAAGTTCAACTACCCCCAGAAAAACATCCTTCGTCGAAGTGAGGCGTTCATGCGGGATTATTACCAGCACGCCCGCACCATTTACCTGACAACCAAAGAGGTAACGGAACGTTTCCTGCTCCCGGCGAGCCTTGAAAAAGAGGAACGGCCCATCTTCGGTTTTCTAGCCAAGCGCAAGCTCAAGACCGAGCATTTTGACGGCTTTTACAGCCATGGCGGCCTGATCTACGCCGAGAATCGGGAAATTTTTCACGAAGACCCGTTCCGGTTGATGCGCGTATTCCTGCACGCCCAGCAACGTGAGCTTGACCTGAGCCCCGAGCTCCAGCAACTCATCCGGCGTCGGACCCGGCTGGTGAACCGGACTTTCCAGTACGCGCGTGCTACCCGCGAAACCTTTCAAGCGGTCCTCTCCCGCAAAGGCCAGGTCGGGCGGATCCTGCGCATGATGCACGAAGTGGACTTTCTCGGTCGGTACCTGCCGGAATTTGGCGATCTAACCTGCCTGGTACAGCACGAATTTTTTCACCGTTACACGGCTGACGAGCACACGCTGGTGTGCATTGAGAAGCTTGACGAGCTGATCGGCACGAAGGAGCCGAAGCTGGAGGAGTACCGAAGCCTTTTCCTGAAGACCGAGGATCCCTACGTGCTTTACCTGGCTTTGCTGCTGCACGACACCGGAAAGGCGTCCGGAGCCAGGCACCACGCGGAGGCGAGCGCGCTGGCTGCCCAAAAAGTGGCCGCCCGGCTGCAACTTTCTCCGGTGCGGCGTCGGCGCTTGATCCTTCTGGTCGACAACCACTTGAGTCTGTCCGAGATGGCGCAGCGCCGCAACGTGGAGGATCCGGCTACCATCGAAGCCTTTGCCGACATCGTCCGGAGCCAGGAGAACCTGGATGCGCTCATGCTGGTGACGCTGGCCGACGGGCAAGGAACGAGTGGGCAGAACTGGTCGGATTGGAAAGAGTCGCTGGTGTGGGAACTTTACCGCGGTGCGTCCAGCTACCTTCAGGACACCGAGGAATTTTTCCGGTTGCGCCACATCGAGCGCGAAGTGCTGCACGCGACGGTCAGCAAACGCATGGCCCGCGATTTCGGCGAGGAAATTGAGGTCCATTTCCATTCGATGCCGGAGCGTTATTTTCAGAGCCACAACGTCAATGAAATCGTCAGCCACTTGCGGTTGTTCCGCGCGTTCTTTGAAGAGCGGGTCCGGGACAATGACCACGCGCTGGCTGCGGCGATTCGATGGCATAGCAAGCCCGACCAGGGCCACAGCGAAGCGTGGGTCTGCACCTGGGACCGTGCGGCGCTCATGGCTAAAATCGCGGGTGCTTTTGCCACGGCCTCCATCAACATCCTGAGCGCCGACGTCTACACCCGGAAAGACAGTTTGATGCTCGGGATCTTCCGCGTTTGCGACACCAATTTCCAGTCGGTGACCGAGGAAAGCGACCAGCGCCAGGTTGAATCCGTGCTCAACGAGGCGTTGAAGCCGCAGGAATACGATTTCGGCCCGCTTCTGTCCCGGGCCCTCCGGCGTTTGGGGTACCATCACTCTCCTGAAATGGATTTCCCCACGAAATTGACGATCTCCAACCGGGTCCACCCGAGCTACACGGTCATTGACCTGCAAACGACCGACCGGCTGGGGTTGTTGCACGACGTGCTGAAATGCCTGTCCGAAGCTGGCATTAACATCGTCCATTCCCGGATTGCCACCGAGAAAGGAGCGGCTTTTGACAGCTTCTACGTGACCGACCTGGAAGGGCGCAAGCTTTCCGAGGAGGTGGTTGGCGGCGACCTGCAGACGGTGCTGCTTCTGGCTGCAACCGGTGAGGCGCTCCGCAAGTAAAAGGGAGCGTGAGTTTTTTCCGTCAGCACGTCCTTCGCTACGCCCTCCAGCACAAACTGCTGGCCGCCGTCAACGTGCTCAGCGTCGCGCTTGGCGCTGCCGTCTTCCTGGCGGTCCAAATCGTGAACCAGAGCGCCTCCCGGGCCTTTGCCGCGGGGGTGGACGTCGTGGCGGGGCGGGCGCATCTCGAGGCGCGCGGCAGCCTTCCGGTCGAACTCTGGCCGCGGCTTAAAGCCGTGCCTGGGTGCACCGCTGTAACCCCGTTGGTGGAAGGGTTGATCACCGTTCCGGAGTTCCCGGGCGAATACCTGCACTTGCTTGGCATTGACCCTTTTACGAATGAACCTTTTCAAACGTTCAAGGTGCAGGATGCCCGCGGCCAGAGTTTCGACGCTGACCAGTGGTTTGGCGACCCGGCTGCGGTGGCGGTGAGCCGCGCCTTTGCCGACAAACACCACCTTCATGTCGGCGACCCTTTCCGGGTGCAGGTGGGGGAGCGGGAAGTGACGTTGCGGATCAGTTTTTACATCGATGTGGGTGAGGCGGACTCCCATTTTGCCGTCATGGACGTGGGCTGGGCCCAGGAGCTCCTGGGGCAGCCGACCCGGCTCACCGCGGTGCTCTTCCGGTTGCAAGACCCGCAACGCCCTGAGCCCGTCATCGAGAGGTTGCGTCAGCTCCTGCCCCCCAATGCCGTGGTCCGTTCCCCGGAACAGCGCAGCGCGCAGGTGGCCAACCTCCTGGCCGGCTTTCAGTTAAACCTGACCGCCTTGAGCTTGGTGTCGCTGCTGGTCGGTGTCTTTCTTATCTACAACACGGTCACGGCATCAGCAGCCCGGCGCCGGACCGAGATTGGGATCCTTCGGTCAATCGGGGGTTCGCGCGGGCTGGTGCGGTTCCTTTTTTTGAGTGAAGCGGGCCTGTATGGTGTGGTTGGCTCCGTGCTGGGGTGTTTCCTGGGGGTGCTGCTGGCCCGGGCGCTGGTGCGGGCCGTCGCTCAGACGATCTCGAACCTGTACGTTCTTACCTCGATCGAACGCCTTTACGTGCCCACCTGGGAAATCCCGCTGGTCCTTTCGCTTGGCGTGGGTTCGGCCGTTCTCGGCGCGTTTGTGCCGGCGCAGGCGGCGGCAAACCTGCCGCCGTTGCAGGCGCTGAACCTGGCGGCCATTGGCGGGACGAGCCGTCGCCGGCGCGGGGCCTGGGCGGTGGCCAGCCTTGCCCTGCTGGCGTGCGCCGGCTTCTGCAGCTGGCTTGCGTTCAACGCCGGCCGCATCGCCGGTTTCGGGGCAGCCTTCTTTACCCTGGCAGGATTCTGCGCCCTCTCACCGCTGCTCACAGAAGCAAGCGGGGGCTTTTTCCGCCGCGTGCTACAGGCTTCGCTCCTGGGACGGTTGGCTGCGCGGAACCTGGTCCGGTCCGTCTCCCATCATGCCGTAACCGTGGCCGCTCTGGCTTCCGCCCTGGCCATGCTCGTGAGCGTCTCGATCATGATCCACTCCTTCCGGGCCGCCGTTAACCGCTGGGTCGATCGCCGGTTGGTGGCCGACGTCTTCGTGACCCCCAGCCAGAACGAGATCGTCGGGATGCAAAGCTTTGTCACGCCTGGTTTTTTGCAGAAACTGCAAGCCCTGCCGGAAGTCGCGGCCTGGGACACCTACCGGGAAACCACCGTCATGCTTCGCAACCAACCGGTGGCGCTCGGGGTGGTCATCGGTTCGCTCCGCAGCGTCCCTGAATTCGTGGGCGGCCGCGACCAGGAAAAGTTTGCGCGGTTCCGCCGGCCCGATGCCGTCATCGTCTCTGAACCGCTGGCCCGTCGTTTTCACCTCAACGATGGGGCCTTTGTGGAACTGCCGACGCCACTTGGCCCCCATCGTTTTGAGGTGGTGGGCACGTATTACGACTACACCAAGGATGCCGGAGTCATGCTGATGCAGCGGGAAAATTTCCTGCGCTTCTGGCCTGAGCCGGATGTCAATTCCGTCGCCCTTTACCTGAAGCCGGGTCAGGCAGCCGAACCGATGGTAGCCGGGCTCCAGCAACGGCTGCCGGAAGCGAAATATTACACCGTCCGGTCCAACGCGAGCCTGCGCTCCCTGGTCCGGCAAATTTTTGAGCAGACGTTTGCGGTGACCTACGCGTTGCGGTTGGTGGCGATGCTGGTAGCCGTTATCGGCATCGTTCTTAACCTGACTGTGCTGGTCAAAGAACGCGAGCGGGAACTCGCCGTGACCCGGGCCCTGGGAGCAGCCCGGCACCAGTTGGTGGCGCTGATCCTGACTGAAGCCGTACTGCTCGGGTTGATCGCCTTATTGCTTGGGGTCGCCGCCGGCTGCACCCTTGCCGTGGTCCTGACCGAGGTTATCAACAAGGCTTTTTTCGGTTGGACCATTCCGCTGTCCATTCCGTGGGATCAATTGGCCCTAACCCCCTTTTTGCTGGTGCCCGTCTCCCTTCTCAGCGGCCTGGTCCCAGCCCTGCGGGCAGCCCGCGCCCCCATCATTGCCGCCATCCGGGAGTAAGTGGCACCGGATCAAGCGGCGGTCCGGTAGGGGAGCTTGTCCTCAAGCGCCCGTGCCCACGCCACACGGCGCGCCCGGCAAGGGACTGCCGGCCCTGCCGGGCTGCTTCCACGCCGACACCTTCATACCCCGTTACGCTGACACGTTCTTCCACGGCCGACCCTGTCGGCGGCCTTGGCCTAATCGGTGCAATCGGTCCCATTCGAGTTGCGTGAGGCAGGTGCTAAAGGCATGGTTTTCACCCGTGCAAGCTGCCACGGGTTCAGGTTCAGGGTCATTCGAGTTCGAGCTCAATGGGAAGGTGCGGCGGGTCAGCGGCATTTCGCCAAACATCACACTGCTGCAGTATTTGCGGGCCAATGGTTTACTTGGCGCCAAGGAGGGGTGCGCTGAAGGTGACTGCGGCGCATGTTCCGTCGCCCTTTTCGAGCGAAGCCCTCAAGGCAACTCAACGTGCCGCGCCATCAACAGTTGCCTGGTGCCGGTGTGCGCACTGGCCGGTCGCGCGGTTCTAACGGTGGAGGGCCTCGCGCCGGCACCCGGATCGTTGCACCCGGTGCAGCAGGCGATGGTTGACCGGCATGCGTCCCAATGCGGCTACTGCACGCCCGGCATCGTGATGTCGCTCGTTGAAGGTTGCAGCCGCCCTGACCTGAACCAGGAATGGAAACTCGCCGATCAACTCTGCGGCAACCTTTGCCGGTGCACGGGTTACCGGCCGATCCGTGAGGCGGCCCTGCAGGCCTTTGCCGCGTGCGCGCCGGCGCGGCTTGATGAAAACCACCTGGCTGCCTCGATGTACCGGGACGCTGCGCCCTTGCCGATGGATTACCGGCATGGCGACGAAAGGTATTTCCGCCCGGACGGGCTGCCAGAACTTTTCCGTTTGCTGGCGGCTTACCCGAAGGCGCAACTCGTTGCCGGAGCGACCGAGATCGGGCTGCGCCTCACGAAGCATTACGAACGCTTTCCGGTCCTGGTGTCGTTGGAGGCCGTCCCGGAGCTTCTGACCCTCGAGGAGGACGAGCAGGCGTGGCGGTTGGGGGGAGCGGTCAGCCTGACCCGGGTGTGGGAATTCATGGGCGACGCGTTGCCGGCGTTCCAGGACGTCCTGCGGGGGTTCGGTTCCCGCCAGATCCGGAACCGGGCGACGTTGGGCGGCAACCTGGCGACGGCGTCACCGATCGGGGATGCTGCCCCCGTGTTGCTGGCAATGGACGCTTCGCTGGTCCTGGCCAGCGCAGAAGGGGAACGGACATTGCCGGTCTCGGAGTTTTTCGTCGGGTACCGAACCACGGCCCTTCAGGCGGGGGAAGTTCTGCGCGAGGTGATCATCCCGAAGCGGTTGACTTCCGACGTCGGGCAGCGGCAGGCGACCCGTTTTTACAAGGTCTCCCGGAGAAAAGAGATGGACATCAGCACCGTTTCAGCGGCGTTTACGTTGGTGCTGGACGGTGGCGGCCGGATCACGGCGGCTCGCGTGGCGTACGGCGGTGTTGCTCCGCTGCCCAAACGGGCGGAAACCGTCGAACGGATGCTGGTTGGGCAAACCCTGGCTGCCTCCCTTGAGGCACAAGTCAGGACGGTGCTGTCCTCTGCCTACACGCCGATTTCCGACGTTCGGGGCAGTGCGGAGTACCGCAAAGCGCTGGTGCTGGAACTGTTCGGACGCTTCCTCGCCGAGACCTGCGAAGGAAATCAAGGGGAAACGCCGTGCGCCGACGTGCTTGTGCCGGCTCCCCTGGCCTACCCCGGTGCGTGGCCGCACGAAAGCGGGCATAAACACGTGGCCGGTACCGCCCGGTACGTCGATGACCTTGCTGCCGGCCAGCGGGCGCTGGACGTCTGGCCGGTCTGCTCGCCCCATGCCCGGGCGCACATCGTGAGCGCGAACGCGGAAGCGGCGCGGCAAGTCCCCGGGGTGACGGCGATTCTGTTTGCCGGCGACATCCCGGGCCCTAACCAGGTGGGGCCGGTGCGGCCCGACGAGCCTTTGCTGGCGGAAGGTGAAGTTTTTTATCACGGGCAGATGGTAGCGCTCGTGGTGGGGACGTCGCTGGACGTTTGCCGGCAGGCAGCCAGCCTGGTTGAAGTCGAATACGAGCCCCTGGTACCCGTGCTCGGTTTGCGGGAAGCGATTGAACAGAAGTCGTACCACACGGAAGGAAACCACCTCAGGCGTGGCGACCTTGCGGCCGCCCTCGCCGCTGCGCCCCGGCAGCTGGGCGGCGAGCTGGAGATTGGGGGCCAGGACCATTTTTACCTGGAGACCCATGCGGCGCTGGCCGAACCCGGCGAGGACGGTGCCATGCGGGTGGTGAGTTCCACCCAGCACCCTTCGGAAGTGCAGCTGCTGCTGGCTAAACTGCTCGCGGTTCCCGCAAACCGGGTGGTGGTGGAGTGTCCGCGCATGGGAGGCGCTTTTGGCGGGAAAGAGACGCAGGGCGTCTTGACCGCCGGCCTGGCCGCGGTGGCGGCCCGGATCACGGGTCAACCGGTCCGGATGCGTTTGAATCGCGACCAGGACATGATCATCACGGGCAAGCGTCATCCGTTCCTGGCCCGGTTCGCCGTCGGTTTCGACGACGAGGGGCTGATCCACGGGGTGCGCGCGGCCTTGGTCTCGGACGGTGGGTGGTCGCTCGACCTGTCGACGGCGGTAACCGACCGGGCTCTGTTTCATCTGGATAACGCCTATTACCTGCCTGCGGTCGAGTTCAGCGGCCGGGTTGCCCGGACCAACGTTGCTTCCAACACCGCTTTCCGTGGGTTTGGCGGTCCGCAGGGAATGGTGGTAATGGAAGAAATCATGGATCGGGTGGCCCGGGCCGTGCACCTGCCGCCCGAGCTGGTCCGGCAGCGCAACCTGTACCGGGGCGACGGTCCCAGCCGCACCACCCATTACGGTCAAGTGCTCGACGATGATCGCGTTGAGCGTGTCTGGCACGAACTGATCGCCCGCAGCGACTTTGCGTTGCGCCGGCGGCAGCTGGCGGCTTGGAACGCCGAGCACCGGCATCGCAAACGTGGACTGGCGATCACGCCGGTGAAGTTCGGCATCTCGTTCACGGTGACCCACCTTAACCAGGCCGGGGCGCTGGTCTTGATTTACCAGGACGGCACGGTGCAGGTGAACCACGGCGGCACAGAGATGGGCCAGGGCATCCACACCAACATGCTGGCCATCGCGAGTAAAGAGCTCGGCATCACCCCCGACCGTGTCCGGGTCATGGTGACGAGCACCGAGAAAGTTCCCAACACGTCGGCGACCGCAGCCAGCTCCGGCACGGACCTGAACGGGGCTGCCGTCCGTCAGGCCTGCATGGAATTGCGCGCCAGGTTGTTAGGCGTGGCCTGCCACGCCCTAAGCGAGCGTGCCGGGCGCGCTTTGACCGTGGACGACCTGGAAATGGGGGCCAACGCCGTGTCCGCAAAGCTGGATTCCTCGTTGTCGCTGCCGTTCAAAGTCGTCGTCCAACTTGCCTGCCAGTCTCGGGTGAGCCTTTCGGCCACCGGTTTTTATAAAACGCCCGGCATTCATTGGGACTGGGTGCAAGGACGGGGCAAACCGTTCCACTATTTCGGCATTGGGGCCGCGGTGGCGGAAGTGGAAGTGGATGGCCGGACCGGGGTGCACCAATTGCTGCGCGTCGACATCCTGCACGACGCGGGCGATTCCATCAATCCCGCCGTCAACCGTGGCCAGATCGAGGGCGGTTTCATCCAGGGCGCAGGGTGGCTGACCACCGAACAAGTGGCCTGGGACGCGGCGGGCCGGCTCCTGACGCATTCACCCGACACGTACAAGATCCCCGCCTTCGGGGACGTCCCACGCGATTTTCGCGTGAGTTTCCTGTCCGAGGCCACCCAGACAAACAATGTTTACGGTTCCAAGGCGGTCGGAGAACCACCCCTGATGCTGGCGCTTTCCGTCCGTGAGGCCATCCGGGATGCCGTCGCTGCTTTTGGACAGCAGCCGGACCGGGTGGATCTTGCACTGCCCGCGACCGCGGAGGCCATTTACTGGGCGGTTCAACAGGTTACGCCTGAGGCCAAGGTTGACCGGATGCCCACCCGGGCGCAGGGGTTGGTGATCGCCTGACCTTGAACGGTGGGAAGCGTGCGGTCGGGGTATGGTCAAGGTTCAAGCTTCATCGACTGCCCCGGCTGGCGGCGTAAGACGGCAAGCATTTCTGCAACGATGCTCACCGCAATTTCCATCGGGGAATCAGCGCCGATCGCCAAGCCGATCGGCGCGTGCACCCGGTGGAGCTTTTCGGCCGGGATTCCGCGCCGGCTGAGTTCATCGTAAACCCTGCGCACCTTACGGCGGCTGCCGATCATGCCCAGGTAACCCAGGGCCTCCGTCTCGTGAGTTAACAACGCGTGCAGGGTTTCCTGGTCCATCAGGTAATTGCGGTTTACCAGGACGACCGCGTCCTGCGGCCGGAACACCTGCCGGTCGATGAATGCCCGGTTCGGTTCGGTAAGGAGTTGCGCGTCACCCGGCCCGAAAGCGCGCAGGTATTCCGGCCGGTCTTCCACCGCCGTCACCCTGAACCCACACGCTTTTGCCAATTGCCCCAACGCCTGCGCACAATGGCCCGCTCCGAAAATGAACAACGCCGGCGGCGGCGTCTGCGGTTCAATCAGCACGGTTGCCTCGCCGCCGCAGATTGCCCCGAAGGAATCGACGCTGCCTTCGTGCAACGGGTAGGTCCGGAGCACGGTTTCACCCGTGCGGAGGGTTTCCCTGGCATCTTCGATGACCAGCGATTCAAACTTGCCGCCGCCCACCGTGCCGATGGCGGGTCCGTCAGCAAACACAAGCATTTTGGTGCCGCTTCGGCGTGGCACCGATCCCCGGGTTGATGCCACCGTAGCCAGCGCGCAAGCCCGGCCGGCTTCGACGGCGTGCCGCAAGGCTTGCACCCACTCGGTTCCAGGCAGTTCATTGGCCTGGAAGTCCAGAATTTCATTCGCACCGGTCATAGCCAGGACATTGTGTGTAGAATTTTGGCCATCTGCTCACAATTGAGCAGCTCCACACTGCGGGAATCGGTGTTTTTCTCGTACACCCGTGCCTTCAGGTTAAAGTTTATTCCTCCCGTACCCGTCCCCCAATGGACGGGTGGCCGCCGTGCGACCAATTCCAGGGGTCGGCGCGCATCTCCCTTTCATCCCGGTCACGAAACTTGCTACAGCTTTGCCATGCTTCAACGCTTCTTTGCGCTTCCGGAACACGGGACCACGGTCTCGCGGGAGGTCGTGGCCGGGCTTACCACGTTTGCGGCCATGGCCTACATCCTGGCCGTCAATCCGCTCATCTTGTCGACCACTGGGATGGACAAAGGTGCGTTGATCACGGCGACCGGGATCGCCTCGGCCGTGATGACCCTGACCATGGCCCTGGCCACCAACTACCCCATTGCGCTCGCTCCGGGGATGGGGCTCAACGCCTTTTTCGCGTTTACGATTTGCGCCTCCAAACATGTGCCCTGGCAGGCCGCCCTCGGATTGGTGTTCTACGGTGGCGTGATTTTCATGTTGCTCTCGGTGAGCAGGTTGCGGCAACGGATCGTGGAAGCGATCCCGCTGGAGCTGAAACTGGCGATCAGTGCCGGGATCGGCTTCTTCATCGCGTTTATTGGATTGAAGAACGGCGGGGTAATCGTGGCCAGCCCGGCCACCTTTGTCACCCTCGGCGATTTTTCGCAACCCGGCCCGTGGCTCGTTGTGCTGGGGACAATCCTGACGGCCGTTCTCGTCATTCGCCGGGTACCGGGGGCCATTATCCTGGTGGTTTTTTTGATAACCGTGATCGGCTTGTTCCTCCCGGGTGCCGACGGTCATGGGCCGATCACGCCGCGTCCTGACGGGCTGATCAATTTGCCGGCCTCGCTGGCGCCGAGTCTTTTCCAACTCGACCTCGGTTACTTCTGGCGCAACCTGGACCTGGCCCTCCCGCTGCTCTTCGCGTTGCTCTTTGTGGACCTGTTCGACAACATGGGCACCCTGATCGGCGTGTCGAAACGTGCGGGCCTGCTCGACGCTCAGGGAAACCTGCCGAGGGTCGGGCGCGCCTTTATGGCCGACGCCGGGGCGGCGATGTTCGGGTCCATCCTGGGGACTTCCACGGTGACGAGTTACATCGAGAGTGCGGCGGGAGTGGAAGCGGGCGGCCGGACCGGGCTCAGCGTGATTGTGACGGCCCTTTGTTTCGTCCTCGCGTTGCTTTTAACGCCACTCATTTTGATCATCCCGGCGGTTGCTACCGCGCCTGCGCTCATCATCGTCGGTGCGTTCATGATGCAAGGTTTAGCCGAGCTTAACCTGCGGGATTTTCGAGCCACGGTTCCGGCGTTCATCACCGTGCTGATCATGCCGCTGGCGTTCAGCATCAGTGAAGGCCTTGCCCTCGGCATCCTGAGTTACGTCGGCATCAAGATCGGCACCGGCGAAGCGCGTCAGGTGGGCATCGTCACTTACATTTTGGCCGCACTGTTTCTGCTGCATTTTCTGTTTGGGAGGTAATTTGTTGCGGTTTCGGGGACCGCCGGCCGTCCTGCCTGATGCGGATTTCCCCAACGGCAGGGATGCCCGCCCGGTAGGAAAACGCGTCCGGTAGGGGAGCTTGTCCCCAAGCGCCCCGGAAAAGACGCCGCACCCCCTTTCCCCCCGGTAGGGGAGCTTGTCCCCAAGCGCCCCGGAAAAGACGCCGCATCCGATCACACCGGAGATCTTGAGCCAGAAAAAACCGATTGCTTTAGAAAACAACATAAAATATTAGTGTGTTTCAATGCGTCGCAAACCACTCGATCATCTCGGCGTGCCCCCTTCAGTGCGTTGGAACGCAGAATTTTACCTCACCCTTTGCTGTGCCGAACGCGGTCGAAACGTGTTATGCAATGGTCAAATCGGCCATGCTGTGCTTCAATCGGCATGTTTCTACGAGCAACTTAATCGATGGTGGGTTGGCGTGCTGGTGCTGATGCCGGATCACTTGCACGGCATCTTCGGTTTTCCATACGAGCACGACATGATCTCGGCGGTGCGCCGTTGGAAGCGCTACCTCGCCAGGACCCACGCCCTAACCTTTCAGCGCGGGTTTTTCGATCACCGTATCCGGTCGGCCGAAAGTTATCACGAGAAGGCACATTACATTTTGCAAAACCCGGTCCGAGCCGGCCTGGTGCAATCCTGGGAGGATTGGCCTTACGTGTTTCGTCGTGCCAGCGACGAGGGCGCGCAAGGGAGCGGGTAACAACGACGTTTTTCGGGAACGCAGACAGCGCGTAATTTATTTTGTCCACCGGTCGTTGGTGAGCCGCCGGGCGGAGGGCGCTTGAGGACAAGCTCCCCTACCGGACGGGGGCGACCCCGCCCGTTTTTCCCTCCGGCACGCCGACCCGCCAACACGTTCCCTCCGGCACAGGACATGCTATGCACCGCAGCAATGAGATGCGGGCGTGTGGCTTTCTTCAGGGCACTGGCAGGGGTAGCACTTTGGGCATTGATCATGCCGGCGTCCGGCCGGGGCGAAGAAGCCGGTCCCTTTGCGCTACCGACGGCGGAACACCCCCTGGTGGTAAAGGTCGTCGTTCTGGCGATGTTCGAGGTGGGCCACGACGAAGGTGACACTCCGGGCGAACTTCAGTTCTGGGTCGAACGGCGCCACCTTCGGCACGAGATCCCGCTGCCCGCAGGTTACCATTCGGTGCGGGCGGGAGACGACGGCGTCGTTGCCACCGTCACCGGGGAGGGCACCGGACGGGCCGCCGCCTCGGTCATGGCCCTGGGCCTGGATGCGCGGTTCGATCTGTCCCGGGCTTACTGGCTGGTGGCAGGGATTGCCGGGATCAACCCGAAGAAAGGCAGCATCGGAAGCGCCGTCTGGGCCGATTACGTCGTGGATGGCGATCTGGCTTATGAATTCGATGCGCGCCAGGTGCCACCAGGCTGGTCCACCGGCATCCTGCCGTTGTCGGACAACGTGCCTTCATCGGGGTTGCAACCGTTTGCCAAACCGCACGGCGACGCGGAAGCGGAGGCCTACGCCCTTGACCCGGCGTTGGTCCATTGGGCGTTCAACCTTACCCGGGATCTGCCGCTGGCCGACAGCACCCCGCTGCGCGAGAACCGGTCGCGATACCTCACCGAAGCGGGACGGACGCCGCCCAAGGTGTTGCTGGGCTCCACCCTTTCAAGCAGCCGCTTCTGGCACGGCCGGCGGATGAACGCCTGGGCAGCCGCCTGGGTGCCCTACTGGACGGATGGAAAAGGCGAGTACTACACCACGGCCATGGAAGATAGCGGCACTTTACAATCGCTGAACCGGTTGGCCCGGGCGGGCCGGGTGGACCTGCGGCGCGTGCTGGTCCTGCGAACCGCCAGTAATTTTGACTCGGAGCCGCCGTCCAGGACGGCCGTACAAAACCTTGCCGACGAGGTCCAGCACACCTACTCTGCTTACCTGCCCAGCCTGGAAGCAGCGTTTCAGGTTGGCAATAAAGCGGTGGACGCCCTGCTTAAGTCCTGGCCGGCCGGACCTGAAGCCGCGCCTTCTCCGTAGTCATTCCCGTTGTCCCATGCCTGTTTTCCCGGTGCCGCCCTTAGCCCAAATCACGCGTGACCTCGCGGCCGTGGCCGG
>DASWVC010000432.1:0-17722 GCA_036401335.1 Chthoniobacterales bacterium
CGGTAGACGAACTATTAGATAAACTTATGGTGCCGTGTTATTGAGACAGGGTCGTCGTGGAGGCACCCCAAGGAATGGAGCGAGCTGAATGAGATGCGTTGACACCAGGGTTCGCCGGGAGCAGCAGTCGCGGGCAGCAAAGGTCGCCGATCAGAGGCGTTTAAGGATGAAGCGTAACAGGACGGCAAAGCAGTCGCCGAAAACGTGGGTACCGGCCATTCTGGTGGCGGCAGGTTGCCTTGGGCAACGCACAGAAGCATGGGCTGACGATAACACGGTCCATTCGGTGCAGAACATTTTTGCCCCGGTATCCGGCCCGGCAGAGACGCTGAACCAGATCGCGATTCTGGTGCTCGTTATCTGCGCCGCCATTTTTCTCGTAGTTGCCGGGCTGACCGTTTACGCCGTGGTGCGTTACCGCCGCCGTGGTCCCCAGGACGATGTCTCCGAACCGCCGCAAGTGTACGGCAGTACCGCCATCGAACTGGCATGGACCGTGCCGCCCGTGCTCATCGTCGTGGTGCTTGTGCTGGTAACCGCCCGTACCATCGGCGAGATTCGGGGCCCCAGGACCAATGCGAACGACGAGCGGGTAGAAATCATCGGCCACCGGTACTGGTGGGAGGTTCGTTACCCCAAGTATGGGGTCACCTCGGCCAACGAAATCCATGTACCCGTAAACGACCGGAACGTGAATGAGGCCACCCAGCTGATCCTGAAATCGGTGGACACCAATCACGGTTTCTGGGTGCCGCAGCTGGCGGGCAAAAGCTGGGTCGTTCCCAACCACGAGAACGCCATGTTCGTGCAACCGTGGGAAACCGGCATTTACCTGGGCAACTGCACCGTGTTCTGTGGAGACCAGCATGCGAACATGCTGATCCGGGTGATGGTTGATTCGAAAGAGAACTTTCAGAAATGGCTGGATCAGCAGAAACAGGCTTCCCCGCCGGACAGTGCACCGAATGAAGGTAAAAACCAGTTCTTAGTGAACTCTTGCGGAAGCTGTCACCGCGTGAATGGAACCGCGGCAAACGGCGTGTTTGGTCCGGACCTTACCCATTTCGCCAGCCGGCAAACCCTCGGTTCGGGGGTCGCCCCTAATGATGACGATAACCTGCGGTCCTGGCTTCGTGATCCGCAGGTCTTGAAGCCGGGGTGCCTCATGCCCAACATGAAGCTGAGCAACCCGCAAGTGGAACAGATTCTAGCTTACCTGAAAACGCTAAAGTAACATGGACGACGGCACCATCACCACGACGATCCCCGCGGGGCCTGAGCCCCCCCCTGCACGGCCCGGAGAAGAAAGGGGCACGCTGACGGCGTGGATCCAGGACCTCATTTTTACCGTCGACCACAAAAAGCTTGGCCTTTTGTACATAGGCACCGGCTGGCTCTTTTTCGTTGCCGCCGGCATTATGGCATCACTGATCCGTGCGCAGTTGGTGCGGCCAAATAACCACCTCGTCAGTCCCGAGACGTTTAACGCGCTTTTTACCATGCACGGTACGGTCATGATTTTCTTCGTGGCCATGCCGCTGGTTTTCGGATTCGCCAACTACATCGTTCCGTTGCAGATCGGGGCTCGCGACATGGCCTTTCCGCGGCTGAACGCATTCTCCTTCTGGCTGACGTTTTTCGGCGGGTGCCTGCTTTTCTTCAGCTACGTGGGTGCGCCCGGACTGTACGGCGCGGGCGGTGCACCGGCCGCTGCCTGGTTTGCCCTTGCGCCACTGACTTCCCGTGCCTTTTCGCAAGGCCCGAGCGTTGACTACTGGTCCCTTGCGTTGCTGGTGAGCGGTGCTGGCAGCATCACTGGCGGGGTGAACATCATGGTCACGATCTTCTGTTACCGAACCCGCGGTATGACCCTTTACCGGATGCCGCTGTTTACGTGGCTGATCCTCGTTACCATGTTCCTGGTCGTGATGTTCCTGCCCCCCCTGTCGGCCGCTCAGATCATGCTGACGCTGCAACGTTACCTGGGTGCAAAATTTTTTGAGACCCAGGCCGGCGGCTCAGCCATTCTCTGGCAGCACTTTTTCTGGATCTTCGGTCACCCTGAAGTTTACATCCTGGTGCTGCCGGCCTTTGGCATTCTGAACGAAGTCATTCCGATCTTCAGCCGAAAACCAATTTTTGGTTACCCAATGATGGTGGCGGCAAGTGTGCTGATCGGCTTCGTGAGTGCCGGCGTCTGGGCGCACCACATGTTCACGGTGGGCCTGAGCACCTTCAGCGTTACGTTCTTTGCTTTTTCGACCTTGGTGATCGCCATTCCAACCGGGCTGAAGATCTTCAACTGGCTTGGAACCATGTACGGAGGCCACCTCCGGTTCGAAGTGCCGATGCTGTTCAGCATCGCGTTCATTTTTCAGTTCCTCATCGCCGGCCTGACTGGGGTCATGCTGGGCGTGGCTCCTTTTGACTGGCAGTTAAATGATTCCTACTTCGTGGTTGCCCATTTTCACTACGTGATTGTCGGCGGGATCGTCATGGGAATCTTCGCCGGGACCTATTTCTGGTACCCGAAAGCATTTGGCCGCATGATGGATAAAACATTGGGCCAATGGCATTTCTGGATGTTTGTGATCGGGTTCCACCTCACGTTCGATCCGCAACATTTTGCTGGCATCCTGGGCATGCCGCGCCGCATCTACACCTACCAACCGGGCCGCGGCTGGGAAATTTGGAACCTCATTTCGAGCGCTGGAGTGATCTTTCAGGGCATCGGCAGCCTCATCTTTATTTTCAATCTGTTCTGGTCGTACTGGAAGGGTAAAAAGGCGGGGGAAGATCCCTGGGACGCCTGGACTTTGGAGTGGGCCACCTCTTCCCCGCCGCCTGATTACAATTTTGAAACGTTACCGGAAGTGCGTAGCCGGAGACCCCTCTGGGATCTGAAACACCCCGAAGATCCAGATTGGAAATTCGAATAACCCACTGACCGGAGCACCACTGTGAGTAACGAAGCAGCTACCAATCCAGCGACAGACTGGAATTTGCCTTCACCGAGGAAGGTGGGGATGATTTTAGTGATCCTGACGGAATCGGCGTTGTTCACGATTTTCGTCGTGGCCTATGTGTATTACATCGGGAAAAGCCTAAACCCGCCTTACCCTCACGAGGTGCTTGAACTGCCGATCCTTGGCACGATCGCGCTTCTGTCGAGCAGCGGCACGATTGTCAGGGCCGAGCAGATGTTGAAGCGCGGTTCTCTCAAAGGGTTCCACCAATGGTGGGGCCTGACGATTCTGCTGGGAGCGGGTTTCCTGCTGTACACGGGTCTGGAATGGCAGAAGCTGATTCACCGGGACGGCCTGACCATCAGCACCAACCTGTTTGGTTCAACTTTCTATTCGCTGGTTGGCTTGCATGCCAGCCATGTGGTCGTTGGCTTGATTTTGCTGAGCATCATCCTTTTTGCGTCGATGCGTGGCTCCATCCAACACCGTCATCACGAACACATCGAAATGATTTCGTGGTACTGGCATTTTGTCGACGCGATCTGGGTGGTGGTTTTCACCGTCGTTTATGTCATCAGCGCCCGTACTTGAATCCCATGGACCACGAACCTCACTCGCAAGAGCATGGCGGCGAAGGCGTAGAGCTGCCGCTCCCTACAGCGTGGCCGATTGTGGCCGCTTTCGGCGTCACTTTGATGGCCCTGGGGATTGTCACCTCCCTGATTATTTCGCTGGTTGGGATCATGCTGGGGCTGATTGGCGCGGTCGGCTGGTTCAACGAAGTGTTCCCGTCGCCCAAGCACGAGTTTTTGCCGTACGCGGCGCCGGAGGTGCGGGCGGCGGCGGTAAAGGTATCACCGCGTAAGATCCGCCATGTGTCCATGGGCGAGAGCAGCCACCGTACCTATTACCCGCTGAAGGTGCACCGTTACTCCTCCGGGGTTTACGGCGGGTTAGCGGGCGGTGCGGCGATGGCTATTCTGGCCATGTTGTACGGCTTGGTGGTCCAACACAGCATTTGGTACCCGATCAACCTGCTCTCGGCGGCTGGCCTTCCTTCCATGACCGATGCGACGGTGGAAACCCTTGATCAATTCCATCTTGGCGCCCTTCTGGTGGCGGTGGTCAGCCATGGCATCCTTTCCATCTTGATCGGCCTGCTTTACACGGTGCTGTTGCCGATGATGCCGGCCCGGTTTGAATGGTTCTGGGGAGGCATCATCACCCCGCTGATCTGGACGGCGTTGCTCGTGCCGATGTTCAGCGTGGTAAACCCGACGATGGCGGCGCACGTGGACTGGATCTGGTTTGTGATCTGCCAAGTCTCCTTCGGACTCGTCGGCGGATACGTTGTGTTCAAGCAAGCCAAGGTGGAAACCATGCAGTCCTGGTCCATGGCGGCCCGACTGGGGTTGCATGCCATAGAGGGCGAGGACAAGGAGTAATGAATAAGCACTTGGCGCGTCCGTGCATTCTCGGCGGCATCCTGGGCAGCCTTGCTTTGGCCGGCTGCGATCGTATTCCGGGTAAACCGCAGTTGTCCGACCGCTGGGAGCCACCGGACAAAATCACGGATTTTAATACCCTTTACGTCACCAATTGTCGGGCGTGCCACAGCGCTGGCCCCGAGTTGGCCCCGTCGCTGGCGATGAATAACCCGATGTACCTGGCGGTTATCCCCCGTGATACGCTCCGCCACATCGTGGCAACAGGAGTAAAAGGGTCGTTGATGCCTGGGTTTGCCGACAGTCAGGGCGGCGATCTGAATGATCCCCAGGTAGATTCGCTCGTTAACGGCATTTACGGGCTGGCCAAGAACCAGGAAAAACCCGCTGACCTCCCGCCGTATTCTGCGCCCCTGGGAGACCCGGGCCGCGGGGCGGCTGCTTATAACACCTACTGCGCCAGTTGTCATGGCCAGGACGGCAACGGAAGTCCGAAAGGCGGGTCAATTGTGGATCATGATTACCTGCACTTGGTTACGGATCAGTACCTTCGCTCCGTGACGATTGCGGGACGCCCGGAACTCGGGATGCCCAATTACCAACAGTACGTCGCCAATAAACCGATGTCGGCGGACGAAATTGCGGACGTGGTTGCCTGGATCGCTTCCCATCGCGACCGTCGAAACCCTGACATGGCCGCATCTTCCACCCAGTCGACCAATCCTAACCACGAATAGCTATGGACCACGACACCAACGACCACCCGCCTTCGCCAGGTACGCGGGCCGACACTCCTTCGCGCCGCGACTTTTTGCTGAAGGTTGGCATTGGGGTGAATGCGATTGCTGCAGCGATGGTGGGGATTCCCATTGTAGGATTTGTCCTGTCGAGTTTAATCAAGAAAACCCCTGAGGTCTGGATTTCGCTTGGGCCAATAAACCAGTTTCCGGAAAATTCTGCGCGGATGGTGGCTTTTACGAATCCGTACCGCCGCCCGGACGACGGTGATACCGCCCACATCCCTGTGTGGGTGCGACGCCTTGCGGCCGAGGAGTTCAAAGTTTTCGCCATTAATTGCACTCACTTGGGCTGCCCGGTTCGGTGGTTCGAAGAGTCCCAGCTTTTCATGTGCCCCTGCCATGGCGGTGTGTTCTACTCGGATGGTGAACACGCGGCCGGACCGCCGCCGCGCGGCCTGTACACCTACCAGTACAAAGTCGAGAACGGGGATCTGCAAATAAAAGGCGGCTACATCCCTTCAATCGCGCGACCCGTATAATTGTATGATGAAGTCGCTTCAGAATGTGGCGATGTGGTTCGAACGCCGACTCCACATCGTAAAGCTCTGGGAACAGACGGCCGGGCATCCGGTCCCCAAAAGTACCGGGAGCTGGTTTTACACGTTTGGAAGCATGACGACGTTGTGCCTGGTGCTTCAACTCGTCACCGGCATCTTGCTCTCCTTCGTCTATGTGCCTTCGGCGGCAGCGTCCTATCAAAGTCTGCTTACGTTGAATTACGACGTCCCGCTGGGATGGTTTATCCGGGGGATCCACTATTGGGGGTCCAACATGATGGTTATCATGATGGCCCTGCACATGACCCAGGTTTTTCTCTGGGGTGCCTACAAGTACCCGCGCGAACTCACGTGGCTTTCGGGTTGCGTGCTCCTGTTCTTGACGTTGGGAATGGCTTTTACCGGCCAAGTAATGCGCTTCGATGCAGACGCTTATTGGGGCTTGGGCATCGGGGTGGCGGTGATGGGACGAATTCCCTTTTTCGGCGGCAACCTTATTGATTTACTGTTAGGTGGACCGATTATTGGGACTGACACGCTAAGCCGCTTTTTTGCCCTTCACGTGTTTATCATTCCGGGAACATTGCTCGGCCTGTTGGCCATGCACCTGCGCTTGGTTTTGGGGAAGGGCATCAATGAGGTTCCTGAACCGGGGGTGTTAGTAGACCGGAAGACATACGACGGCTACTACAAAAGGGTTCTTAAAGATCAAGGCGCTCCGTTTGTTCCCGATGTGATCGACAAGGACCTGATCGCAAACGGGTTGATGCTGATCCTGATTGTCTGCCTGGCGATTTTCCTTGGGCCCAAAGGTCCGGCCATTCCTGCGAACCCTACCCAGGTGATCTCCGAAGCTCGTCCTGATTATCCTTTCCTCTGGTTGTTCGCCGCCGCTGCCCTGTTGCCGAATGGCTCGGAGTTCATGCTCTTCTTTGTTTTGCCGGCGGTCGGCGTAGGCGCCTTGTTTCTGCTCCCTTTTATCTCCGGGGAAGGGGAAAAGAACTGGCGCCGGCGTCCCGTCTCGGTCTTGACGGTGCTCATTGTCTACCTCGTGATCGGTATGCTCACGTATGAAGGCCTGACCGGACCATGGTCGCCTCACATGGAGGCATGGAGTAATAACCTTATTCCGGCTCAATTCATCAAGAACCGGAGCCCGAAGGAATTGGCGGGTGCGCTTGTTTTCCAGAATAAACAGTGTCGTAATTGCCACGCCGTAGGTGTCGATGGCGGACAACGAGGTCCCAACCTGACCTCTGTTGGCACCCGTATGACGGTGCCTTATTTGGTGCGGCAAGTAATCCAGGGCGGAGGAAATATGCCTGCTTACGGGAATAATATGTCCCAGGAGGAGATCCAGGCCTTGGTAGCGTACCTGAGTTCCTTGCGGCCACCGAATGTGCCGCCCGCGCGTGACCCTCAAAATCCCGGGATTCCGGAAGGAGTAAATGAGAAAGCGGCGGCGGTCCCACCGGTAAATCCGGGTGCTGCTCCGAATAACAGCTGAAACGGCGCCTGTCCGGCTGGTTTGGGTGTTCCCGTGAAGGTACGGTTGGAGCCCCAAATGAAGGGGACGTTTCAGCTTATGGCTTAGGTGTTTCCAGCAGAGGAGCTGCTGCTCGAGCGCCCGCTAGAGCCGGCGGCGAAGGGATTCCTACCCTACCCGGCTGGCTGTTCCCGGCCGGCCAAGACGGGTAGCAGCATCAATCTAATATCTAGGGGTTGGCAGTCCCTTGCCGAACGGGGTGTTGGGATGGAAGCAGGTGGTTGCGGGAAGCCCGCCCGGTTGGGGTGCTTGTCCCCCGCGCCCTTCTTGAGCGCGCAGCACTGTCGGTTGCGCTAACTGACTCCCGGAGAGCAATCGTTGCCCTGCTGCCGGAGATAGCCGACGGTACAGGACCACCCACCGGGGTAGGCTTGACGAACCAATGGAAGTTTCAAATGCAGTTCTCGAGTCCTGGACGATCCGGCCCGAGCCCACTTTCCTGTTAGCAGTCGCAGGTGTGATTTATTGGCGCGGCTGGCTGTCGCTCCGGCGATTGACGCCCGCGCGGTTTGGTGGTTGGCAGCTGGTGTCTTTTCTGGGGGGTCTGCTGACGGCTTTTGTGGCGATCTCATCACCCATCGATGCTTTCGGAAACCTGCTGCTATCCGTGCACATGGTGCAACACCTGCTATTGATGATGATTGCGCCTGCGCTGATTCAGCTGGGTGCTCCCTACCTGCCGCTTTTGAGCGGCTTGCCCCGCTGGTTTACCCGGGACATTGCCGGGCCAGTCCTGCAGACAGGAGCAGCCAAACGGCTGGGCGGGTTCTTCACCCATCCGGTGGTTTGCTGGCTGGCGTACGTCGGCGCCACGCTGGGGTGGCATGTTCCGTTTTTCTATGAACTAACGCTGCATTCGTCCCGTTGGCACGAACTGGAACATGCCTGTTTCCTCGGAGCGGGGCTGCTGTTCTGGTTTCCGATCATTCAGCCGTGGCCAAGCCGTTCGAAGTGGCCCCGGTGGGCCTCCATTCCCTACCTGCTGCTGGCCGATGTGCAAAACACCGCCCTGGCTGCCTTTCTGAGTTTCTACGATCAGGTCCTCTACCCTTCCTACGGGCAAGTCCCTCGCCTGGGCAGCCTGGGCGCGGTCGCGGACCAAAACCTCGCCGGCTCAATCATGTGGGTGCCGGGATCCCTCGTGTTTCTGCTCCCTGCCGGCGTGATCGCGTTCCAATTCCTGACGCCGAAAAGGCCCGTTGGTCAAACGTCTGCGCCGTCCCGTGGCCTCGCCCCGCGGTTCACCGCAACCCACCCGGCCGGCCGCAGCCGTGCGATGGACCTGCTGCGGCTGCCGTACCTCGGGCCGGCGCTTCGCTCCCTGGCGTTCCGGCGGTCGGTGCAAACGTGCATGCTATGCCTTGCCGCTTTGATCATCGTCGACGGATTGCGCGGACCGCAAACGGGTGCAACGAATCTGGCTGGAGTTCTGCCCTGGGTGCATTGGCGTGGCCTGACGGTGCTGGCGTTGCTGGTGATGGGCAACTTCTTCTGCTACGCCTGCCCGTTCACCTGGGTGCGTGACCTTGGCCGACGCTGGCTGCCGGCAAATCGTTCCTGGCCAAAAGCTCTGCGCTCAAAGTGGCTCGCTGCGACCTTGGTCGGCCTTTACCTCTGGGCTTACGAAGCGTTCTCCCTTTGGAACAGCCCGTGCGTGACGGCTTGGATCGTGGTGGGTTACTTTGGAGGGGCCCTCCTGGTGGACGGCTTCTTTCGAGGGGCAAGTTTTTGCAAATACGTCTGCCCCATCGGTCAGTTTCACTTCTTCCAGTCGTGGTTTTCACCGTTTGAGGTCAAGGTACGCACCCCGGAAGTTTGCCGATCCTGCGTTACTCACGACTGCATCCGGGGGAATGCGGACCAGCGCGGGTGCGAGCTCAGCCTTTTTCAACCGCGCAAGCAAAGTAACCAGGATTGCACCTTTTGCCTGGACTGCGTTCGGGCATGTCCGCACGACAATGTCGGCGTGCTCGCCGTAAAACCGGCGGCTGGTCTTGGATTTGACCTGCCCACCTCTTCAGTTGGCCGTTTAAGCAACCGCACGGATTTGTTGGCCCTCACCGTGCTCCTGACGTTTGGGGCCTATGCCGCGGCCGCTGGCATGGTTGTCCCGGTCGCCGTTTGGATTAAGCGAACGCAGCTGCAGCTGGGTTTTTTGCCCTACCCGGTTGCCTGCGCTTTCTTTTACCTGCTGATCCTGATCGTTGTCCCTGCCCTTTTGAGCGCGCTTTGTGGCTGGTTAAGCCGACGGGTGTCGCCCGTGAGTTTGCCCCCACCTTGGCGCCATTTTATTCCTGGCCTGGCCCCGTTGGGAGCGGGCCTCTGGATCGCCCATTTCACATTCCACTTGTTCGCTGGATCTCACACCCCGGTGCCGATCCTGCAGCGTCTCCTTATGGACCTGCATTGGCTGCCTGCCTCCCTGCCACTCTGGGCGCCGCGCAGCTGGGCATTCCCTGAACTGCTCGATGGCGAAATCCTGGTCATGGACGTTGCCCTGTTGCTAAGCTTGCTTGCACTTTGGCGAACGGCCCGGCGCCTCGTGCCGGGAGGTAAAGCCTTGCGGGTCGGTTTGCCGTGGATAATGCTGGCCGTGTTGATGTATCTGGCGGGAGTCTGGATTGTTTTTCAACCGATGCAGATGCGCGGAATCATGGCTCCCTGAGTAAACGAGAATTGGCTAAACGTGCGGCCTCCTGCCCTGAATTTCATGAATCGATGGCACTTTAGCGTGTTGCTGACGATCGCGCTCGCCGGACGTGCCTTGGCGGATGGAGGGGCCTTACAGTTTTCACGGGTAAGCCAGGGAATTCAGGTTTCGGTTTTCACCAGCCCAGGGGTGCCGGCGGCCGGGTTGGTGGAATTGAACGTCCTGGTCCAGAATGCCTCCACGCATTCAGCCGTGCTGGACGCCGACGTGGCTGCTACCCTTGTGCCGCCGAATGGCAACCGCCCGGGGTCTTCCGCCTGGGCACCGCCGATTTGCGCCGCCGCGAGCAGCCCCGATCTCCAGGATATCCAGTTGAACCGTTCGGGCGTGCAAAATCTGCTCTGCTACGGAGCGACGATTCAAATCCCGCATGGCGGCAACTGGAAGTTGGCGCTCAGGGTGGCTCGTGCTGGGCAGGTTGACCTGATCGAGGGTGAATTACGGGTGGCCGATCAGGTTGCACCGTGGACCAGCTATTGGCACCTTTTCCTGTTGCCGATCGTTGCGGTGGCTGGATTCGTGGTTGTGCCGCGTCGACAACAGCGGGACACTCTGGTCGGAAACAAAGTCCGTCCCAGATCCGGTGGAAGCAGCTAACCATGGATTTCCGGTACAAGCTCCAGAAATTGCTGGACGGCTCCGCCCTGAACAGCTTCCAAGATTCGGTCCACCGCGCCTTTCACCCCATCCGACTGGAGAACGTCCTTGCCCAGGTGGATCAGCGGAGGTTGGCGGAGATCCGGGATAAGTATGGAGTTACCGGCGAGGGAACCCACTGGCCGAAATACGTCGACGCAACCCGCTGGCTGCGGCTGAACATCAAGCGGGCGCAGCAACTCCGACTCAACGCACGACCTCAGCCACTGCGCATCCTGGATCTCGGGAGCGGTGGCGGCTATTTCCTGATTGTCAGCCGTTACCTAGGCCATTCCGGGGTGGGCCTCGACCTTGATGACCCGCCTATGTACGGCGAAATGTTTCAAGCGTTTGGGTTGCAGCGCACCGTTTGGCGAATTCAAGCTTATGAACCTTTGCCTGACCTCGGCGAGCGGTTTGATTTGGTGACCGCTTTTTCGATCTGTTTCAACGAGCACAAACAACCGGACGTCTGGGGTCCGCAGCAATGGGCCTTTCTCTTAAAGGACTTGAAAGCGCGGGTTCTCAAACCGTCAGGCGAAATTTACCTGGGCATGAACCCGGAACCTGGCGGAGTTTTTTATACCCCTGGACTGAAGGAGTATTTTCTGGACCACGGCGCCACGATCGACCGAGCGAAGGTCTGGTTTAAAATGGTCGACCGGATTTGAAGTTCAACCGGAGGTTCAGGCTTTCGTTGCGGCCGAGGCTTTGGCAATCCGAGTAAGCAGCAGGGCTCCTCCGGCGATGCCAATTGCGCTAAGGAGAGGATGTTTCGAAGCCTTAACGTACAGGCTGCTCGCACGGAGCCAGGCCGGTTCATGGGTGCCGCGTTCGTGCAGGCCATCGCCGGGGCGGTAAAGGGCGTTGTCCTCGCGACTGCGGGAGGGGCGGCTTGAGCGCTGGGACCAGAACATGGTGGTTTCCATGAACTTGTCCATAAGACGCGGGCTGAGGCTGCCAAGGAGGACGGCGAACTTGGCTTGGGAACCGACGAACATATCGCGCTTTGGGCGTTGGGCAGCAAAAAGGATGGCTTCGGCAACCGCTTCGGGCGGATAGATCATGCCCCGGTGGGCGGGCTGCTGGGGAATGTAGCTGCGGGCGTGTTCGTTGTAGGGCGTGTCAATGCGCCCGGGGTGGATCAGGGTTACGGAGACGGGCGCCTTTTCAGCTTCCAGTTCCATGCGAAGGGCATCCGTCCAGCCGTGAACAGCGTGTTTGGAAGCGGAGTAAGTCGATTGGACCACCGTTGCACGGTCCCCAAAGAAGCTGCCGATGTTGATCAGGGAACCGGGCTGGTTTCGTTGGCGGTAATGGCGGACGGCCGCGCGGGATCCATAGACAACGCCCCAAAAATTGGTATCGAACATGCGTTTCATGTCGGCGATCGAGACTTCTTCGCAGCTGCCGAAAATGGAGACGCCAGCGTTGTTGACCCAGGTATCAAAGCCTCCAAAGCGACTGCGCGCGGCTTCGGCGACGTGGTTGATGTCCTCCTCACGCCCGACGTCGGTCACGACGTAAATGGCTCGACCACCGTTGCCGACGATTTCTTCGGCGAGCTTTTGGAGGGCGTCTTCGTTGCGAGCGGCCAGGACAACATTCGCGCCCTTGCGGGCCGCCATGCGGGCAGTGACCAGGCCGATCCCGCTGCTGGCACCGGTGATGACAATGGTCTGCTGGGCAAGGGGCTTAAGTTTTAAGGACATCATGGGTTCTCTCTGTGAAAAGCAGGCAACGTATCAGTTTAGCAGTGCAGCCGGCTTTTCGGAGCCGGTCGTCTCCAGGACGGCTGAGTTCGTGGCGAAACTGGAGGACGGGCTTGTGTGGCAGCAGCAGGGCGCGATTTGAGCGGAGTTCGGTGGGAACGGGTCACCTTCTGCGCAGGCGGGCTTGACAAGGCGGGACTCTCGCCGCAAAGAACGCGGTGTGGGCACTCCGCCTCTCGTTCCCCTTGTGGCCTGCCTTTTGGTGGCCCTGGTTTTGGCGCTCGAAGCATTAGGCCGCCGGGCCTTGGTGCGCGTGCGCCGGCGACCCGGCCGGCTGCGGCGCCTGCTGGACGGAGTGGTCGGCTTGTGGTTGCGGCTTATCTACGTCGGCCTGGCACTCACGACGCTTGCGGCCGCGGCGGGCTGGGCGCTGCTGACCGATCCGCTGGCGCTGCCGCCCGAACAACCCGGGTCACCGGCCCAAGCCTTTGCCATTTTGCGGGCACCGGCCCCGGTGCGGCCGGGGGGGCCCGCCGATCTCCCGGAGGTCCGCGCCCGGCTCCTCGACGCAGTGACCTACCTTCAAGGGGTGGCGCAGACCCATGCGGCGCCGGCCGACTACCGGCTGCAACTGGCGGTCGACGCTTGGCTCGTCAAGCGCCAGCGCTACCAGCGGGGAGCGTCTGACACGCTGCTGCGCGTGGCTGCCCAGGACCTGGAGGCCAAAGCCGCCTATGCCCGTCAGCACCCCACTGAACCCTTCGCCCGCATCCCCGTCCAGGTGACCGCACGCGATGCGCAGGCCCGGCCGCTGCTCGAATGGGACGTGCGCTTCTGTTTGAAGGCGCTGGCACCTTACACCTCGCATCACCGTTCTTTCGACCCGAGTGGCTCTCAGGCGCTTCCGCCTGGTGATTACCTGTTGTGGGCTCGCCGGCCTGACTACATGTTGTGGACCGGCGAGGCTCGTTCGGGCACCCCACCCCAGGAGCTGACCCTCGGTGACCAAGGCGAACCTGAGCGCCGCGTTGACCTTCTGACCCCTGTTAACGCCTTGCCCTAAGCCAGTCGGCTCCGTTCCCCTTTCGGGCGCCGTGCTCTGACCCGGAGTTTTATGAAAGCAGTTGGTTACCGTCAGTCGCTTCCTGTCACTGATCCCGAATCACTGGTCGACCTGGAGTTACCCGATCCCGTCCCGGGGGGGCGCGATCTCCTCGTGCAGGTAAAAGCCGTTTCTGTCAATCCGGTCGACACGAAAGTACGCAAGAGATCGGCGCCGCCACCAGGTGAAACTAAAGTCCTTGGGTATGACGCTGCCGGCATCGTAGCCGGCACCGGACCCGAGGCCAGCCTCTTCCAACCGGGCGACGAGGTGTGGTACGCGGGATCCGTGGCGCGGCCAGGCACCAATTCCGAGCTGCACATCGTCGACGAGCGCATCGTCGGCAAGAAACCTGCCTCGCTATCTTTCGCCGAGGCGGCAGCCATGCCCCTTACCACGATTACGGCATGGGAGTTACTGTTTGACCGGCTGGGAGTGCCGCCCGGGAAACAGCCTGGCGGGCAATCCTTGCTCATCGTCGGGGCAGCAGGCGGCGTCGGGTCCATGCTCACCCAGTTGGCCCGCCGGCTGACCGGGCTGACCGTGATCGGAACGGCCTCTCGGAAAGAAACCACAGAGTGGGTGTTTTCACGGGGTGCACACCACGTGATCGATCACCGCCAACCACTCTCGGTCGAACTCAAGCGGATCGGCATCCCGCAGGTCACAAACATCGCCAGCCTGACGCAAACAGATTCCCATTTCGTGGAGATCGTCGAATCCCTGGAACCGCAAGGCAAGCTGGCCCTGATTGACGATCCTTCCCCGATCGACGTTCGCCTGCTCAAACCAAAGAGCCTGGCGCTCTGCTGGGAAAGCATGTTTACGCGCGCGGTTTTCCAAACCGCCGACATGATCGCCCAACACCGTTTGCTCAATGAAGTAGCGGACCTCGTGGATGCGGGCACGATTCGGACGACCCTCACGCAAATCCTGCAGCCCATCAACGCCGACAACTTGCGCAATGCCCACGCCAGCCAGGAGGCAGGGCGCACCATCGGCAAGGTAGTTCTAACCGACTGGCCTCACGCCGACGGCGCCGCGGCCTGACCCGCCGTAAACACGAACGATTTTCAACGCGAACGATCCGGGTCGTCTTTGATGCAAACCCACCAAACGCAGCCCAAAAGTGCACCGCCAAGAAACAAAAACATCCCCAGATTCAACATATGACTTCGGTGATGCCGGAATCCTCCCGGAGAGTCAAAAGAAATGTCTTTCCTTCGGCCACTATCCGGGAAGGACGCCGAAGAAGTCTTGAAAAACCTGACGGTAGGCGCCCCGCTTAAAGGAAGGAACCCACGCCAGCTTAAATTCCGTCGGGTACACCCAGCGGGTGGCCCGGAATTCCGGGGATTCGGTTCCAAAATCAAAAACAACGCCGTCGGCGATCAGGTCGAGAAGAAAATAGCTTTGCCTTTGACCGTCAAAGCCGTCCTTGGTTCGGCCATTTCCGAAGAGGTATTCGTAAGGTCCCCGTTGTTCTGCCACCCGATAAGATTCCGGGGCCAGCCCAAGTTCCTCCTGCAACTCGCGTTCCAGTGCTTCCCGCGGCGTTTCCCGTGGCTTCTGACCACCTTGCGGAAACTGCCAACAACCGGCCGCGTCCGACCTCTCTCCCAGAAGGAGGCGGCCGTCTCCGCGACGCAAAATGGCCGCTACGTTGGGCCGATAGCGCGGCTCTTTCATAGTAAATCAATGTTTCAGCAGGTCGCGAAGGGATCGCACGGCGTCACGAAGCCCGTTTTTCACGTTCTTGCCCAGCCGATCCTCCATGGCGCCCACCAGCCGCTTGGTCAGGTCTTCTTTAGGGTTCTGCAGCGTTCCGGAAAGTTGCACCGGCGTCCACTGATAGCCGTCGTGCGCCTGCGGGAACACCAGCTCGAGCGCACCGGGGATCCATTCCAGTAAAGCCGGCTTTACCCCCAGCTGCAGTTGACCCTGCAACTGGTCGCCCGCCACGTCTACCATGCCGGTGACCCGCAGGGCATCTCCGGAAGCGGCTTGCAGGTCCGTCATCGACAGTTGGTGGTTTTTGTAATCGACGTGCGCCTGCACGGTATCCAAGTTTGCACTTCCGGAGAAGCCGGAGCGTGCCCACGATTTCAGGGCGCTGAGGTGCCGCGAGAGGTCATAATGCACTTGGCGCACCTTCACATCTCCCTGGAAGGATCCTGCTTCCACTGCGTTCAACCCGCCGCTAAAATTTACGGTCCCGGACGCCAACCCGCTGATTTTTTCACCGTTCGTCGGCCAGGCATCCAGGTCGACGGCCTCAAACGCGCCGTGCAGGTCAGCATCCAGCGGGTGATCCAGTTGAACGTTTCCATGAACGGCAACGGTGCCACCACCCTGGAACGCCAGGTCAACCACGGTCAGCGTAAGCAGGTGTGAACCGAGCGTTGCCCGCGCCCGCAGGATCTGTGTGGCCGGCATGAAATTGCCTTGAATTCGCCCACCGTCCGCCGTCAACGTCCAAACGTCGCGGCCGATGTTCACGGCGGTCAATCGAGCGTGCTCCACCGTTCCGGCGGGCCCACGACGCGACTGAAAAGCCAGCGAAAGATCCGGGACCTTTACCGCTTCCACCGCAAAACGAATCTTGAACGGGAATTTGCCGCCGGGTCGCCGCGGCTGCCCGCCCGGCAAACCTTGAGCGGCCGGCTTGACAGGCAGAAATTCAAGGTTCGCTTTCTCCACCGCCACGTCATCAAGAACCACCTGTCCCGCCAGGAGTTTCCAGGCGTTCAGGTGGGCCGAGATGCCGTCTAACTGAATCGAGCTGAATTTGCTCTTGGGCTCTCCCACGGCGTGAAACCCGCTGCTCCGAAACGTGGCCCCGCTCCAATGCAACGGCTCAAAGGTGCCCTCCGCCTTTAAAGAACGGCTTACCCGCTGGCTGAGCCAAAGCCGGAACTGGTCGCTGTGAATGAACATCCCGAGCCCCGCCCAAAATCCCAGCAGCAACACTGCCAGAACTGCTGCGGTCAGCCCAAGTCGCCTCCCCCACCCGGTGCGGGTGCGTGTTCCGGAAACTTTCTTCAGGTCTTGCGATTTGGCCATGAACCTTCAAGGGACAAAGGACCGATTGCCAGAGGCAACGGAAGGAGATGAATCTTGACCCATCCCGGGCGCTTTCAACCGGAAAGAAGGAATTTGAGACCGCATCCGTTTGGACCGTGTGCGTTGATGCCGCCAAGGCGGCATGGTAGTTTCGGACATGCCTTCCGCAGACCTGGTCCGCATCGCTGAGGAACTCAGCGGGATGTTGCGGGCCGAGGCTCAGCGCCGTCAGGGTTTCCGTGATTCTCTGATGCCGGAAGAAAAAGCTGAGTTCATCAACGGCGTCGCGGTGTTCCATTCTCCGGCCACATTGCGCCACACGATCGCCCGTCAAAACCTCACGACACTTCTCCGGAGCTGGATCATCCCTAGACGGCTCGGAACCATTCTCGATGAGAAGGCGCTCTGCGGGTTCCAGCGAAACGACTACGAACCCGACATCGTCTACTTTGCCGCTGAACGGGCGATGCAGTTCAGCCCCGATCAAAAGCTTTTTCCCGTGCCGGACCTTATCGTTGAGGTTTTGTCGCCTTCGACGCAGGCCAACGACCGGGGTGTCAAGTTTGACGATTACGCGCGAAGCGGTGTGCGCGAATACTGGATCGTGGATCCAGCAGCGGAAAAGGTTGAGATCTACATGCAAGTCAAAGAAACTTTCGAACGAATTGAAACGGGACCGCCAAGCCGTTTGCGATCCCACCTTCTTAAAGGGTTGGAGTTCAACACAGGCGCCATTTTTAACCCGGAAGCAGCGCTGAGCGAAGGGACACGCCTCGCCCGCCTCGAACCTTGAGGCCCCCGGTTCCGCAGGGTCAACTCTCCAAACGAATCAGGCGGGAGCTGGGGCGCTTGAGGACAAGCTCCCCTACCAGGGATGCGCCACCTGACCCCTTCTCTCACCCGATACCCCGGTCGGCGAGGGACTGTTGCGACCTTACCGCTGTCACCAACATACACACGCCGACACGCCGACCGGAAAATGGGTTTGCATAACTAAACCGAGCACATAGTGTTCATATGAACACATGTCCGCCTCGCCGAAGATCCTCCAATTGCGTCAACTGCTGGCGGAGCGCTTCCCGGCGGAACCGCCGGCTGCCGTGGCCCGGGTTGCCACGGGCCTGGCCCGTTTTGATGGTTTGCTGGGCGGAGGGTTACCCCGGGGCGTGGTCACCCAGGTGGTTGCTCCTGCCGTCAGCAGCGGGGCCACGTTGCTTTTGAGCGAAGTGGCCGACGCCCTCCAAC
>DASWVC010000433.1:0-3717 GCA_036401335.1 Chthoniobacterales bacterium
CTCTGACGCCGTGTCCAGCAAGAGCAAGGGAGCGACCGAGCCGGGACGGGGGGCTTGCAAGGCAACCGGTTTCCAAACCGGACGGTAATAGAACGGGGCGCGATCGACGCGTTGCGCGGGACGCGTCCGCAACCCGGTCAAACGGGCAAGCACACGTCCGCTTTCCTCCAGGAGCGTGACGTCATACGTGCGTTCTGCCGTAAGCCTTCCGTAGGCCCAGCAACGCCGGGGCAACGGCCCGGTGCACTCAACGGCTTCGATGCCGTACGGCAACCCGACCTCGCCGCCTTCAGGAACGATGACGCCAAGACTCTGGAAGGCTCCGTCGGTCAAGGCGGGATGAAGCCGATAGTTTTCGTCGGGCCAGACATCGGGGAGCTGGAGCAGAGTACAAACCTCTCCCGGCTGATAATTGATTTCCTGAACGACGCGAAATCCGGGACCGTACTTCAAGCCGCGGAGTTCGTACTCCCGGTAGATTTGGTCCGGTGAAGCGCTCTGGCTGCAGCGGGCTTTTATCGCTGCCAGATCCAATACATCTTCCGCGAACGCGGCAACGGTTTCGGCTTTGCCGCGCACCATGCGCCCTCCGGCAGGCGTCCCAAGCTCAACGGTGACGCAATCCCCGGGCTGCGCGGTCACTACCACCTCGACGGCAACGGCACCATCGGACCCGATGATCGGCTTTTCCCAGGAAACGTTTTTCAATCGGACCCTCGAACTGGTAAGGGCAAGCATTCCCGCCGTCAGGATCATTTCGACGCTGGCAGTTCCGGGCAGCATCGGTTCACCGTTGACCAGGTGATCCTGGAAGACCCGTTCTCGCGTCTCCAACGTGCTGCGGTAGACCTGGGTTCGCAAGGTTGACTCATTGCGGTGCAGCAGCGGGTGCAATCGAGGCTGGCTCACCAAGTTAGCGGGTTCTGGCCGCCAATCCGCCGGGACCCAGTACCGTTCACGACTGAAAGGGTAACCGGGCAAGCTGACGCGCCGCACTCTTTGACCGGCCCAAACGTCTTCCCAGGGGATCTCGACGCCTCCGACCCAAAGGCGGGCAAGCCGGACAAGCTGACCGTTCCGGATGAGGTTCTGAAGGAATTGACGCCCTTCCTCGCCCTCCATGATCGCAGCCGATGTCCCGCGTTCCAGGCGGGCATTGCCCTGAATAAACCCGGTCCGACGGTCGGTGTCGGCGAACGTGGCGAGGCGTTCGGACAGGTCTGCCCATGACGAAACGGTGAATGCCACTCGCTCTTCAAGCCCCTCGCGCCCCACCTGAAGGGTGTAGGCGATTTCACGCAAACCCGGCCGGGCATTTTGAGTGCCTGATACCTTGGTTACCCAGACGAGCAGACTTCGAGCAACCTCCGACAGGCGCTCCGAATTTGCGGCTGACAAGACCAACAGGACCGGACCGTCGTCAGACGGCATTCCCGCAGGTGGAGGGCCGGAAAATTCCTCAATGATGACGTGGGCGTTTGCGCCGCCCGCGCCGAACGAGCTGATTCCGGCTCGCCGGGGACAGGTGATCGTTTTTCCACCTTGCTCAAACGTCGGTTCGTGCCACGGGGCAGCTTCGTGCTGAACCGCAAAAGGTGAATCCGCAAAAACGATGTGGGGGTTCAAGGGCCGCGCGTGCAAACTTGGCACGAGTGTACAGTGCTGCAGTTGCAGGAGGACCTTGACCAGCCCGGCAACGCCGGCCGCCGCTTCCAAGTGGCCGATGTTGGATTTCACCGAGCCAAGGGCGCAGAAATGCCGGGGCAAGGTTTGGTCGGGTCCAAGCGCCAGCTGAAAAGCCTGAGTCAACCCGGTTACCTCGATCGGGTCCCCGAGCGAGGTGCCGGTGCCATGCGCTTCCACGCAGGTGATGGTCCGAGGATCAATCGCCGCTTTCCGCAGGCTGTCCGCGATCAGCGCAGCCTGGGCGTTGGGGTTAGGAACCGTGTAACCGTTCGTTTTGCCGCCGTGATTGATGGAGGTGGCCTTGATTACCGCATAAACGTGATCTCCCGCAGCGACGGCGCGAGAAAGCGGTTTGAGTAAAACGGCTGCCACTCCTTCCCCTGGAACGTACCCGTCGCCCCCGGCGCCGAAACTTTTGCACCGGCCGTCGGCGGCCGCGAACCCACCCTGCGCAAGGCCGACGTCCCGCGATGGGTGCAGCAGCAGGTTAACGCCGCCGGCAATGGCGTATTCGCTCTCACCCTTCGCCAGGCTGGCGCAGGCAAGGTGGATCGCGGTAAGCGACGACGAACACATGGAGTCCAGTGCCAGGCTCGGTCCCGTCCAGTCAAAAAAGTAAGACACTCGGTTGGCGATTGAAGCGTAAGACGCGTTCAGGGACAGCATTTGCCCCGGCCGGGATCGCTCAAGTCCAAGCAGCTGGTACTGCCCGTACATGATCCCGACAAACACGCCCACCGGTTTCTGGCGAAGGGCAGACTTCCGGTACCCGGCATCCTCGAGCGTCCGCCACACGGTTTCCAGGAACAACCGTTCCTGAGGGTCCATGAACTCCGCTTCCTTCGGTGGGATGCGAAAGAACGCAGGATCAAACTTATCGACGTCCTTCAGAAAGCCGCCCCATCGGTTGTAGGTCTTGCCGGGAGGGCTGGGTTTGGGTTCGAAGTAAGCGCGGTAATCCCAGCGATCCTCCGGAACCTCCGTGATGCAGTCCCGCCCGGAAATCAGGTTATCCCAAAACTCGTCAGGATTCCCGGCCATTGGAAATCGACCGAACAACCCGACGATCGCAATACCTTCGACCGGAAACGTCCCCTCACCGGAGCGGATGCCGGAGTCTGCGGGGGTGGACAGGGGCGGATCGACGGTCACCAAAGGTGAATTGATGACGGGCGTAGCAGACGGGTCGCCGAATAGCGCAGCCAGCCGCAGCGTGTGTTCCGCCAGAAAGTAACGCGCAAGGGATTCAAGTGTCTGGTGTTCGAAGAGCAGCGTTTTCGAAAGCGAACCGAAATCCTGCTCGAGTACCACGGTGAAACTGAGCACCAGGATTGAGTCGATCCCGTACCGCTCAAGCGGTTCAGACGGCTGAAGGCGATCGGCGGGGATTTTGGTGAGGTCCGAAAACCGGGATTTTAGGAAGGTCAACACCTGCTCCAGGCCAACGCCCATGGTCGCGCTTGGCGGAGTGGAGCCTTGCGCGGCCGGCGACTCCGGGGCAGCTGCATCCGGGGTGAGAAGCAGGCCGGCAATCCGCGGCTCGCCGGACCTCAGGGCCGTTTCAAAGATCTGCAGCCCAACGGCGGTCTCAAGCGGCGCCATTCCCCGAGTCTTAAGCTCGAGCAGCTCCGGCGGAGGTTTCAGCCCGCCCCCGGCCCACAACGGCCAATTTATCGAGACGGTCAGCCCTCGCCGCAGCCCGCGAGCACGTAGATTCTCCCGCGCTTCCGCGAACGCGTCGAGAAAACCGTTGGCATAGGCGTAGTCACCCTGCCCAATGTTCCCGCCCATGCTTGCGACCGAAGAAAACAACACAAAAAAATCGAGCGGCTCCTCAGCGGTTGCCTCGTCGAGGAGCACGGCCCCATGGACCTTCGGACCAAGCACAAGCGAAACGTCCGTCCAGTTCTTCCGGCGGAGCAAACCGTCCCGGGTGATGCCGGCGGCATGAAAGATTCCGTGCAACGCGCCGTGGCGCTGTTTCACGAGCCGCACGCAGCCGGCAACGTCTTCCCGCCGGGTCACATCGCC
>DASWVC010000434.1:0-1710 GCA_036401335.1 Chthoniobacterales bacterium
CGGTTTTCTGATCGGGCTATTACTGCGTAAGTAGCCATGGCTGCGATTCCTGTGTCTGAGGCCGAAACCACGCGGGTTTCGGCAGGGAACCCTTTTCGGGAATGGCTGGCGGCTGCATTAAAGTTTCTCGAACTCAAGCTGCAGTTGCTTGGGTTTGAGAGCCGCGAGGCCGGCATTCATCTGGCAATCCTGGCAGCTTTGATTGCCAGTTCCATTGTTTTGTTAGTTGGTGCGCTCGTGTTTTTGGCGGTGTTTCTCCTGTTTATCATCATCAAGATAACAGGTTGGGAATGGGGGTGGGCTGCTCTTCTCACCGCCGTGTTGTTACTCGTGCTGAGTGCGGCCGCTGCTGTTTTCTTGCGGACGCGTATCACCAAACCGCTGTACACCCTTACCTTTGCTGAGCTTAGAAAAGACCGCGAATGGCTACGTCAGAGTCGCGAAAGCAACAAATTGTAGAAGAACTGGCCCAGGTTCGGCGTGACCTTTCAACCCACGGCAAAGTGGCGTCGGAAAGGTTGAACGTGCAGCGTCACGTTTCAACGTCGTTGCGGGTCCATTCTTTCAGCTGGGTCAGCCTTGCCGCCGTGATTGGTTGGGTAATCTCCCGATTGCCGGCCCGTCGGCAGAAAGTGTTTATCGAGACCGGCAAGGATGGCGACGTCAAACGCAAGAAGACCAAGGAAGTGGGGTTGATGTCTCATGCCTGGAAAGGCGTGTGGGCGGTGGCGAAACCGCTTTTGACGGCATACATCACGAGGCGGATCACCGGCGAGAAAACGCGCAAAAGCAAATAAAGCGGAGGTGACCGGCCCACGCATGGACGCGGGCTGGTTTCCGGCCGAGCCGGCCGCGGGTCATTTTTTTCGGCCAAATTTCTTTTCCAATTCGAGAAAAGAGATTTGCACCATGGTCGGCCGGCCATGGGGGCAGCAATAGGGCAATTCGCAGGCCAGGAGGTCGCGGATTAACTGTTCGATTTCCGGGCCGCGGAGCACGTCGTTGGCTTTGACGGCGTGTCGACAGACGGTCTTGGCGATCACGTCCTCTCCTAAGCGAAGCCGGGAGGTTGCGGTTGTCACGGAGCGAAGTTCATCCACCAGGTGGCGCACGGTGCCGGCCGGGTCGCCGGCTTGGAGGAAAGGAGGGACGGCATCGATTTTAAGTGTGCCTTCCCCGAAGGGTTCGAGGGCAAAGCCCATGCGCACCAGCGTGTCCAGGTTGCAGTGGATCCAATCGTAATCCTTCGGGGCGACCTGCACCGTGATGGGCAAGAGCAGCCGTTGCCCGGGAACCCCTTCCCGCTCCATCTGACTCCGCAACCGTTCAAAAAGGATGCGTTCATGCGCAGCGTGCTGGTCGAGCAACACCAGACCGGCTTCGTTCTCCATCAACACGTACAAACGCCCGAGAACTCCCAGAATCCTGGGTGCCTGCAACCCAGTGCTTTCGTTGGCAGAAGCAGCAGTGTTGCTGTCTGGGCCAGACGACGGCTGGCGGACCGGGCCGGAATCAAGCGGTTTTCCAACGGGCGCTTCCGAACCTTCCCTCCATTCTTTCCCGGGCGGAACAGGGGGCGGTGGATCCGGCTGGTCCGGAGCGGGGGCGCCGGCCGCCGGCAGGTCGGCCCAATCCCGCCGAAGAGAGAATTGCTCTGCCGAAGGCAGCAACGGGTCGGTTTCCGGGACCGGCCACCGGCGGTCCGGAACC
>DASWVC010000435.1:0-3068 GCA_036401335.1 Chthoniobacterales bacterium
AAAGCGCCGGTCATGGTTCCTCCTCGTCCTCTTTGCATGGTGCTGCAACCTTCACGGCGCACCTCGTTACGTTGTTTTGCGTTGGAAGAACGCAGTTCTTCCCGAACGCAAAATGCAGTGACCTCCGGCCACGAACCGAGAGCGAAGCGGCAAGGAAAGCAACGGAATAAAAAGCGGAGGCTTGGCGGTGTGATCGATCATGGAAAAGTGACCCACTAGCGATCATCGAGAAGTGACCCACCTCGGAGTGCCGGAACGATGCTTTGGGGTTTGACGTGAAGGAGGACGGCGAAGCCGGCCGACGGAACGCAAAACCCCAAAGCCCGTCGCCGGCGACGAGAGGAGCCGATCGATCGCTCCAGTTTAACCCAGGCAGCGATCAAACCCATTGACCCTCCGCCCGTCACTCTCTCAGAGAGAAGCGGTGCTTTCTGTCGATCAATTTATGGATCTCAAAATGTTAAAGTTGCAGGGGCATTCCATCCGCAAAATCGTCCAACTGAGCGGCTTAAGCCGTAACACGGTCCGGCGCGTGCTGCGCGACAAGGCCCCGCAACCCTTTCAGACGCCCGAACGGGGTTCCAAACTTGACCCGTTCAAGGAGTATGTGACGGCGCGTTTCCGGGCCAGCGGGTTGTCCGCCGTGCGGCTCCTGGAGGAGACGCAGGCGCAAGGCTACCGCGGGTCGGTCATGACGCTGCGCCGGTTTTTGCGAACCCTCAAAGCCGACGCGCAGGCCCAACAAAAAGCCACGGTGCGCTTCGAGACGGCCGCCGGTCAACAGGCCCAAGTCGATTGGGCTTACTGCGGCCCCTTCAAGGATGAAGGTGGCTGTCCCCTCAAGGTTTACGCCTTCGTGATGGTCCTCGGTTTTTCGCGGGCGCTCTATTCCTGCTTTACCACCTCCATGGACCTGGCGACGCTCCTCGATTGCCATCAGCAAGCGTTTGCTTCCTTGGGCGGGATCCCCAAGGAAATCCTTTACGACAACATGAAGCAGGTGCGTTTGAATCCGCACCAATGGAACCCGCAGTTTTTGGACTTTGCCCATTATTACGGCTTCGTCCCGCGCACCTGCCGGATTTATCGTCCGCGCACCAAAGGCAAAGTCGAACGCGCCATTCACTACCTCAAGACGAACTTTTTGGCGGGTCGCTCCTTCGCGGATCTGGCCGAATTGAATGCGCAGAATCAGCACTGGTTAAACGAGGTGGCCAACGTCCGCCTGCACGCCACGACCCAGGCCCGTCCCGTCGATCTGCTGGCCCAAGAGCACCTCCAACCCTACGGCGCCGTCAAACCCTACCAACTGGTCATCCCGGCGACGCGCAAAGTCGATGCCGAAGGCTTCGTGCGTTTTCAAAAGAGCCGCTACTCGGTGCCGCCGGAGCACTGCGGCAAGGTGGTCAGCATCCAGCAAAAAGACCGCCGCATCCTCATTCAATGCCAGGAACTGATCCTGGCCGAGCACGACGTCGCGCCGCGCGCGGGCAGCTGTGTCGCGCAACCCGAACACTTGCAGGCCCTCTGGAAGCGGTCCACGGAACCGAACCGCGCGCCCTTGCCCAACTGGCAACTGCGTTTTGATCACGCCGTCGTGACCACCCCCTTGAGCGTCTACCAGGAGGTGGCATGAGCGTCGCGTACGAAGCCAAAGCCGCCGGCGGCTTGGAAGCCCTGGGCTTGACGACCGCTCGCGATCAGCTGGACACCACCACCCAAACGGCCGCGGCGCACCAATGGTCTTACAGTCACTTCTTAGGCTACCTGCTCGAAGCAGAACTCGCTGAGCGGCACCGTCGCGCGGTCGCCTTGAACCTGCAGTTGGCCAAGTTCCCTTACCTGAAGCGGCTCGAGCAGTTCGACTTCCGCGCCCAGCCGTCGCTCGATCGCCGGTTAGTCGACGAGTTGGCGACGGGCCGCTTCCTGGCGGAAGCGCGTAACCTCGTGCTGCTCGGACCGCCCGGTGTAGGCAAGACCCACTTGGCCATCGGCCTTGGCGTCTTGGCGGCCGAACTCGGACACCGCGTCTACTTCACCTCCGCCATCGAGGTCGCCCGGCGCCTGGCTCAGGCCCTGTCCGAAAATCGGCTTCACCGGGAAATGAAAATCCTGACCCGCCCCAAGTTGCTGGTGATCGACGAAGTCGGCTACCTCCAGCTCGATGCGACCCAGGCCAGCCTGCTTTTCCAAGTCATCTCCAACCGCTACGAGAACGGCTCGTCGATCATTTTGACCAGCAACAAGGCCTTTGCCGATTGGTCTCACGTGTTTGCCGGCGATCTCGTCATGGCCAGCGCGGCCCTGGACCGACTGCTGCATCGCGCCACCGTCATCAACATCAAAGGCGACAGTTATCGGCTCAAAGAACGCCGCAAAACGATCGCTTCTGCCAAACCCACCGAACCACCAACTCCAACCCACTAAACCCTCCCAAGGAGACCGATCGCGCTGACCCGGGTCAAATTTAAATGGTTTAAAGTGGGTCAGTTTTAAATGATCGTTGACAGCGGGATACCTCAACGATCAATCGGCCTTGCGGAAGTTCATTCTCTCGAAGGTGGACCTTGCAACCCGATCCAATGGCCATGGGTCACCGGTGAAGCCCGTTTCTATCCGCCACGGCACAGTATATCCAGGCTTTAAAGGACGCGGAAGCGGTAAGACTTTGTATGAGATCCTGCCGGCTGCTGGAATCACTCAGGCCCGACACGGTTCAGGAGCCGTCGCCATCTTCACCGGCCGAAGCACCGCTGCCCGCCTGACACGCCGCAGGCCGGCAGGCCGGCAGGCCGGCAGGCGCCCCAACACTGCGGACCCGGGGCAAAACGCGCCCTGGGGGCGCACGGGCCCCCGCGCCTCGCGCTCTCCGACGTCGAGGCTCTGCAGCGGTTCAGGCCGGCGCTTGGGAATGCCTTGGCACATCTCTTAGTGCTTGGCGAAGGTCACGCCTTGGAACCCAATGGACCCGATCCAGCGCGTCCCGAATGCCCATCCGCACGGGGTTGTACTCCAGGAACACCCTTCCCCGCACCTCAATGTCAATCCGCTAGAGCGTGTCATGAACT
>DASWVC010000436.1:0-4380 GCA_036401335.1 Chthoniobacterales bacterium
AACCGGCGGCTGGAAGGCGTGGAGGAAGTGGCCGCCGACGTGGGTCCATATGGGCTCCGTCTTTTTTACCCTTCAGGATCGTCTAGGCCCTTTGGGCTGAGACAATAAGCGGGTGAAGGGAATCGAACCCTCGTATGCAGCTTGGGAAGCTGCCGTTCTACCATTGAACTACACCCGCATGGAAACGCGGCCGGTAGTATTACCGGTCCAATCCTTTTTGCCAAATCCTTTCTTGAAGAAGGGATGCGTCGACCGGCTCCACCTGCTAAAGAAAAGACACGATGTCCCGTGAACCGGATTCCCTTGAAGCCCGCCTTTTCGCCATCCTGGCGCACCCGCGGTACCAGCCGCTAAATAAGACCGATCTGGCCAGGCGGCTCCAGGTTCCCGTCGACAGCAGGGCCGGCTTCCGAAAATTGCTGCAACAGCTTGAGGCTGACGGCAGGATTGTGCGCATCCGTAAGGAACGGTACGTGCGGCCCGCTGATGCCGACCTCATTACGGGGGTGCTCCAGGTGAACCCACAAGGGTTTGGTTACATCCTCAACGAATCCGCCGACGGACTCGGGGATGTGTACATCGCCGCCGAAAACATGGGAACAGCTTTGCACCGGGATCGCGTGATCGCACGCATCGCCCCCGAAGAAGCCGGTGAAGCACGCCCGCCGCGGCGCCGGGCCAACCGATCGGGCCGGATCATCCGCATCTTGGAACGGGCGAACGAGACGGTGGTTGGCACCTTGCAATCCTCTCGTCAGTTTTTCTACGTCGTCCCGGACGAGCCCGCCCTCGTGCACGACATTTATGTCCGGCTCGAGGGCCTGGAAAAACCTCCCTCAATCAACGACAAGGTGGTCGTCCGCCTTGAACCCTGGGAACACCGCCACGTGAATCCCGAGGGCAAGATCGTCGAAGTGCTCGGGCCGGCCAAGGCACCCGGCGTCGATATTCTCTCCATCATCAAGAAACACGGCCTGATCACGGAATTTCCTGCAACCGTGCTGGCCGAGGCCGAGCGCATCCCTTTCAACGTGCCGCCGGCGGAGCGCGACCGGCGCGAGGACCTCCGTGCATTGCCGATTTTTACGATTGACCCGGTGGACGCCCGCGACTTCGACGACGCCATCCACGTCGCCCCGTGGGCGGATGGGTGGGAAGTGGGCATTCACATCGCCGACGTCTCGTTCTTTGTCCGGCCAAATTCCGCCTTGGACCGGGAGGCGCGCCGTCGGGGCAACAGCGTTTACTTTCCTGACCGCGTTTTGCCGATGCTGCCCGAACGGCTTTCCAACGGCGTTTGCAGCCTGCGCCCGGACGAGGAACACCTGACCAAAAGTGTTTTCGTCCGCTTGGATCGCCACTTTTCCATCCGCGATTACCGCTTCAGCGCCACCCTCATTTCAAGCCGGCGCCGGTTCACGTACGAGCAGGCAACCGCACTGCTTCGTGAACCTGCCGCCGACGATTTCAGCGGCCACCTGGCCGCGGCCTGGAACATTGCTTCTCACCTGCGCCGCCGCCGGTTTCGGGAAGGGGCACTGGACCTGGACATGCCGGAGGTGCGCGTTCACATCGACGACAAGGGCACGCCGATCGCAATCAGCCGCGAGGTTCACGATGAGTCGCATCAGTTGATTGAAGAACTCATGCTGTTAGCGAATGAGACCGTTGCGCGCGCGACCAAGGAACGGATGCTGCCGTCGGTTTATCGGGTGCACGACGACCCTGATCCCGCCAAGCTCGCCGAGTACCGGGAAACGGTGAAAGCCTACGGCATTCCCGTCGGCGACCTCACGCACCGCCGTGAAGTGCAACGCTTGCTCGATCGCATTGCCGACCTGCCGGAGGCAGGGGCGCTGCGCGTGGGACTTTTGCGCAGCCTGCGCAAAGCGATCTACGCCGCCGAGCCCCGGGGCCATTACGGCCTTGCCAAGGCAGACTACACGCATTTTACCAGCCCCATCCGGCGTTATGCCGACCTCGTCGTGCACCGGACTCTCGGGGCCTTGATCCCGGAACCGCGCGGGAAACAGGCGATGCCGAACTCCACGCTGTTGCCAGACCTTAGCGAGCATTTGTCTGAGACTGAACGGGTCGCGGCCGACGCCGAGCGCGAAGCCGTGCGCCTGAAAAAGCTTGAATACCTGCAAAATCAGCTCCGTGCCCCTCACCGTTTCATGGCCGCGGTCATTGAGGTGCGCAACTACGGGTTGCTGGTCGAGTTGCCCGACCTCCTTCTGAGCGGCTTGGTGCACCTGTCCGCCTTGGACCAGGATTTTTTCAGTTTTGACCCCGTCCGGCGTCAGCTCGTCGGGCGCCGGACAAGAACTACGTATCGCGTGGGCGACGTTTTGGAAGTCAGGGTCACCCGGGTCGACACCTTCAAACAGCAGGTCGACTTTGCCGTGCTTCGAAAAATACCGCGGGAGGACGCGCCTGGCGAGCCGACGCCCCCGACCGCTCGTCTCAGCCTGGCCAGCCGCAAGAAAAAACGTGGCGGCAAGGGCATGGGATAAGGAGCCGCCGGCACTCCGGTCCAAACGCATTTTCTCCCCCGGCTCAAGGCTTGCCCGGAAGGGGCTGCTCCCAGATTGTCATTTACTACGGGGTGGAACTATGCAAGAAGACAGGATTCTCCCTCCGTGGAATGGGTTAGTGTGTTAAGGTCAGTATTCCCTCCGAAACGTCATGGACAACGTAATTGTCACGCGCGAACTGCAGGTCGAACGCAAGCATTTCTTCATCGAATTCCGGGAAAACGAACGGGGTCGCTTTATGCGGATCACCGAAGAGGCGCACGGGCGACGGAACACAATCATTATTCCGAGCACCGGTCTGGATGATTTTATGTCAGCAGCAGGTGAGGTCATCCAATCGGCTGACCGGGTGCCCGCCGGGTCGTCCTGAGCCGCACCTCCACCACTGTTGGCGGACGTGCCTTGCCGCCCCTGACCGGCTGTAAAAAGAGTGCCCTCCAAACGCACGCGGCCACCACGTTGACACGCCAGATCGCTCTGTTAGCTTCTCCACTCCGGTGGCCCAAAGCTCGCCGTGTCAAGTGCTGAATTTTTGAAGGATCACCATTCATATGCCCACTACACTCAAGAAGAAAAGCGCTGCCAAAAAGGCGCCGGCAACCGTGCAGACGGCCGAAAAGGCCAAAGCTGCCAAAAAGCTTCGTTACGTCTACTACTTCGGCAACGGTAAGGCGGACGGCGACGGCAAAATGCGCGCTCTTCTCGGCGGTAAAGGCGCGAATCTGGCGGAGATGACGCGCATTGGGTTGCCGGTTCCCCCTGGGTTCACGCTCACCACCGAGGTGTGCAGCTACTACTACGCCAACAAACGCAGTTACCCCACCGAATTGAACGAACAAGTCGAGGCCGCCCTCGCCAAGGTCGAAAAGTCGGTTGGAAAAAAGCTGGGTGACCGTGAAAACCCGCTTCTCCTTTCTGTCCGCTCAGGGGCTCGCGATTCCATGCCGGGCATGATGGACACCATTCTGAACCTCGGCATGAACGACGAAGTGGTCGAAATCGTTGCCGAAAAGAGCGGTAACCCGCGGTTTGCCTGGGATTCGTACCGCCGGTTCCTGCAGATGTACGGCGACGTGGTGATGGGCGTCCAGAAACGCCCGGGCGAAGACCATGATCCATTCGAAACCGTTATTGACGCCGTGAAGGAAGAAGCGGGCGTGAAAAACGACACCGAGCTTACGGTCGAGCACCTGCAAACGCTGGTGGAACGCTTCAAACAGCTCATCAAGGAGTACACGGGCAAGACGTTCCCGCAAGATCCCCGGCAGCAGCTCTGGGGCTCAATCGGTTCCGTATTTGGATCCTGGAACAACGACCGGGCCAACGTCTACCGCCGCAAGTACGGAATTCCCCATGAGTGGGGTACGGCCGTCAACGTGCAAACCATGGTGTTTGGCAACCGGGGCGACAGCAGCGCCACCGGGGTGGCGTTTACGCGCGACCCGGCCACCGGCGAAAATGTTTTTTATGGTGAGTACCTGATCAACGCTCAGGGTGAAGACGTGGTCGCCGGAGTAAGGACACCGCACCCGGTTGCTCAGTTGGCCAAAGAAATGCCCGCGGCCCACCAGGAACTCCTGAAGGTCCGCGACCTGCTTGAAGGCCACTTCCATGACATGCAGGACTTGGAATTCACGGTCGAGGAAAATAAGCTTTACATCCTTCAGACCCGCAACGGGAAGCGCACCGGCTTAGCAGCCGTGCGAATCGCCGTCGAGATGGTCAATCAAAAGCTGATCACCCGTGAAGATGCGATCAAACGGGTGCCGGCCGATTCGCTTTCCCACGTTTTAGCCCCGATCTTCGACCTGCCCAGCGTCAAAAAAGCGAAAAAGATCGCCAA
>DASWVC010000437.1:0-27651 GCA_036401335.1 Chthoniobacterales bacterium
GGCGCCGCGCGTTAACTGCCTCAAGCGCCAGCCCGGTAGGGTCAGGAGTCCCTTCGTGACCGGGGTATCGGAGCACGGCCGGTGAACTATGATTCCCGGGGAGTCGCGGAATTTATATCGGTCTTCTCGAAATCAGCACCCTTGAACAGGAGGGAAGTCTGACGGCTTTTCGCGGCCGCATAGGCGAAGCAGTCACCCAGGTTCAGTTGGGCAGGATGGCCTCTTCCTTTGCCATACCGTTCGAATGCGTCGAGTGCGTCCCTTGCTTCTTGGCTCGTGACGGAAACCGTTCGGACCCGGGCAGTTTGGAGGAAATCGAGAACGTCCGCGTGACCCTCTGCTATGCTGGCATGGCGCTTGCGGCATACGCCGAGAGCCGCCTCGAAGATGGCCACGGGCGAAGTGATGGGCGATCGGGCGCCCTCCAGGGTGTCTGCCAGAAGGTCACTCTCCGGCTCACGGGTGAGAATGGCGACAATGGCGGAAGCATCAATGAACATCACGGGTTCTTGTTGAGGTCATCGTAAAATGTTTTGTCAGCTTCCAGGCCGGTTGCCGGCCTGGCCAGCACCCGGTCCTGAAGTGGCCGGAGCCGCTCCCTCAGAGGCACTGCTTCATCCAGGCGGCGGAGTTCATTTTCCAAGGCGAGCTTTACCGCGTCCGTCTTGTTGATGTGCTTACGATTGGCGAGTTTCTGGGCAAGCTCGTTGACCTCCTCATTCCGGATATTCAGGGCCATAGGTTGTTCGTGTAGACGTAGAGACTATATTAGATTTACATCTACACACAACCGCTTTGGTGTTTGCTCAGCCGTGCTTGCCAAAGTTGACCGTACCGTTTGTCAAAAATCTCTTCCACGATTAGCCACGGTGGGTTGGTGGGATCGCATGGCCATTGGCAGGTTCCGGCGAGGCAGCGCCCCACCCGCAAGATCTCCGGGGTGATTGGTCCCTGAGAACGCCTTCCAGGCTAACTTCCCATCGCCCGACGGTCCGCGGCGTCGAGACGGGCCAGAAAGGTAGAGGCCGCCGGAAAAAGGTGGGGCAGGTTCTCCGCGGCCGTTTGAGCCAGCGCTCCTGGTTGCCTCCCCAAACCGGATTGTAAGTAGATGGCGAGCCGCGACAACTCAGCCAAATCCCTTGCGCAACGGGCTCTCCAGCTTTTTTCTGACCCTCCGAAGACGCGCTCGGAACCTTCAAAGTCGATCAGGAACACATCAACCGGGCTGGTGCAAACGATGACGTTGTGAAGTTCGAGGTCTCCATGGCAGAAACGTTCGGCATGCAGTTTTTTCACCAGCTGGAATACCGCTTCGGCCAAGCGCCATAACCCGATCAGCGCCGCCGGGTCGCTCTGCTGGGCAATGTCCAGGCAGCGCTGGGGCGGCTCTACCCCGGTGAACGGCGACAGTTTACTCAGCGGCTTACCGGGTAAAAACGGCGCCCGAAAAGAATTGCGGTCGTAGCCGATGGGTTCCGGCGTGCCGAGGATCTGCGCGGCCATGCGGCTGTTCTCAAATTCCACCCGGGGATCGCCGTGAAAACTCCACGGGTGGTACGATTTCAGAAAATGAACGGGGTAGCGGGCTGCAAGTGGGTGCGTTGCACGCGCCGGTTTGCCCGCAATCACGAGTTCGCTGTGGACAAGATCCCGACCGTCGGGACCTGTCTTCCGGGCGATTGAGTGCAGCGGGAAGTCCTTTTCCGGCGGCTTCGTGATCAGGTAACGAAGGTTTTCGGCAAGTTCGATGCTGTGCAGGGCCGAGAGCGGCACCCGCCCATCCGCAGAAAGTTTTTCTGGAACTGGCTCGGACAAATCGGCGGCAGCTTACACCACTTCCGCAAGGAGGTTCAACGGCTGGAAACGGGAAGCCGCCAGCGCACGTCTGGCGGCTCCGGAACCCGCATCCGCGGCCTGACCTACTTGATGAAAAGCATTTCCTGGTAGGTCGGCAGCGGCCAGAGGTCGTCCGCTACCATTCCCTCCAAAGCGTCCGCCGCCGCGCGCACCTCCGCCATGGCGGGCAGCACTTTCTCTTGAAAATGCCGGGCATGGCCTTCAAGGCTGCCGTTGGTTCCCTGCAAGGAACTCTCCACGTTGGCGACTCCAGCCAGCAAGGCTTTAATCTGGGTCGTGACTTCCTGCAGCACCGTCGTGTCTGCTTCCAGTCCAGCCGCCTTCAGCTTGGCCGCCGTGTCGGCGAGTTCACCTTGATAGCGGGCGGCTGCCGGAAAGATGATCGTCCTGGCCATCTCAATCACGATGTTCGCTTCAACGTTGACCGATTTGATGTAATGCTCGTACGCAATCTCCTGGCGGCTGTGCAGTTCACGCGCCGTCAGAATGCCGTACTTCTCAAACGCCGCCACCGTGCTTGGCAACGTGTAAGCCGGCAACGCATCAATGGTGGTTTTGAGGTTAGGCAATCCCCGTTTTTCGGCTTCGGCGTGCCATTCCGGGGTGTACCCGTTGCCGTTGAAGATAACGCTTCCATGCTCATCGATCATTTCCTTGAGCAGTTTCTGGATGGTTTCGTTGAGCTTTTCCGGGCCTGCTTTTTCCAGCTCCGTCGCAAAATAATCGATCGATTCAGCCAGGATAACGTTAAGCGTCAGGATTGACGCCCCAATGGATTGACTGGCGCCGACGGCACGAAACTCGAACCGATTCCCGGTAAAGGCAAAGGGACTCGTCCGGTTCCGGTCGCCCGCGTCCTTCGGCAAAGTGGGGAGAACGTCCACCCCGATGTTCAGCGATGTCTTGGCCTTGCTGCTCTTCGCTCCGCCCCCTTTGATTTGTTCGAATACGTCCGTGAGCTGATCGCCGAGGAAGATCGAGATGATCGCCGGGGGCGCTTCATTGGCCCCGAGCCGGTGATCGTTGCCCGCACTGGCCACGACCGCACGGAGAAGCTTGGCATGACGGCTCACCGCCCGGATGACGGCGCCGCAGAGCACGAGGAACTGGGCGTTGGCGTGGGGAGTGTCACCGGGATCCAGCAGGTTACCCTGGGTGGCGTTGCCCAGAGAAAAATTGAGGTGTTTTCCGCTTCCGTTCACCCCGGCAAACGGCTTTTCCGACAAGAGGCAAACGAGCCCATACTTTTCTGCCACACTCTTCAACAACGTCATCGCGAGCTGTTGATGATCCGCCGCCAAATTGGAGGATTCGTAAGTCGGCGCCACTTCGAACTGGCCGGGGGCAACCTCATTGTGCCGCGTCTTGATCGGGATGCCCAGTTTGAAGAGTTCACGTTCGACATCGAGCATGAACGCGAGCACACGCTCTGGGATGGCCCCAAAATAATGGTCCTCGAACTCCTGGCCTTTGGGAGGTTTCGCCCCGAAAAGGGTGCGTCCGGCGTTCAAAAGGTCAGGACGCGCGTAAAAGAAGTTGCGGTCGATGAGAAAATATTCCTGTTCCGGTCCGCCGGTGCTCGAGATGTGAGCGATGCGCTCATGGCCGAACAGCTTCAGAACGCGCCGGGCCTGCTGGTCAAGCGCCTGCATCGCCCGGAGCAGCGGGGTTTTGCTGTCCAACACGTCCCCGGTCCAGGAGACGAAGGCGGTCGGAATGCAAAGCGTGGCCCCGTTCGGGTTCTCGAAAATGTACGCCGGGCTGGTCACGTCCCAGGCTGTGTAACCACGCGCTTCAGCCGTGGAGCGCAATCCGCCGCTCGGAAAACTGGAAGCGTCGGGCTCCCCTTGGATCAAGGTCTTGCCGGAAAACTCGGTAATGGCGCTGCCCAGACCGTCAGGAGAAAGAAACGAATCGTGTTTTTCTGCGGAGATGCCGGTGAGCGGGTAAAACACATGGGCGTAGTGGGTCGCCCCTTTCTCAATCGCCCAATCTTTCATGGCGGCGGCGACCACATCCGCGACCGTGGCATCGAGCTTAGCGCCACTCTCGATTGTCTGCATGACGCTCTTGTAGATGGTCTTCGGCAACCGGTCCTTCATCACCGTCGGGCTGAACACGTTCGACCCATACAGTTCGGTGGCAAAGATTCCTCGGAAATTGACGGGTGAGGCCGAGGACTTGAAATTGCTGGCTGCACTGATGGCTTGTAAGCGGGAAATACTTGCACTCATGCTGACTCGAATGACTCAATTAATGTTTTGGCTCGACCAATCTGTATAAAACACAACTGTTTTGGGACTAAGTAACTGGATGGGCGAGCAGGAACAGGTCAGAGAGCAGACGCTGTGCTAGATGGGCAAATATCCCTTGCCAGGGTCTTGCGGCGGCGGGATGGCTGGACTTTCTTGAGCCGCGGCCCTGTGCTCCTCAGGTCCGGGAGGCAGCCAGGGTTTCAAGGTTAGCGTTCTGTCGGCCGGCGATGTGCAGGATCAGGTCGGTTTTGGAAATGCTTCCGACCAGGCGCCGGGAGCTTGGGTGATCCACGACGGGCAACCGATCCGCACGCGTCGTTGAAAACCGTTCCAAAGCCTCGCCCATCCCTTCGGAGCGTGAAATGCGCGGAAAATCCTCGTCCATGATGTCGGCCGCAATCACCGCCGTCTGGAGCTCCGGTTCGTTAAGGAACTCTTTAACCGTGTGAAGCGAAATGGCCCCGAGCAACCGCGCTTCGTTGTCGACGACATAAATGTACTGAAACTGATTTTGCACGAATGTGCGCGCAATCTCGGCGAAGTTCGCGTTTTGGGGCAGTGTCACCGGGTTGCTGCGGATCAGTTCGCTAAGGTTCGCCTCGGCCAGTTGCCGGCTGAAAAAGGCTGCTCCCTTGCGCTCCAGGGATTCGCCGTAAATGAATCGTTTTTCGAAGATGCTGCTGCAATAGTAGGCCACGATGCAGTTGACCATCAGCAGCGGTGCAATCTCATAGTCGAGGGTGAGCTCAAACCCCATCAGGATCGACATCAAAGGGGCGCCGGTGGTGGCGGAGATGAAAGAGCCAAGGCCGACGATGCCATACATCAGGGGATCAGATTGGAGCTGGGGCACCAGGTGAAGCACACCCCGCCCGTACAGCATCCCGACGGCCGCGCCGATAAACAAGGTCGGGGTAAAAACGCCTCCAACCGCTCCGGAACCGAACGTGGCAGCCGTTGCGATGAGCTTGATCAGGAGAATCGCGAAAATCTCGTCCGAATACCAATTCTGGTGAAACAGCGAGATCAGCAGTCCTTGGCCGTTGCCGCAAACCTCCGGGCTTAAGATCGCCAGCGCGCCCACGACCAGACCGCCGAGGGCAATCTTTGCGGGCACCGGGACGCGGACCGTGGAAAACAGGCGTTCGGTCCCGCGCAGGCAACGCAAATACGGCGGGGCCAGCAACCCGGCGACGATCCCCACCAGGGATAACGGAACGATTTCCCATTGGGTATGGAGAACTACCCCCGGAGAGCGGTAAATCGGTCCGCCCCCGTGCAAAAGTTGACCGATAAAGGTCGCCACCACCGCAGCCAGGATTAACGGTCCAAGCGCCTCGACCACCACGGTCCCCAGGACGATCTCGGCCACAAAAAACGATGCGGCAATCGGGGCGTTGTAGGCGCCCGCGAGCCCTGCGGCGGCTCCGCAAGCCACGAGTTGACGGCGTTGGGGAACCGGAAATCCTCGCATTTGTCCCAGCAGCGAGGCTACCAGCGACGAGATGGTGACCAGCGGCCCTTCCCGCCCGATGGACGCACCGGTGCTGATGGAGAAGAGGGCGGAAGTGGTTTTTACAATGCTTGCGGGCAGGGAGATGATCCCGTTGCCCACGACGATTGCTTCGAGGTAGTCGGTCGTGGTCTTCTGCCGGACACGGGACATCAGGCGATTGCCAAGCCACAACGTGAGGCCGGCCAGCAATCCACCCGCTGCCGGCACCGCAAGCCTCAGCCACCATGGCAGGCGCGCGAAAGAGGAGATGATCTCCAGGTCGCTGCCCGTCGCCAGGTAATGCACCAGTTCGCTGACCTTGCGGAAACTCTCGTCGGCAACGGCGCCGAGGACCCCAACCACGACCGCCCACATCAGCGTCGATTGTCGTTCCCCGATCCGAAAATGTTCGATCGCCCAGAGTTTAACGTTTAACAACGAGCGAACCAGGTGAGAAACCTGCCTTTGTTCGGTCGGTTCTCTGTGCGTGTCCATGCGATTTGGTCAAAGCGGAAACGAGGACGGCGCCGCAGCCTGGCCACAGGCTTTGGTCACCGGACTATCCTGCCGGTCCCGTGCCGTTCGAGCCAGAAGTTATTTCTGGTCTTGATGACCGTAAGGCGTTGGCGCAGACCGGAAGCGTACCGCAAGGCTCGGGGTCATGGAAGGGTACGGCGGAGAATTGCCCATCGAAAAGGTTACACATGAATAAATGGAAGGTGACTTGGCATTGGGCATGCGTGCTGATCCTGGCGGTTCCTGCAGTTGCTCTGGCCCAGAACAAGCCGAGGATTGTCGTCGTTACCCATGGTCAAACGGGCGATCCATTCTGGCTGATCGTGAGGAATGGCGTTGACGCGGCAGCCCGGGAAACGGGTGTAGACGTCGAGTACCGTGCGCCTGAACGGTTCGACATGGTGGCGATGGCGCAATTGGTGGATGCAGCCGCGGCCTCGCGGCCGGCCGGCATGGTCGTCTCGATTCCAGACACGGCTGCATTAAGCAAGTCCATCCAGGCGGCGGCGGCCAGACTTCCGGTGGTGGTCATCAATTCAGGCTCCGAGGTGTACAAAAAGCTCGGGTGCCTCATGTACATCGGGCAGGAGGAAGTCGATGCCGGGAACAAGGCGGGCCGGCGCATGAAGGCCCTCGGCGTAAAAAAGGTCGTGATCCTTAACCAGGAGATCGGGAACTTTGCCCTGGAACAACGCGCCAAAGGATTCACCGACGGTTTCGCCGGGCCGTTTCATCACGTGGAGGTGCTTCCCGTAAAGATGGATTTTTCGCAGTGTCGGGCTGCCGTGGCTGCTTACCTGGCCGAAAATCGAGACGTCGACGGCATCATGGCGCTGGGGCCGATTGCTGCCGAGCCTGCCTTGGAAGTGCTCAACGCCGAGGGCAAGATCGGAAAAATCCAGCTTTGCGCATTCGATTTATCCCCCGCGCTGCTGGACGCGCTGTCCAATCGCCAGATGGCGTTCGCGCTTGACCAACAGCAATGGCTGCAGGGTTACCTGCCGGTGGTGTTCTTAGCCAATTATGCGAAGTATGGACTGATTTTGCAGAACGACTTCATTCTAACCGGGCCTAGCTTTGTAACGCCGGAAAATGCCGGACGCGTGGTGGATCTGCTCACCCTCGGGTTCCATTGAAGTCAGGCGTTCCGCGTGAGGTGGTTGACCTGGCGGCGATCCTACCGCTCGCCAGCCGGCGTCCTGGTGGGAGAACCCCGGTGTTTTCGTCCGCCCACGCGTCAATGTTCTCTCACCTGCCACGGGAGCATGGTCGGCAGGGGGAGGGTCCCGGACCAGACACCGTTTTTCATGACCCAGATCACGTGTTCTCCCGTCGTGGGACTTTCCCAGATGATGTCAGCCTGCCCGTCACCAGTGAAGTCGGCTGCACCCGCAATGTGCCACTTCAAGGCAACCGGGCCGAGGGCAATGGCTTTGACGTAGACGCCGGTGTTAAGAATCCAGATGGTGCGGTTCCCGGTCGCGGTATTCTCCCAGATGAGGTCGGCCTGCCCGCTCTTGTCGAAATCCGCTGCTCCGGCCACCTGCCAAGCGACCGCAACACGTCCCAGGTAAATGTCGCTGCCCGTGTGCGCGCCATTCTTGATGAACCAGATGTAATGATCGCCGCTCGTTGTGTTTTCCCAAACCACGTCGGCAGTACCGTCCCCGTCAAAATCGCCGACAGCGGCGATTCGAAAATCTGGACTTAGCGTCGCAAGCGTCACGCTGTTAACGAATGCCCCGTTCTTAAGAAACCAGATGACGTACTCGCGCGTGGTTGTGTTCTGCAGCAGAAGGTCGGCGTAGCCGTCGTTATTGAAATCGCCCGTGCCAACGACGTTCCACGGAGACGGCACGCTGGGCAGCGTCAGGGTGCCTGTGTGCACGCCTCCTTTCATGAGCCAGGCCATGAGCGCGCCAGTCTGGGTGTTCTGCCAGAGGATGTCGGCCTGGCCGTCATGATCAAAATCTTTGGTTACCCTGGAGGCCTGGGTCGACGTCAGCGCTTTCTGCAGGAGCGCGACGTTCGGCACACCGATGCCGGTGCAGAGGTCAAAACCGGCCCCGCTATTGTAGGTCCCGCTCGTGCCATTGCTGCCGGTGGTGATGTCACGGAAGGCAGTCGTGCCCAGCAGTGGATAGATTTTTGGTCCCAGCAAACCCAACGGCGATTGGCCAAGGTTCGTCCGCGCCTGATTGACCATCGCGCAGACCCCTGCCCAGGTCGGTGCGCTCCAGCTGGTGCCTCCGGTCTCGTACGGCTGATTGTTGAGTACGAGGTAGCCTCCCGTGGTCGGGTCGGCCACCAGCGCCATGTCGGGCACCAGCCGTTTACTACCCGAGGGCACGCCGGTGCCGTTTTGCCACACCGGACGCTGAAAAAACTGGCTGATGCCGCCCCCGCCGCCGGACCATGCCCCTTCGCTGCTGACGTTCCCCGTGGCTCCGCTGAGGTAGAGGCTGGTGCCGCCGACCGCAGTCACGTGCGGGTCGTTTGCCGGCGATTCCGTCTGAACGGGGCCGCTGTGGTCATGACCCGAGGAGCCGGGGCTGGAGCCGCCGTCGCCCGAAGAGACGAAAATGCTCACCCCGCCGCCGGCAAGGCTGGCGAAGTACTGGGTATCGGTTTGCATCTGGGCATCCGACGTGTAGGTCTCACCGAGGCCGTAGCTGAGGGAGAGTTGGTGAAGGCTGGGCTGGCTCGGCAGGTCGTTAATGAGTTTCTGATAAGCCTGATCGAGGTGATTGAAGCTGAGGTCTACGGTCGCATAGATACGCAGCATGGCGCCGGCAGCCATGCCGCTGCTCCACTCGGCGTCAAGCGTTTCCTCGCCCGAGGGGCTTGGCAGGGTCCCGGGGACGACCTGAACCTTTTCAACGTTGTTCAATGACTGGGATATGCCGTTTGCCTGCCAAAATTTTGTTAAGTCGCTGTCGGCCGGGAACGTGTCGATGATGATGCCGATTTTCTGGCCGCTCCCGTTCACACCCAGTCCGACGGCGTTGTAGGCTTTGGAAATCTCGGCCACCGTGTAAGGAGGACTGTTTGCGGTCAGCTTCTGTGGTCCGGCAGCCACAACGCTTGAATGCCGGTGCGGGTGCAGGTGGGGCTGTAACCCGTTGATGCCGAGCACGGCCGTTCCGGTCGAAGCGGGCAGGCTTGGAGCGGTCAGCGCGGAAAGGGATTCAACTCCGGCCAGGCTCACCCGGCCGAACTTTGTGGCAAAGGCGCGTTCGACTTGCGCCACCGATCCGCTGGCGAAGACACTCAGGTGGTACTTGCCAGCGGGCGCAACGGTAAAACCCTGCGTGGTGAGCCAGGTGGCCACACGTTGGTAATCCGCCTCCGTGGGGTAGTACTTGTCCGCCATCTCGTCCGGTGTAATGGTCTCACCCTTGCTGATCCGGGCTTGCAGCCCGGGAAGATCGCGCATTTTCAGGGCCACGGAGAATTCCACGGCTGCCTCTTCTTCCGCCGCCGTAAGCTCAGCGCGTACGAGCGTGGCCGCAGCGGCAGGCGCTGCGGCGCCTTGTGCAACCTCTTTAAGGCTCCCGGGATACGGAATCCGGTCGTCACCGGGAGGGGGCACTGATTGCGCCAACGACGATTCCATGACCAAGCCCAGGCTGAGAACGGCAACAAGGATCGGGAGCCGCAGAAGGGAACGCGAGGGCGGAGGGACCACCCTTGGGCAAGGGACGGGGACGCAGCCCTTTGCAGCCTTGAATCCCATTTTGAAACGGGGCCGGGCCAGGCGGGGACAAGGGCTAGGGACGGCGGTTGTGCACACGAACATCGCTCCTTGCTACGACTATATTTTTTATGTTTTTAATACATTTTTGGGAGCATCATGGGCGGTCGCAACGGCAGTTGCCGCTCTCGTCGCCTCAACCCTTCCCAGCCGGCCCGCCTCGCCCGGCTACCTTAGCGCAAGTCAAACAGACTTCCGGGTTGCGGAACGCCCTCCTAAAGGAGACCCTTGGTTACCGGACCGGCTCATGTTTTCCGCCGCGTCCGCCCCTTGTAAACCGATGCCAACCGACCTTTTTTCTTGCCCAGACCAACCGCTCATCCCCCGGCAAAGTTTCGGGCGCACCGGGCACAACAGCAGCCGGACCCTTTTTGGCGGCGCGGCGCTGGCCAACGCTACCCAGGAGGAGGCTGACGCCGCCCTTGAGGTTCTGCTCCGTTACGGCGTCAACCACCTCGATCTGGCCGCCGGCTACGGTGCCGCCGAGTTGCGGATTGCGCCGTGGCTCAAACGACACCGCGGCCGCTTTTTCCTGGCTTCGAAAACGGACGGCAGGACCTACGACGACGCCAAACGCCAGATCCACCAGTCGTTGGAGCGCATGGGCGTTGAACAAATCGACTTGATCCAGCTTCACAGCCTCGCCGATCCAATCGATTGGGACCGGACGTTAAGCCCAAAAGGCGGGCTTGAGGCTTGCCTTGAAGCGCGCGAGCAGGGCCTGGTTCGCTTCATCGGCGTGACGGGGCATGGTTCCCAGATTGCTGCAACGCACCTGCGTAGCCTGGAGCGCTTCGATTTCGACTCCGTTCTCCTGCCGTACAGCTACATTTTAATGCAAGACGTGCATTACGCCGCGGCTTTCGAGAAGGTCTGCGCCGTCTGTCAGGAGCGGAATGTTGCGGTCCAGACCATTAAGGCAATTGCCCGACGCCCTTGGTGGGGACGAGAACACACGCGTGCGACCTGGTACGAACCGCTTGAGGACCAGTCCGCGATCGATGCAGCGGTGCATTGGGTGCTGTCGCGCCCCGGGATCTTTCTTAACACCGTTGGCGACGTCAAGCTGCTGCCTAAGGTGCTTGACGCGGCGAGCCGGTTTAGCGGTCGGCCAACCGAGGCCGTGATGGCCGCACAAATGAGGCAGAATGAGATGAGCGCGCTGTTCGTTTAAGCCCGGCGGCATCGATCGACTTCCATCAGAATCCGGCGCTCTCGGGGCGCGCCCACGGCCCCCTCCATCCCAGCCACAAACCGTCTTCCCGAAACGCGAACCCAAGGGCGACCAAGTCCCTGAAAAGCAGCGCCTGGCCGGTGTCGGTGCAGTGGACAAGGGAGACGTCGATGCCGCTGACCACGCCCCGGGCCTGAACGGCGGACAAGGTCTGAATCATTTCAGAGGCCGGTTCCCGGGAGACGTGGAAGAAGGTAAGCAGCATGTGTGCACCGCCGCGTCCGAAGTTAACCGTGGCGAACGTTTGTTCGGTGGCGCCAAGCGCTCGGTCCGGTTCGACCTGGAAGGCGAGGGTGAGGCGCACATCAAGAAAAGTCTGCCGGGCGCGTCGGACCCCTCCACAGATCACGTCGAAATAGCTTACAGGGGTAGAAGGCGGTTGCATTGATTAAGTAACGCCGACCCTAAGAGCCGGGGGTCAGGACGCGACCGGATTCCGGCAGTTCACTTATGAAGCGACAGAAAAAGCATCAGAAATCTAAATCCTGCTCGAATTTCACGGCGGCAACCCCTTTACGGGACCGGGATGGCAGGCGTGCAGCCGCATTGCCAAGGGGGTCCGTGGCGAGGATTGACCCTGGCAGCCGACCCTGACCGCCGAAAGTTGTCTATTTTTCTCGTATGTATCCAAAATAACAATAGATTCAGGACTTTCCCATGGGAGAGCCTCATCATTGCGTCGCGGTCGCTCGACGCGCCTTTCGGCAAAGCGTCGGTTTGGCCAGACGAGGGAATGGCCGGAGGACGCTTTTCGTATTCGTGCCATGGCAGCGCGGCAGGAAAAGGTCCGAATGAAAACACCACTGAGCATCCTGCACTTGGAGAGCGATCCGAAACGTGGGGTGCTGGTGCAGGCAATGCTGGAAAGCAATGGCATTCCTTGCTCGATCACACGTGTGTCAGGACGAAACAGTTTTGTAGCCTCGCTCGTCAAGGGCGGGATGGACCTTGTCCTTGCCGATTGTTCTCTCCCGTCCTTCAACGGGCTCGCTGCTTTGAAAGTTGTGCGCGAACGGTCGCCCGACCTGCCCTGCATCCTGGTGGCGGGATCGCTGGACGAAGATCTGGCCATGGAATTTTTTCAACAGGGGGCGACCGAATGCATCTTGAAAGCACGCCTTTGGCGGCTTGTGCCGGCAGTGCGCCGTGCGATGCAGCAGGTAGCCGAGCGGGTTGAGCGCGGGCGGCTTGAGGAGCAGGCGATCCAGGCCCAAAAGATGGAAATGTTCGGTCACCTCGCGGGTGGCGTGGCCCATGATTTCAACAACATCCTCGCCGTCATCCTCGGCCACAGCGAAATCGTGCTGACGGACCTCGGTCCGGACCATCCTTCGTTCCAGGATGCTGACCAGATCAAGCAGGCGGCCGAGCGGGCCGCTACGCTGACACGCCAGCTCCTCCTTTTCAGCCGTAACGAAACGGTGCCGCCCGTGGTCGTGGACATCAACGAAGTGGTAGCCTCCACGGAGAAAATGCTGCGGCGGCTCATCAACGAGAACGTCGAACTGAGCGTTGCTTCAGGAGATCAACTCGGAAGGATCAGGGGTGACGCCGGTCACGTGCAGCAATTGATCATGAACCTCGTGATCAATGCGCGGGATGCGATGCCGGGCGGTGGCACGGTCAAAATTGAAACGAGCAACGTCACCTTGGCGGAAAGCCATCCCGCAAGCGACGGGGAGGTTGGCCCGGGTCGCTACGTGCTCCTGGCCGTGGCAGACACCGGGACGGGGATGACCAGCGAGGTAAAAGCGCGTTTGTTCGAAGCGTTTTTCACTACCAAATCAAAAAACTTAGGCACCGGCTTGGGCCTGGCCACGTGTCAGACCATTGTTAAACGGGCCGGGGGGCGCATCGTGGTCGAAAGCGAGCTGGGTAAAGGCACGACGTTCAAGATCTACCTGCCGCGGGTTGATGAGCTCCCCTGTCCCGCAACACCGTCGATTTGGGAGGGACCGTTGCCGCGCGGATCGGAAACCGTTTTGGTTGTCGAGGACGATCCGGCTGTGCGTCACCTGACCTTGGCCATCTTACAGGCGCAGGGCTACGAGGTGTTCTCGGCTTCAAACGGACAGATTGGATTGAACGTGGCGCGACGGCATTGCGGCGAGCCGATCCGCCTGGTACTTACCGATGTCATCATGCCAAAGATGCCGGGCGATGTCATGGCCGATTCGCTGAAAGCTGCTTATCCCGATGTAAAAGTGCTTTATACTTCCGGCTACACTGACGACATCATCGCTCAACACGGGGTCCTGGATCCAGGCGTGGCCTTTCTACCTAAACCGTACACGCCGGCCACCATTACGCGCAAAGTGCGCCAGCTTCTGGACAGTTAAGCGGACCAGGGGAGTTCAGCGCGCACCGCTCTCCCTTCAACAGAGGCCGGTGCACGCCCGCCGGCTGGGTTTGGCACAACAAGTGCTCAGCCGAAAAGAGAGCCGGCCCTGCGCCTGAAAGCCGGGCCCAGCTGCCACTAAAGGATGCTGTGCTGAAGCTTGCAAACACGCTGTTCGGGCGGGTCGTGCTGGCCCTTGTTCTGGGAATGATCCTCGGGGTCAGTGCTCCCGCTGCGGCGGAGGGCCTGAAGCCGCTGGGAGACGGCTTCATCAAATTGATCCAGATGATTATTGCGCCGCTGGTCTTCTGCGTCGTGGTCAGCGGGATCGGTGGTGCTGGCGACCTTAACAAAGTAGGGCGGGTTGGTGTGAAAACGGTTTTGTACTTTGAAATTATCACCACGTTCGCCCTCCTGATCGGGGTAATCTCAGCCTACGTGCTGCATCCGGGCTCCGGGATGAACATCGACGCGCACTCGCTCGATGGTTCGGCCATGTCGGTCTATGCGGACCGGGCCAGGAGCTTGCGCAGCGTGCCGGAGTTTTTTTTGAACCTGATTCCGTCCACGGTCGTTGACGCTTTCGCCAAAGGCGACATCCTGCAGGTGCTCGTTTTCGCCATTCTGATCGGGACGGCACTTTCCTTGTTGGGTGAGCAAGGCCGGTGGGGCTTAACGGCCGTCGATTCGATCGCGAAAATCTTGTTCAAAGTGATCGGATTGATCATCAACCTGGCGCCGGTTGGAGTGCTTGGGGCGATCGCGTTTACGACGGGAAAGTACGGCGTTGCTGCGCTCGCAAGGTTCGGTTTTTTCGTGGCGGTGTTTTACCTGGCCTGCACGGCGTTTGTATTGCTGGTGCTTGGAAGCATCCTGCGGCTGGCAGGGTTTAACATCCTTAAGTTCATCCGTTATTTTCGTGAAGAATTGCTCATCGTGCTGGGCACGGCTTCTTCCGACGCCGTTTTGCCGCAAGTGATGCGCAAGCTGGAGGGCATGGGGATAAAGAAATCGACGGTCGGTCTGGTCATTCCAACCGGCTATTCCTTTAACCTGGACGGGTTTTCAATTTACTTAAGCCTGGCCGTCATTTTCATTGCACAAGCGACCAACACGCCGTTGTCAATCCACGACTTGGCATTGGTGCTTCTGATTTCGTTGATCACCTCGAAGGGCGCTCACGGCATTCCCGGTTCCGCCATTGTGATTCTTGCGGCGACGTTAACGGCCGTCCCGGCCCTGCCGGTGGTCGGACTGGTTCTAATGCTGCCGGTCGATTGGTTCATCGGCATCGGTCGTGCCGTCACCAACCTGTTCGGGAACTGCGTTGCGGCGGTGGTTATCGCGGCGTGGGAACATGACATCGATCTGGAGCGTGCGCACGCGGTGCTCGATCGCAAAGATCTGACCACGGTGGTTCTGGAAGGCGAATTGGCGTAGGCGGCACCAGCCGTCGATCGGTTGCGCGACCGTGAAAGGTTTGGGCAGAAACCTTGGCCCCCTCCTGCGCCTTTGTGCTAAGAAGATTGGGTGGTCACGGCAGCGATTGGCGGCGTCACAAGCATCGGTTGGCTGTTGTTGCTGATGGCGCCATGGCGATTTTGGAGCACACGGGAACGGCTCGAACCGGGAGAGGAAGGCCTCGCTGACTCGAGGGGCGTGGGAGTGCTCATTCCAGCCCGGAACGAAGCGGATCAGATTGAACGCACCTTGCGCTCTCTGGGCCGCCAGGGGAGCCGCCTGAAAGTCGTCCTGGTCGATGATCAATCGCTCGACGGGACGGCGGAGCGCGCCCGGAAAGTGGCAGGGATCGACCTGGAAATCATTGTCGGGAAACCCCTGCCGCCCGGATGGTCGGGCAAACTTTGGGCTCTGGAGCAGGGTCGCCTGCGCTTTGAGAGCGAAACCATTCTCCTGGTCGATGCGGACATCGAACTGGCGCCCGGCATGGTGTCAGCCCTTTGGTGGAAGCTGAGGGGGGAGAGGGTGGACTTAGCTTCGGTGATGGCCGAGTTGCGCACCGAGTCGGCAGGGGAGCGCCTCCTCGCGCCCGCTTTTGTCTACTTTTTTAAACTCCTTTACCCGTTTTCGCTTGGCAACAATCCAAAGCAGAGGCGAGGCGTGGCGGCCGGCGGGTGCGTCTTGGTCAAGCGGGACACGTTGGAGCGAATCGGCGGATTTGCCGCCTTGAAAGGGGCGCTGATTGATGACTGCACGTTGGCTCAGCGGATCAAGGATCATGGAGGGGCCACGTGGGTAGGCCTGAGCCACGGGGTGCGCAGCCACCGTCCTTACCCGCGTTTGCAGGATTTCTGGGACATGGTGGCGCGGAACGCCTTTACTCAGCTGCGTTATTCCCCCGTTTTGCTGCTGGCGGCGACTTTCACGATGTTGACCTTTTTTTGGGGGCCTTGGGCGGGGTTGCTTTCAGGCTCAAAGCGGTTGCGGGCCGTCGGCCTGATCGGCGCTGCAAGCATGACGGCAACCTACCTGCCCATGGTACGGTTTTACGGGCTGCCTGCGTGGCGGGCACTGACATTGGCTCCGGTGAGTTTGCTCTACCTCCTGATGACCTGGACCTCGGCGTTCCGTTACTGGCAAGGGCGACGCGCCGAGTGGAGGGGTCGGACCTACAAGAGTTGAGGACAGGGACCGATGGCCCGGGCCAGCCGCTCTGGTTCCGCTGCACCGGGGCGCTCAGATTCGTGAGCCGCTTCTTCACCGGCCCCCGGGAAATCCCTTACCGGGACCAAAGGAAATGCCGTCTTGCGGGAGCCCGCCGGTACGGGCCAGGATTTCCGCGAATGCGAACCGAATTGTTTCCCCCCCTTCCGATCAAGCGGTGAGAAATTTAACCCCGCAACGCAAGGCAACGGTGCTTTTGGTGCAAGACCATCCGTTGGTCCGTCAAAACCTCGTTCGCTTCATTAACCTGGAGGCGGACCTGATGGTTTGCGGTGAGGCTTCAAGCTCCCGCGAGGGCGCGGCAGCCGCTGCCCGCCTCAAGCCGGACTTGGCCATCATTGGCCTGGCCCTCGGGAACGAGAGCGGGCTGTGGCTCATTGGGTTGTTGCGGGACACCGTGCCCGACATGCCTGTCCTGGTCTTATCGATGCATGAAGAAGACCTTTTTGCCTTGCCGGCGTTAAAGGCAGGGGCGCGCGGCTTCATGATGTTACAGGATGCTGCGGAGGAGTTGCCCAGCGCCATTCGCGACGTGTTGGCTGGGGGCATTTACCTTAGTTCCCCGTTGCGACAACGCTTTTGGAAGGAACCCAGACCCAAACGCGGCGTTTCTGCCGGTCAGGCGGGCGGTCAGGGCGGCACCGGTAGACCGGTTGCATAGGCGTTCCCGGCGCAAATCCGGGCCGGCTGTTTTTGTGGCGCCACGGCGGCGTGGTTCATGGTAGTCTCACGGCGCCGGGAAGGCAGCCGTTTCTTCACGCCGGAATGGCCGGATTGAGACGCACCGTCCCGTGGACCATACGGGTGTGGCGGAAAGGATTTAGTGTTCCATGCTTTCTGAAACCGTGCAGCGGATCCTGATTGTAGACGATCATCCGATGATGCGGGAGGGTTTGCGGGCACTGATCGGCCGCGAACCGGGCCTCAGCGTATGCGGGGAAGCTGAAACGGTGTCCAGGGCGGTGGAAGCGGTCGCGACCTTAAAGCCGGACCTTGTGCTGGTCGACATTACACTGCCGGGGCGCAACGGACTGGAGTTGATCAAAGATTTAAGGGCGCTCAGCCCGATGCTTCCCGTCCTGGTGATCTCCATGCACGACGAAGCACTTTGGGCGGAGCGCGTGCTGCGCGCAGGGGCACGCGGTTACGTTATGAAGCGCGAAGCGGGTCCAGTGATGGTTGCAGCCATTCGCAAAGTGCTGGCCGGAAAGTTGTATGTCAACGAAGCGGTCTCAAGCCGAATCCTGGAGAGCCTGGCCGGCCGCGGGACAAACGCTTCTCCGATCGCACAGTTGAGCGACCGGGAATTCGAAGTGTTCCAACTCATTGGGCGCGGCCAGGGCACGATCGAGATCGCCGAAGCCTTGCACCTGAGCCCGAAAACGGTTGAGGCACATCGTGCCAAAATCAAGGAAAAGCTCGACCTGAAAACCATGCCGGAACTGATCTCGTTCGCCTGCCGCTGGCTGGAAGGCTAGGCAGCTTGGTTCGCCCCAGCGTCCCGGGTTAAACCTTCAATGGGTGGAACGGCCCAGGTGTTTGCCGAACGTGCAGGTCACCGTGGTGCCTTGGCCAGGGGCGGAGCGCACTTCCTCCGTGGCTCCGATCATGGCGGCGCGGTATTTCATGATTCGCAATCCCATGCCGGCCGGTGCAGCCGTCTCGGGAACAAACCCCTGCCCGTTGTCGCTGATCTCGAGTTGAAAGGTGTCTTTATTTCCGGTAAGGCTGATGGTCACCTGCTTGGCCCGCCCGTGTTTGACGGCGTTGCTGATGGCTTCCTGGGCAATGCGGTACAGATGGGTGGCTGCGCCCGGGTCTTCCAAGGCAACCGGGGCGGGAGCACGGAACTCGCAGGAAATGCCGTACAACTCGGCTGAGTTCTCGGCCAACTCCTCGAGCGCAGTGACCAAGCCGTCCGCCTCGAGCGCAATGGGCGCAAGCCCGCGTGCCAGCAACCGGGCCCGCTCAAGCGCTTCACGCGCCTGGGCCAGGATGCGGCCGGCCGGCCCGGCCTCCGCACGGCCTTCGCCAGCCAATTCTTCCGCGAGTACGCCACTCAAAAGCTGTAGGCCGCCGAGCCTCTGGCACAGGTCGTCGTGCAAATCGTGACCGATGCGCCGTTGCTCACGTCCGCTGATTTCCAGCAATTCCTTCTCAAGTTCATGGCGCTCGATCGCGGTGCCCACGATGGCCGTTACTGCCTGGAGGAAATTCATGTCGTCCGCAGTGAACGACCGGGGCCGGGTTGAACAGGCTTCAAGAACGCCGAAGGGACCCGCGCGACCGGGTATCGGTACCGCTGCCCCGCTCACGCATCCCGGTTTAAGCGGTCCCGGCGAGGCCATGAAACGCGGCTCGTAGGGAAGGTCGTTAAAGACAATAACCTGGCTGCGCCTCAGCGCGTCGCCGGCCGGAGAGCCGGCCGCCACGGGCAGGGTCAAATTCGCCTCAGGGTCAGGTCTAAACCCGAGTCCGGCCCGAAGTGAGAAGGAGTGATTGCCGGGAACAAACTCCAGCGCGTTGCAAACATCGAGGTCGAGGGTCTCGGCGACTGCGCCGACAACGTCTTCGAACAGTAAAGAAAGGTTTTCACGGTTCAGTGCCCGCCTTCCAAAGGCAGCAATGGTGGCTTGTTGGCGCGCGTAAATTTCCCTCGCGTCCAGTGCTAAACGCAACTTTGTTTCACTGTCCTGCTTGGCTTCGAACTCTGCCGCGAGGTGCATTGCGCTGGCCAGGAAGCCGGCCAGCAGACGAAGCGTGTTTACATCTTCCTCGGCAAAAGCGTGGGGCTCGGAGGAGAAAACCTTCAGCACGCCCAGGTTCGCGTCGCCGTGTCGCAATGGGACCACGATCATCGACCGAAGGCCAACCTGCCGGCACGCTTTACCGTCCACCCGGGAGTCCGTCTCGGCATCCGCGCAGAGAAGAATCTCTCCGCTGCGCACGCAAAGCCCGGACAGGCTGAAAGCCATATTTATTCTAAGGCCGGTGTGAGGTGCGGCTGCGCCACTCGTCACATGGTAAACGAGGTAGTTCCCGTCGACGAGTTCGAGGGTGGCACCCTTGGCGCCGGTAAGACTCTGGGCGCGCTCAACGATCGAGCGTGTCACCGCGTTCAGGTCCAAGGCAGCATTTGCGATCTCTTGCTGGGTCCCAATGATGGCAGACAGACGCCGGGAACGCGCGTGCCGCGCCTCTTCCACCCGCTTGCGTTCGGTGATGTCGCGCCAGTAGATGGAAACACCTTCCCTGGTCGGGTAAACATGGTTCTCGTACCAGTTGCCGAACACGGGGTTGAACGCCTCGAACTCTTCGGGGACCTGTTCAGCAAAGGCGCGGCGGATTTTCTGGTCGGCTGCCGTGCCTGTCATCTCGGGAAACACCTCCCAGACGCAGCGGCCGAGAAGTTGGCTTTTTGGCTTGCCCAGCAGCTGGGCAGCCCGTTCGTTTACATAGGTGTAGCGCCACTTGGCGTCGAGGGCGACAAACGCGTCGGTGATGTTCTCGAAGATTTCCCCGATCCGGCTGTTCGCCAATTGCAGTTCCGCGTCGACCCGTCTGCGCTCGGTGAGGTCCACGAGCATGTTCACGGTCCCGATCATCACCCCCGAGGCGTTGCGGATCGGGTCAGGGTACGTGAGAACGTCGGTCCGGGTGCCATCGGGCCGCTCGACGATGATTTCTCTGCCCCGAACCGGACGACCTTCGCGAAGGGCAACGGCCATGGGGCACTGGTCGAGCGGCAACGGTGAACCGTCGGGATTGTACACCTTCCAGGAACCGCACCACAGATCTTTGCCGCACTCCGGTTTTCGTCCCCACAAAGCTTCGGCCGCCTGGTTGTAAAACGTGATGCAACCTTGCGTGTCGCATGCGTACACGGCGGCCGGCAGAGCGTTAACGAGCTCACGCGCGTGGTGCTCGCTTCGGCGCAAGGCATCCTCGGTGCGTTTGTGTTCCGCAATTTCGGCCCGCAACGCGGCATTGGTTTGTTCCAGCTCGGCCGTTCGTTCCTGCAGCCGTCGTTGCGATTCGTCGCCCGCGCCGGGCCTGACCCCGTCGTTTCCCGCAGCCTTCAAAGGAGTCGACGAATCGTTTTGCATGGCAGAAAACACGGTCCGCCGGGACCGAAGGGTTCGCCATGATTTTGCCGCCCAGCCCGGTTCAGGACGCGATGCCGCGTTTTTGCAGTTTATCCGTGATGGCTCGTATCCGCCAGAGAACTTTGGAACGCCGCTTCGGGTCCAGTACCCAATGCAGCGACAAGCTTAGGGCGGCGAGTTCGCCTTTCAGCGCTTCGGGAGTGTCTTTACGCATACACCAGAGGTCCAGGTTAAGAAGGGTCTCGCCTGCCTTAACCGGGGCCGTTGCGGCCCACCGAGAACCGCTTGCCGCTGAACCCGGGGTTGAAGTGCAAGTTTGCTACCCTGCTTTGGAGCGTCATTTTGCAGCTTTCTGAGCTCCAGCGTCCATGAGGACATTTCCCACGGCGCTCTCAGGGATTTCCGGATTCGGGCGAAAATGCACCGGTATTCCTGTGGCATAGGGTGCACCCCGCGGCGGTGACGGTGAGGGGCAGGCACTGCGGCGTTTCCGAGGGCGTTGACACCAGCCAAAAAAAAGGCCGGCGTTGCCGCCGGCCTTCTTCAAGGGAAAAAAGGGCAATGCTATTGAATTTTGCTTTCCACGATCTTCTCCAATTTACGGATGTCCGCCGAGAACTTACGGATGCCCTCCGCAGTCTTCTCAACCGCCATGGCATCTTCGTTGAATTCAAACCGGAACGTTTTTTCGTCGAAGGTAACTTTCTTCTGGTCTGAAGCTTTCGCTTTGTCCGGGGTAAGTTTTACCTCAAACGCCTCGTTGCTCTTGCTCAGGTCCTCCAGCAACGGCGGGCTGATCGTGAGGAGGTCGGAACCCGCCAGTTCAAGGATTTCGCCAATGTTGCGGAAACTTGCTCCCATGACCTGCGTGTCGTAACCGAATTTTTTATAATAATTGTAAATCGTGGTGACCGACTGAACCCCTGGGTCCTCAGCGCCTTGGTATTCTTTCCCGGTGCTGTGCTTGTACCAGTCGTAGATCCGGCCGACAAACGGAGAAATCAGCCGGACCTTTGCTTCCGCGCACGCAACCGCCTGCGGAAAGGAAAACAACAGGGTAAGGTTACAATTGATGCCTTCTTTTTGAAGCTGCTCCGCCGCCTTGATTCCTTCCCAGGTGGAAGCAATTTTGATGAGCACGCGTTCACGGGAAACCCCGTTCTTTTCGTAAAGATCAATGAGTTGGTGGGCTTTATTGATCGAGCCTTCCAGGTCAAACGAGAGCCGTGCGTCCGTCTCCGTTGAAACCCGGCCTGGCACGATTTCAAGGATTTTAAGGCCGAAATTCACCAGCAGGTTGTCCATCGCCGCATCGACCTTGGCAGCTCCGTTCAAAGGGGAGCTTTTCAGATCGGCGATCGCTTTTTCCAGCAGCGCGGCGTACTGCGGCTTTTGCGCAGCGGCCAGAATAAGGCTGGGGTTGGTGGTCGCGTCCTGCGGCTTGAACGCGCGCATGGTCTCAAAATCACCCGTGTCGGCAACGACTTTAGTGAATTGCTTAAGTTGATCGAGCTGAGAGACTTTCTCCAGTGTCGCGGTGCTCATACTTGAACAGTCCCTGGCTTCGGGCTTAACTTCAACCTATTTTTTTGGCCTGAAGCACCTGTCCGGTGCAGGTTCCATCAGATTTCCAGTAAGGCCACTTCCACCCGGCTCATGGAACCTGGAGGGCTGTCGGCCTCGAGGCCGGTTCCGCGTCGAGACGGTTCAACGCCGTCCAAGGCACTCGAAGCGGGAAGCGCGTCGTGCAGCGCTCGCACGAGGGAATCCATTTCGAATGGCCGGTCTGCGTGGGGTGAGGCTGCCGCTACTTCTCTGGAACCGCCGTATTCTCCCCGCATCTGCACCGCCGCTACCTGAAGCTGATCGATGCCGATTGCCAGCAACACGGCCGGGGCAAGCAGCGCCAGTTCGTCTTGCGAAAGCAACCCTTTGGTGCGGCCACCAACGGCGGGCAAGCCGCCCGGCACGTGCCCTAACAGTTTCAGGGTGAGCTCCTTTACCGGCGTCGAGAGTTCACTGTCGCTGACCCGTTGCCGCAAGCTGCCCAGGTTTACGCGAGGATAGGCGTCGGTGGCCGTCCGCCCACCGCCGCCTACCGCTTCCGCGTGCCCATGGCCTTGATGTTCATCCGCCGCATAACTATCGGTTTTCACGGTGTGATCCGATTCGTGGGGCTCGTCCCCATGGCCGCCCTCTGCATGGGTTGCTCCTCCATGGACAGAAAAGGCCACGCCGCCCTGTCCCCGGGCATCCGCCTGATCGAAGTGCAGGTGGCAGTCACCCAGGTCCACCTTTGACAATTCCCATTCGAAGGTCGATGGGCTCACGCCAAGATCGGCCAGGGCCCCGACCAGTTGCGTCGCCGTCACCGGAGCATGGCCGTGAACAAGCAGGATTCGCATCCCTGCCCATAACCCGCGGTCGGTCACAGGACAACTGCCGCCTGCGAAGGCCCCCTGTAGACCCAGGGCTTTGAGATCACAAGGGTTTCCCTCAGGGCATTTAAGACTCCTCGACCAAACTCAATCCGACCAACCCTCGACCAGGCTGAGGTGCTTGCCTTCCGTGACGCCCTCGGAATTGGGCGAGATAAGTTCTATGATCGGCAGTGCCGCCGCCCCCTGGGCTGCAGCGATATGCCCGAGGGAACCCTGGAGCACCTGCGGGGGGCTGCTGCATCTGCTTAGGGTCCGTGCTTTCAGATCGGCCACGCAACGCTGGTACAAGTAGGTCAGAAGCTCGTCCGGCAATAGACCTCCCACCACGAACGCTTGCGGATTGAACAGAAGTTGAAGGTTCTCAACCGCATCTGCCAAGTGCTTAGCGGCCGTGTCGAGCCAGCCCAGCAGCGCCCCGTTACGGGCCTCAAACAAATGCAGCAGGTCCGCAGGCCCAACCGTTGGAGCGCCCGATTTTCGCACCCGGGCGCTCAATGCTGCAAGTGAAAGGTAATTGGTAAGACAGCCTTTCCTGCCACACGTGCAACCCTTGGCGCTGTTACTTTCATCCACCACCAAATGCCCAATTTCCCCGGCATTGCCAGTTATCCCGCGCGATGGAACGCCGTCCACCACCAGACTTCCTCCGAGGCCGACCCCGATGTACACGTAAAAAAAACTCTTAAAAGGGCGGCCCACACCGTACCAACCCTCTCCGATCGCCGCAGCGGTGGCATCGTTCTCAACCAGAACGTTCAACCCGGTTTTTTCGGCCAGGTAACGTTGAAAATTCACCCGCTCCAAAAAGGGAAAATGCGGCGCAAAACTTACACCACCGCGCTGCAGGTCGATCGGACCCGGCAACGCCATGCCGACGCCCCAGATCCGTTTGCGTGAGGCCTTGCGTCGCAACGCCTTGATCGCGCAAAGGATATCTTCGAAGGCCTTTTCCGGGGCCGCGTACGGATGGGTGTGTTCAACGACCGTCCGGACTGCTCCCGTAAGATCAATGAGCACGGCGTCGAGGTGGTCCCGTTCCAGTCTGAGGCCGATCGAAAAGGCGCCGTCCGCATTAAGGCCAAAGACTTTGGCCGGCTGGCCGCGCTCGGCGGACTCATGTCCCCGTTCCCGGATAAGGCCGGTCCGTTCCAACCCTGCCGTGATGTTAAAGGCGGTCTGGTGCGTAAGGGCAGTTAGCCGGGCTAGTTTGGTGCGCGAGATCGGTCCATAAAGCCGGACGGCTTCCAGGACGACGCGTTGATTGAGCAGGTGCGCGTGCTCGAGGTTAACCCCGGTTTTCGGGGATGGTTTGAGAGTATCGGTCACAGGCAAGGGTGTGTGGGTTTACCGTAAAAGAGCAGAAAACGGCCGCGGTGAATCGGGATGGGAAAGGGGACGGGAGAAGTAGAGAACGTGGAGCGAAAGCCGATCAGGAACCGCCAGGAAAAAGGCGGGATAGCCTCCCACCTTTTGCGCAAACGTTTGCGCCATCGATTTAAGACCACGCAGTTATTCTTGTGTTTATGGCGTTCCTCTCCGAATGCGTTGTGCGGCCGCAGCGAACCGTTGCGTTAGGAAGGTTACGGCAACACCCAACTCTCGGATGCAAATCCTGCGTCGTCCATTAATTTCTCACACACAAGATTTCTCAATCGTGATTTCTTGGGTCGGCGGTGCTGGCATTGCTTTGCCCTGTACAACGTGTGCCGGCCAGCCTTTAGTGGCATTACGGTTATGATCGTCACGACGGCTGATCTCTACAAAATTGCGTATGCGAAGTACGCTCTCGGTGCCTACAATGTTAACAACCTTGAGCAGATCCTCGGGTTGTTCAGAGGCTGCGTCGCTTCCCAGGCGCCTTTCATAATCCAGCTTTCTAAAGGTGCGCGGAAATACGCCGATAAGCGCATGCTGGAGGCCATGATCAGGACGGCCAAGGACATTTACCCGGAAGCAGTGTTCGCCGTGCACCTCGACCACGGCGATGAAGAAACCTGCTACGAATGCATCGATTCAGGTTTTTACAGTTCGGTCATGATTGATGCCAGCCACGACCCGTTTGAAGAAAACGTTGCGACGACCAAGCGGGTGGTCGACCGCGCCCACGTCAAGGGAATCAGCGTAGAAGCCGAACTCGGCCGTTTGGGCGGGGTAGAGGAGGACGTGAAGGTCGATGAAGGAAGCGCCTTCCTGACCGACCCGAAAGAGGCGGTTGAGTTTGTGCGTGCAACGGGGTGCGACTCATTGGCGGCGGCCATCGGCACAAGCCACGGCGCCGTGAAGTTCAAGGGTAAACAAAGCCTGCATTTCGAGGTGATTCGTGAAATCCAGGGCCTTCTGCCGGGCACTCCCATTGTCATGCACGGCAGTTCAAGCGTGCCCCAGGAAGAAGTCCGTCGAATCAATGCGGCCGGTGGACAACTTGACCCGGCGGCCCGGGGGGTGGATGAAAACGAGTACCTGCCTGCTGCCCGGCTTGGCGTGACCAAGATCAACATTGACACGGACGGGCGCCTGGTCTGGACGCGGGTCCATCGGGAATTTTTTCGCGACCACCCGGAACAGTTTGATTTTCGGCCCCCCGGCAAGATTTACGTAGAAGAATACGCCAACTTCATTGCGCGTAAAAACGAGAAGCTTGGGTCGGCAGGACAACTGGCCGAGGTGCGGTCGGCCCTTACGGCCGTCGAAGTTTAACGTCGCCCTGAGTGGCGGCCCTTCTTGAGAATGCTTCCGGCAGGGCGGGAACGGCCGCATGGGCCCTGGTTGCGGTTGGGCCCAGTTGGAGCGTGGCAGCCGCCTCGGGCGGTGCCTCTTGCACTTTGCATGGTGCCGCCCCTTCGGTCGTGCGCCATGCAACATGGGGTCGTCAGGGTTGGCTGCAGTCTTTTCGTCTGGCCTGGACTGTAGCCGCCCCGTTTCGCCCGCGTGCGGAACCATGTTCTTGGCACTGGTTGGGTTCCCCTGGTATTCTTCGTGCTAAGCTGACGGGGGGGGCAGCCCTGCTTTGCATTTCCGCCATGAATGTCCTGATCGTCGACGATGAAAAATCGATCCGCACTTCGACGGCGGTGGCGGTGAGGGCTGCCGGTCACCATGCGGACACCGCTGACAGCGGGACGGTCGCCTTGTTGAAGGTGCAGGAGGAAGCTTACGACCTTGCTTTTCTAGACCTCCGCCTGGGCGACGCCGACGGGTTAGAAATTCTGACCCAGCTGAAGAGGCAATCGCCCCAGCTGGCGGTGGTGGTGTTTACGGCCTACGCGACCATTGCCTCGGCCGTGGCGGCCATCCAGCGGGGGGCGACTGACTATTTGGAGAAACCGTTCTCGCTGGAACACCTCCGCCAAGTGCTGGCCCGCGTGGAAAAGCAACGGCGGTTGGAAAGCCGGATCAGCGACCTCCAGGAGCAGGTTCAGCAAAACGGTCCGGAACTGGATGTGGCTTCGCGCCATGAAGGGGTGTGCGAAGCGATGGACGTGCTTCTGCGGGCCGCACCGACCCAGGCGCCGGTGCTTCTGCTGGGCGAGAGCGGGACGGGCAAAAGTGTTTTGGCGCGAGTGGTTCACGCCCACGGGGCCGTGAAGGACGGCCCGTTTGTTACCGTCAGCTGCCCGAGCTTGACGCGAGAACTGCTGGAAAGTGAGCTTTTCGGTCATGTGCGGGGAGCTTTCACGGGCGCCATTCGTGACAGCTGGGGCAAGGTGGCGGTGGCTGAGTCAGGGACGCTTTTCCTGGATGAGATCGGGGAGCTGCCTCTGGAAATACAGCCGAAACTTCTCAGGTTGCTGCAAGAGCGCCAATACGAAAGGCTGGGAGAACACAAGACCCGGGCTGCCAACACGCGGATCATCGCGGCCACGAATAAAGACCTGAGGGAGTCGGTCCGCGCCGGAACCTTTCGGGAAGATCTGTATTACCGGCTCGATGTGATTTCCGTCCGCATCCCGCCTTTGCGGGAGCGAAGGCACGACCTGCTGGACTTGGCGCAGGCTTTTCTCCGGTTCTACAGCGGGCAACTCGGCAAAGGCGAGTTCACCTTGAGCGAGGGAGCCGCCGGGCGGATCGTCGCTTACCGTTGGCCGGGAAACATCCGAGAGTTAAAGAACACGATCGAGCGAGCCGTAATCCTTTCCCGTGAGTCGGTCATCTCGGAAACGTTCATTCCGGTGGAGGTCCCGGAAGAAGCCGACAAGCCGATGGTGGGATCCGATGTCACGCTGGATTCTTTGGAAGAAGCGCATATTCGCAACGTCCTGCGAAGGGCCGGCAGCCTGGACGCAGCGGCCAGAACCCTCGGGATTGATCCCGCAACGCTTTACCGAAAACGCAAGCGCCTGAACCTGTAAACACGGCATGACGCCCGCTGGGCTGCGCGTTCTAAACACGGCAGGCCTTTGGTTCGCCGTCCCGGGTAGGGCAAGGGGCAGCTGCAAAGGTTTACCATGTTAAGGTGGCGTCTAATCCTTGGGCTCTCCGCGACCCTCCTCATCCTGTTGCTGGTCGGCACCTACGGGCTTTACCTTTTCAATGCCCTGGGAAAGGCCGTCGACAGCGTGCTGAAGGACAATTACGACAGCATCAAGGTCTGTCATTTTCTCCGGGTCACCACGGCCCGGGTGAACATTTTTTACACGCGCGGGGAGCGGCCAAACCCGCCCTACGACCAACCCGAGATGCTCGACCGGTCGGAACGCGACGTGGAGGAAAAGCTCCCGGTTCTGTTGCGCAACGCGCGGGATCAGGCGAGCGCGGACCTTGTCCGGCAGCTCGAGGCGACGGCCGCCGAGTACTTCGCCAGCTACCGCCGCGTGTTTGCCCAGTACGCCGCGCAGGACCCCACGTACCACCAGACGCGGGGGGCGATCGGGGAACTGACCCTGCGGATCACGAACCTCGCAGAGACGATCCTGCAGCAGAACGAACACCAGATGCTTCTGGCCAACCAGCGGGTGGACAAACAAGCAAGG
>DASWVC010000438.1:0-8097 GCA_036401335.1 Chthoniobacterales bacterium
GTCACCATCCGCGAACTGGCGGAACTGGTCTGCGATGTGGTCGGGTTCGACGGGTCGCTCGTCTTCGATGCTTCCAAGCCGGACGGTACGCCCCGGAAATTGTTGGACACCTCCAAGTTACGGGCGCTCGGCTGGCAACCACGGATCACGTTGAAGGAAGGTTTGAAGCAAGTGTACGGCTGGTTTTGCCAAAAGAATGGCCTGCCGGCGGGGGAGCCGGCCCCGGCCCTGGCGCTCTCTTGAGGCCGGGCCCGCGACGCTTTTCAGGAACCATCGAACTGTGGAACCGACCTCCACTTTCCTGCGGATCGCCATCTCCAGCCACAGCGGCTGCGGCAATACCACGGCTACCAAGAACGTCGGGCGCACCCTTGGCTTAACGGTTGTAAACTACACGTTCCGCGACTTGGCCGTTGACCTGCAGATGCCGTTTGAGGAGATTCAACGCCAGGCCAACGACACGCACATCTTCGATTTCCTGACCGACCTCAACCTGATCCGGGCTTCGCTTCAACCGAAGGTGGTGGTTGGTTCCCGCCTGGCTTCATGGTTGGTCGATGCCGACCTGCGCGTGTGGCTGCACGCTCCCCTCGAGACCCGCGCCCGGCGCGTTTACCAAAGGGAGCGTGAACGGTCCGTCAGTTACGAAGCCGTGTTGTACCACACCCTTAAGCGGGACGAGCAGAATCGTAAACGGTACCTGCAACTGTACGGCATCGACATCAACGACCGCAGTGATTTCGACATTATCATCAACACCGAGCGGCTTACGGCTGAACAGGTCTCAAGCCTGATTGTGGCGGCTGCGCGGTGGGCGAGCCAGAACCGCCTTGACCGTCGCAACCCGCACCTTGAGCGGATTCGGAAGATCATTGCCGAAGATTTGCACGTCGATCCTGCCATCCTCAGCGAGGTCACCCGCTCCCTCGACCTTCCGGCCATCTACCAAAAGGTAAGCGCCGACCTGCATGCCCATGCTGCGCGTTGAAAGTGGCCGGAAACCGCTTGCGGTCGAGCGGCAGGACGGTTTAGCTCATTCCTTGGTGAAAATCCTCCGCCTGGCGTTCCTGCTCCGTACCCGCTTTGGCTATGGCCTTCTGGCTGTAACCCTTTGCAGCGGCTTTCCGGGTTGTGCGAACCATGGGGCGACGTCCGGCGGAACAAGACCTGACAACGTGGCCATCAGCCGATCGCAATACGACGCCGAGGGCCACGGTTTCGAAGAGTCCTGGCCGTTTGGTCCCCTTCGCAACTCGGCAGCGGGCGACTTCCGATGAAGGAATTTTTTAAGCACTTGGATGCTCATGAGCGGGCGGTGGCCGCAATGGCCGTCGCGGCGGTTGTACTGGTTGCAACCTGGGGCCGGGTTTCCCACGAGGTCCAGTTGGTTCTGGTCTGGGATGGGTTTGCCCTCACCGCCATCCTGCTGGCCTGGGTGCGGATCCTTACGGCAGTACCCCTCACGGTGGTGCGGGCGGCCAGGCTGCAGGACGCAAACCGCGTGACCATTTTCCTTTTTGTCCTTGCGGCGGCGGTGGCAAGCCTCTTCGCGGTGGCTTCGCTGCTCGCCAAAGCCAAGGAGTTTCACGGGCCCGTGTTTCGAGATCACATCCTCCTGGCCGTTGCCACCGTGGGCTGCTCCTGGGTGCTCATGCACACCATCTTTACCCTCCATTACGCCCATTCTTACTACCGCCGCAACGACCTGGACCCTCAAAGCGAGGCCGGCAGCGGTCTTCAGTTCCCGGGTGAGGAACAGCCCGACTTCCTCGATTTTGCGTATTTCTCGTTCGTGGTCGGAATGACTTTCCAAGTTTCCGATGTGCAAATCAGCTCCAAGCAGATCCGCCGCTTTGTCCTGGTCCACGGGTTTTTATCGTTCGTGTTCAGCACCGTCATCCTTGCTTTGGCCATCAACCTGGCTTCCGGGTTACTCACCCCAAGCTGAGGGGCTTGCCGGGGTGTTTCCCGCGCTGAGGGCGTTCCGGCAGGGGCGCTTGTCCTCAAGCGCCCGGGGAGAACGTGTCGACGCCGGGCCTGGGCGGAAATGCAGCTGTTTTTTCCACGACATCCTCGGCTGGCCGTAAGCCGAAGACCATCCCGGAGCAGCCGCTTGCCGCCATAGCGGCCTGGAAAAGGCGGCCGTGCCGTTACGGTGTTTTCCGGCCGTTGCTTTCGTCTTCGGGCCGCTCGACCGGCACAAGGTGCCCCTGGCCATGGATGCCTTCATCAAACGTTCGGCCGACGTCACCGCTGCTTTCTTCAGACACCGAACAGCCCGTTGAGCCGAGGGCGCCCGCGGCTGCAAGTAGTAGCGCTGCGATTCTTTTCACCTTCACGTCGGCGAGCTTAATGGGATGCTGCTGGAAAGGCGAGGTTCACCCCGGAAAAATTACTGTCGCAGCTTGGCGTAAAGTTGCTCGATTTCCTGTCCGGCCGCGGTGATTCTGTCGTGGAGCTTCTGATAGGCATCGGTCAGGTTGCTGTCGCTGAACGTTGGCGGGCCAGGTGGTTTTCCGCTGTCCCATTGACCCCAATTCTCCTCGTAAAACGTGAGAAGTTTGCCGTGGGCATCGATGAATTCACCCATCACTTTCTCTTTCCTTTGCACCACCGGCCAGGGGATGGAGTCAATGATCTGTTGTTTGATGCGCGCCGCCAACGGGCCCGGGATACGCCGGCTGAGCAACGCGTTTTGCAAGTCTGTGGACGCGTCTGCGTAGAGTTTTTCCACCAGGTCTTCGGCGTCTCGAAGCTGTTTTAGAGAGTCGTGCCAAGGGGCAATCTCGTCTTTGGAATTGAAGGTGCCTGGATCCAGACGCTGCGGTTTGTCGAAATAATTGAAGCGCAACTCCAGGTTGCTTTCCGCCTGCAGCAGCCGGCCCATGACTTTGCTCGACGCAATGCCAATCTGTTGCTTTAAGCTGTCGGTTGCTTCGTTAAAGCTGCGCTGCTGTTCGGGATCGACGGTTCCCGGGGCTTTGGGGAACCCATTAACGGATGGACCCGGGGCAGCGAGGGGCGGAGGGGATGCGGCCGGAAAAGCCGGCGCTCTCCCGGTTGGAGCGGGGGTTTGCGCGCGCAAGCCTGATGGAACCAAGCAGAAGGCCAGCGCGACGACGGCGGGAAAACGAGGGGGTAGAAAAGGTGAGGACACGGAAGAAACGGTAACGGCCAAGGTGACACGGGAACGGCGACGGTCTAGCTATTCGCTCATCGCTTTATACTGTTCGTCGAGTTGTTTGCCAGCTGAAAGGAGGTCGTTTTTAGCCTTCAGGTAACTGGCATTGAGCTGCGTGGTCCTGAATTTTACCGGCTGGCCCGCATCCCAGGAACCCCAGTACTTTTCGTAAAGGTTCAACAGCTGTGCATGGGCCTCGATGTACCGCTGAAAGCACTGATTCTTTTTTTGGATCGTCGGCCAGGGAAAACCATCGAGAACGGAGTTTCTGAAGGGCTGCGCGATCTGGGCGCTCACCTTGGCGTTGATCAATTCCGCATCCAGATTCCGGCCGGCGTTTGCGTAAAGTGCTGCCACGCGATCTTGCTTGACGGCCAGATCCTGAAGCAGCTTGCGCCAGGCCAGGACTTCATCAATGGAAGCGTAGGTGTTGGGATCGAGCCGTTCAGGCTTTTGGAAATAACTCAATTTTTGGTAAAGCTCGGCTTCTTCCTGCTGAATCCTGTCCACCACTTTACTGGCAGCCGCCGTCAGAGCCGCCTGCAGGGCGGTGGCCCGAGCTTCGGCGGAAGGATCAGGGCTCGGACTGGCTGCAGGTGACGGGGAACGCACGGAAGCAACTGGTTGTGCTTGGGCTGAACCGGAGCCGCCGACCCCGCAAACAACCAGCCACAAGGCGGTGCGATGAAAAAACCGGAGGTTCCTCACAAGCTCAACCTGGCTTACCTTCCGGGCCCGCCTCCCGGTTGAGCGAGGGTTCGAGAGCTCGAACCCGGGCCGGCCGGAACCGCGTGCCTTTGGTGGGCTCCAGGGCGAACTGCCAATCTTTCTCCGGAAAAATGTGCTCGTTGTAAAGCGGGTGGCCAAACCGATGATGGGCAAACATTTGTTCATTCCATAACGCCTTCAGACGACGTTTTTGTGCCAACCCGTAAATCTTGGCGATCTTCAGGTCGTGGTGTGTGGCGTTGAACTCGTCAATGGCCAAAAGTTCGCCGGCAAAGCGGGAGTGCATTTCCCAGTCGCTGCCGATCATGTCGTCAAAGTAACAGATCACGCGCGGCAGGAAAAAGTCGTGCGAACCTTCCAGAAGCTGCAGCGCCGACACAGTGGAGGAATAATAATCGACGTCAAAAGAAATGAACCCAACCGGTGCCGGCCGGTACTGGGCGAGAAAGTTCGGAACCGTTTCGGCCAAGTCGCCAAGGACCATGGTCGCATGACGCAAACGTGACCGCAGCGCCGCGACGTCCATGCGAAAAAATCCTTCCCGCCAGACGTAAGGAAGGTCCCGGTAGTCCTTGGGGGGCGGCATGCCGCTACCTGTGTCAAAACCATACACCTGGCAGTTCACGCCGGTGTTTTTCGCCACCAGTTCCGCGGTCTTTTCAAGCGCCAATAATCCGTTGCCGGTTGCCACGCCGAACTCGATCGCGCTAATGCTTTTCAAGCCAAGCGCTCGGGCCTGAAGTGCCGCGTTGTACACCCCGTAAGCATAGTTGGGGCGCATGACCAGGTCCCAACGGATGCGACGATCCAGCGGTTGGTTGGGCAGCAGCCCGATGACTTGCCGAAGCATTTCTCGGTTGAAAAACAGACGGTAAAACAACGGCAAATCCAAACGCATAAGCTGACCTCAAGGCAAGTACGCCGAAGCTGTTCTGGCGATTGCGCTTCCTCCCTTACAGGACAACCCCGGCTGGGGCAAGCAGCGTCTCCCGGCTTCGGGCCGGTGTCCCCGGTCAGGGTTGCAGGAGCAGGCCTTCAAGGGGTTGCCCTTGCTCGAACCGTCTGAGGTTGCGCAAAAAATGCTCCACCATACGCTCGGGTTCATTGGCGTGACCGCCGCTGGAATGCGGGGTAATGTAGCAGCGCGGGGCAAACCACAGCGGGTGATCCGGCGGCAACGGTTCGGGGTCGGTCACGTCCAGGTAGGCACCGGCGAGTCTTCCCGCAGAGAGCGCATCCGCGAGGGCCTGCTGGTCGGTCGTGGCGCCGCGGCCGATGCTGTAGTAACACGCGCCGGGCTTGAACAGGTTGAAACGCGCGGCACCAAAGAAGCCGGGGGTGGAACCGTTTTCGGGCAGGATGTTCACGACGTGGTCAGCGGCGGCCAGTGCTTCCGGCAATTGTGTTTCGTCGATCAGTTCGACCTGGGGCAGCGATTGCTTTCGGCGGCGGAGGCCGAGGACCCGGGCATGAAAAGGAGCAAGCAATTCGGCCAGGCGGGCTCCGATCGAACCAAACCCGGCGAGCAGGATCACCTGGTTTTCCAGCAAGTGGCATCGTGCGCGCAGGGCCACATGTGGCCAGGATCGGTCCGTCCGCTGGACCTCGTACGCGGCGTGCAACTGGCGGCTGTGGGCCAGGATGAACGCAAGGGCGTGCTGCGCGCACGGTTCGGCAAAAACCCAGGAGCTGTTAGTGACGAGCAGGCCGCCCTCCTCCACCCGGGACCGAAGCGCCGCGGTGTCGTAGCGGGCGTACCCGGCGCTGGAGAGGTGAACCCAACGAAGGTCCGGGTTAGCGGTCAGCAGATCAGGGTCCGGCTGGCCAAACGCCACCTGGGCCTCTTGCAGGGCCAGGTCTGGGGCCCCCTTGGAAAGCACATCCGGCGGGGGGGATGCAAGGATCAGGCGGTGCGCCTGACAAGCCTCCCGCAAATGGCTGGCGGCACGTTCATTAAGCAGCGCATTGGTCCAGATCGTGAGTTGGCCCATGGGTCACGCCTCGCCTCAGGCCAGACAAATGGCAACTGGCAAATGCCGCCCAGCCACGCCCCAAAAGCGGGCCGCACCGCTTTCAGCCATGGCCATGACGTTTCGGAAAAGCGTTCGACAAACCCTTTCATTGAACTCGAACCACCCCTGAGCACCGTACAAGCAGACGTATGGACGCCCAATACCAACCCATCGAGAATCACGGCATCATCGGCAACCTGCAGACCGTCGCCCTGGTCGGGCTCGACGGCTGCATCGATTTCCTCTGCCTGCCGTATTTCGATTCGCCTTCCATTTTCGCGGCCTTGCTGGATGCAGAGAAGGGGGGCGCATTCAAGTTGTCGGCCAAACTGCAAAACGCGACGCCGCGGCAATTGTACGTCTCGGACTCTAATGTGTTGCTCACCCGCTTTCTTTCTGCCGACGGGGTGGGGGAAGTAAGCGATTACATGCCGGTTGTCACCCAAGACCCGCCGGGCCGGAAAGAGCTTAAACAGCAGGTGGTCCGGCGCGCGAAATGCGTTCGGGGTGATCTCGGTTTCGAGATGGTGTGTGCGCCCCGGTTTAATTACGGCCGGGCCGCTCACAAGATCCAGCGCGTGGCGAGCAACGACGTCCTTTTTCTGGTTGAAGAGGGCGGGGTCAAGGCCTTGCGACTCCGGGCCAGCCACGATCTGCAAATTCTCGAGGACGGCTCGGTCCGGGCCGATATTTCGCTGCGAGCCGGTGAGAGCGCCCTCTTTGTCCTGGAAATCGAGCGCGGCGCGCCTCCGGGCATTCAGGACCACGAAGAGACTCGATCTTTTAAAGAAACGTTGAATTTCTGGCAGTCCTGGATCAACCGATCGAATTATCGCGGCCGCTGGCGCGAGATGGTCGACCGCAGTGCCTTGGTGCTCAAACTCCTCACCTCCCAACGCTACGGCTCAATCGTAGCGGCACCCACCTTTGGGCTGCCCGAGGTCATCGGCGGCGGGCGAAATTGGGACTATCGTTTTACCTGGATTCGGGACGCGAGTTTCACCCTCTACGGGCTGAGCCGGCTCGGGTTCCAGACCGAGGCAGGTGCTTTCATGAGCTGGCTGGAGGACCGCTGCCGGGAGCTTGAGCCCGACACCGGCCTGCAAATAATGTACGGCCTCGACGGCCGCAAGGAACTGACGGAAGAAACCCTTGACCATTGGGCCGGTTACCGCGGCAGTTTTCCCGTCCGGGTCGGCAATGAGGCCGCCGGCCAGCTGCAACTCGACATCTACGGCGAGTTGCTTGACTCGATTTACATCTACAACAAATACGGCGAACCAATCAGCCATGACCTCTGGACCGACGTGAGCCGGCTGGTGGATTGGGTCTGCAAGCACTGGAACCAAGCCGATGAAGGCATCTGGGAAGTGCGCGGCGGACGGCAGGAGTTGTTCTACAGCCGGCTGATGTGCTGGGTTGCAGTCGATCGTGGACTTCGCCTGGCCGACAAACGGAGCTTCCCGGCTCCGCGCAGCCGCTGGCTGAGCACCCGGGACGAAATCTACAACCAGATGCATCAGGATTTCTGGAACCCTCAGCTCCAGGCTTTTGTGCAAGCCCGGCACGGGAACTCGCTGGATGCGGCCTGCCTGCTCGCCCCGTTGGTCCGGTTCATCAGTCCGACCGATCCCCGCTGGGTTTCCACCATGAAAGCGGTCCGGAACAGCCTTACCGATGACTCTCTGGTCTACCGGTACCGCAACGAGGATGGTTTACTGGGTGAGGAAGGCACGTTCTGCATGTGCTCGTTCTGGTACATCGAGGCGCTCGCGCGTGGCGGCGATGTGCTCCGGGCACGGTACCTCTTTGAAAAAATGCTGGGGTACGCCAACCACCTCGGGCTTTACGCAGAAGAACTCGGGCCTTCCGGAGAGCACCTCGGCAACTTCCCGCAGGCTTTCACCCACCTTGCCCTGATCAGTACGGCGTTTGAACTGAACCGGCGGCTGGAGGGAGGGCACTAAAGAGGGTGTCGGGGTGTCCTTCTCCGGCAGGAACCTGATCGACTGGTGTTCAGTTAAACACGTGCTTCTAAATTGCTCTGGCTGAGAAGGTTACAAAGATGTGGGCAATGGCAGGTTCTTTCACCCCGTTACCCCGTTACCTTCTTCTCCCCGGCGAGGTGCAGGATGATGTCCATCTTTGACACGCTGCCGATCAACACCTGGTTAT
>DASWVC010000439.1:0-19298 GCA_036401335.1 Chthoniobacterales bacterium
ATACCTGCCGCGGCAGGTTGCGGACCAGCCTTATCCGGCCAACGCGGATTTGCAACGCCTAACCTGTGTCCTCACGGCCGCTTTCTTTGGCTGCGCGGGTCGCAGCCGCCCCTTCAGAAGGGCGGTGCGCGTGCCCGCTCACTTCCGCCCCGGCGTCGGGCTTCAATCCGAAACAATCTATGGTCGCCGCCAGCGCGGCCAAACCGGCACAACCAAACGCAATGTGAAAATCCGTCAACACGCCTCCATGGTTGCCACGTAAAAACGGCGCAAGCCGAAGGGCAATGGCACCGAATGCGACCCCCATCCCCATCGCCATTTGTCCTAACATGCTCGCCAGGGTGTTGGCCCCGGTCATCAGGAGGGGCGGCACATCGGCAAAGTTGAGGGTGTTCAAAGCCGTGAACTGCATCGATCGGAACAGGCCGCCGGCAAAAAGCACGACGAGGATCACCGGCCGGGGCGTGTTCGGAAACAGCGTTCCGCAGGCAAACAATGACACCGCCGCGAGCACTCCGTTGCCGATGAGGGTGGTGCGGAAGCCAAACCGTCGCAACACCCCTGAGGTGGCGGGTTTCATGCCGAGGTTTCCAGCGAAGACGGCCAGAACCAGCAAACCGGATTGAAACGCGTCGAGGTGGAAGCCGACCTGGAACATCAGCGGGAGGAGGAACGGCACCGTGCTGATGGCCATCCGCGACAGGGAACCTCCCTGGACCGTGACCCGGAACGTGGGCACCTGGAGGGCCCGGAAATCAAGCAGCGGATGGGGGGTGCGATGTGCATGCCACACCGCCACGGCCCCGCAAACCAAACTGCCGGTGAGGGGCAGGCCGGCGGTCCACCACACACCGCTCCCCTGTTGTCCAAGCACCTCCAGTCCGTGCATCAGGCCCGCGCAGGCCGCACCGATGAGGATAAAGCCGATCCAATCGAAAGCTTTCTTTTCTTCTGGCCGCGCATTGGGAATGAGGATGGCGGTCAGGAAAACGCCTAAAATCCCGAGTGGAACATTCAGGAAAAAGATCCAGCGCCAGGATAAGTAGGTGGTGATAAAGCCGCCGACGGGCGGACCTAAAATCGGAGCTGCCAGTCCTGGCCATGTAAGGTAGGCGATGGCGCGCATGAGCTCGGATTTCTCCGTGCTGCGCAGCACGGCCAACCGCCCCACTGGCACCATTAACGCGCCTGCCACGCCCTGCAGGATGCGAGCGCCAACAAACTCCGGCAGGCCGTTGCTGAGCCCACAAAGTGCAGAAGCCAAGGTAAAAACAGCGATGGCCCAGCCAAACACGGTACGGGTGCCGAACCGGTCCGCCACCCAACCGCTGATCGGGATAAAGACGGCAAGGGTCAACAGGTAAGCGGTCAGGCCGACGTTAAGGTCCACCGGGCTGCGGCCGAAGGACCGGGCCATTTGCGGCAGGGCGGTGGCAATGACGGTGCCGTCAAGGTTCTCCATAAAGAAGGCGCCTGCCACCAGCAGGGTGATCACGAGGGGATGTTTGGTGGCGGAAAGGGACATCAAAGGAGAGCTGGCAAGGTTTGGGAACTGCAGGGTAAAGCGTCTGGGCGCAAACACTGCCCATTCGCGGCGTGCGGCCTTTGCGGCCGCTTCACCGAAGGTAAACAGGCCGGCAAATCCCGTTAGAACAACCGCCCGTAGGTGAGGATTCCTTGCGCCAGGAGGCAAATGCCGACCGCCGCGAAACCCAAGCTGATGAACCAGAAAAGGCGTCGCCGAACCAACACGGAGATGGCCGATACGGCGATGGCCACCTGAAACATGGTGACGCTCCGCGCAAAGATGCTGTGGGATGTAAGGTGCAACGCAGCGCCGGTTTGCTTCTCCTCGGCCGCCTTCTTGATTTCGCTTTGCTCTTCGTCGTACCGCTTCAGCTTCTCGGCATCGCCGGGTTGAGGGGTGTGCCCGAGGGCTTGTAACAGCTCGGATTTGGAGGACAACACCGCCGATTTTACGCCCTTGGCCTGGTAGTAGCCCCACTGGTCGGATGCCGCCAACTGATCAATCATGGCTTCGTTGGCATGATGCCCGGCCAGTAAGGAGGCAATTGCGGCCAAGGTCGCAATCAACGCGGAACTAAGGGCAACCCAGAGCACCCAGGGCTCCATCGCATGCTCGGCGTGATGGTGGATCTCTTCGTGAATCGTTTCGAGAGGGACTTCAGGGTCTTCCATTTGCGAAAGAAGTTTCGGGACCTCCCATTACCAGAATTCCTGGCCCTAAACAAGTAACGGCTGGGTCCGTCGCCCGGAACCCGGGAGGGGCGATTCCCTACCGAACGGGCGTGACTAGTGGAATGGGGTCAGCCCATCCAGACGGGTTGGCCGGTGTTTTCCAACACCGATCCCCAAAGGTCGCCATCCGGGTCGATCCGGCGCCGCCCCTGGGTAACCATTTCCAAAGGGATGTGCACAAACGAACCGTGCCAACGCCCGATCAACATGTTTGTCCGCCCACTCATCGCCGCGTGCACCGCGTTCTGGGCGAGGCGCGAGCAGTAGACGTTGTCCTGCGGGGAGGCCGGAACGCTCCGGATGGTGTAGCTCGGATCGATGTACTTCAAGTTGATTTCCATTCGCCGGGAAGCGAAAAACCCGCTGATGCGCTCACGCAGGAACGTTCCGATGTCGCTCAACCGGCGGTTACCGGAAGCGTCGGTGTCGGTATCCACCTGCATCAGGTCTTGTCCCGCCCCTTCCGCAACCACGATGAGGGCGTGTTTCCGGTTTGCGACGCGGTGGCGAAGTGTCTCCAAAAGGCCCCGCGCACCCTCTAACCGGAAGGGAACTTCCGGGATCAGGCAGAAATCTGCATGTTGCCCGGCCAACGCTGCAAAACAGGCTATAAATCCCGAGTGGCGCCCCATTAACTTGACGAGACCAACCCCGTTGACGGCGCCGCTTGCCTCGACGTAAGCGCATGAAACCGCTTTAACCGCCTCGGCGAAAGCCGTCTCGAACCCGAAGCTCTTGTCGAGGTACATAATGTCGTTGTCGATCGTCTTCGGAATCCCGATTACCGCTTTGCGCAAGCCCCGCTTCCGGATTTCCTGAGTGATGCCCAAACCGCCTTTCATCGTGCCATCGCCACCGATGATGAAAAGAATGTCTACCTCCAGTTCTTCCAGGTGATCAACCATTTCGCCGACGTCCTGCGGTCCCCGCGAACTGCCAAGGATCGTGCCGCCGAAGTTATGAATGGTCGACACCGACTCCGGCCGGAGGGTAATCGGAACATGACCGTACCGGGGGTTAAGGCCTTCGTACCCGTACCGCATCCCATAGATGCGGGTGACGCCATGCCGTGGGTACAATTCCATGACGATGCCCCGGATGATGTCGTTAACCCCGGGACACAACCCGCCACACGTCACGATGGCGGCAGTGGTTTTCGGCGGATCGAAAAAGATGTGTTCGCGCGGGCCTGCCAGTTCGAAGCTCAGGGGCGTTTCGCCACGATTCAAAGCGCCGGTGATGCCTTCCAGCGAATCGTCGTAGAGAATGCGGTGCCGCTCTGTTTTCCACTTCTCGACCCCGTATTGCCGATGCCGCAACGGCGAGACAAAACGGCATTCCCCAAGTGACTCGGTGAGCACTTCCATTGAGGCCGAAAGAAAAGAGCAGGTTTAAGGCCACAGCAAGCACGAAAATTAGCACCAACGGCTGTTGCTGAGCCCTGAAGCAATGCACCCCGGCGGCTCGGGCCGCCAGCAGCGCCGGTCTAAACGGAACTCAGCCGTTTGATCCTTACGTTCACCAACTTTCAGTTAATCCAAACGCCCCGATAGACCCTGCGAGGCGGGCGACGCTCAAACCCGGGATTGTCGTCATCGCTGAACCGGGAGGGCGGGCCGTACCGTTGCCCGGGCAGGAGTTGCAGCTCGTTGAGGGTAGCCTGGTCGAGGCGGGCCGTAACCGGCAGATTCTCGTCCTGTTGAAAACGCGCGATGGCATCGACGGTAGCGGGACCAGGCTGTCCGTCCACTTCCCCGAAGTAGAACCTGCGCCGGGCGAGTTGCCCTTGAGCGGCATAAATCAGATTTTCCTGAACCTGCCACGGTGCCCCCTCGTAGACAGTTCCGATCAGGAGGGACGACAGGCCCGGACGGCTGCTCTGGGAAGCGCCGGCATCCGGCAACCCCGGAGGAGCGGCGTATCCCCTTGGCTCCAAGGGTTCGCCCCGTTCCGGCCTTGGATCACGGTCATACCCGTATGGACGCGGGGTTGTGTCGCCTCCTGACTTTGGTTCAACTTGTCTGGGGGCCTGGGGAGCTGCGCGCGGAGAAAGGCCCATCGCTCGGAGCGTCTCATCGTTCACCTCGCCCGTTACCCGCAGACCGTACCGGATCTGGTACCGACGCAGGGCCGCAGCCGTCTCCGGCCCGGGCTGGCCGCTGACGTCGCCGTAATAAAATCCCTGGTCTTTAAGTTTCTGTTGCAATGCCCGGGTGGAATCGTCAGCCCACGCGGTACCCACGGCAAAAAACAACAGCCACAATATACAGGGTGCTTTCATGCTTTCCGTTACGATCTGGGTGAATTGAGATTTGCACTCTCCAATTCTACGCTTCGCCGCGGGCTCATGCTCGTACGGTAGCTAAAAATGCCGTCGGCCACGGCTGCCGCCAGGCTCGCTCGGAACACCGGACTGTTTAATTTCCGGGCCTCTTCCGGATTCGTTAAGTAACCGCATTCGATCAGTAAAGCCGGTATGGAAAGGTTGCGGATCACGAAAAAATTGGCACTCTTTGTGGGCCGACGATCGCACCGCAACCGCGAGGTGAGGCTGTCACGGATTGAGCCGGCCAGCTGTTCTTCTGCATCAGCAAGCGGCTGTAGGCCGGTTGCGGTTAAAATAAGGGTCGGCTCGGCATCGCCTTTTTGTTGGGCTCGATAAAGTTCAATGCCGTGTGCCGCCGGGTTGTCCGCGTAGTTGCAGTGAAGGCTAAGAAAAATGGCTCCGGGTACCGTGCGGGCGAAATTTACCCGCTCGACCAAAGAAACGTATTCGTCGGTGGTGCGGGTTAATACGGTGGTCAACCCACGGCTGCGCAGCTCCGCGGCAAGGGCTTCTGCCAAGCTCAGGGTGATTGTCTTTTCCTGCAGCCCGCGCCCGATGGCGCCAGAATCTACGCCGCCATGACCCGGGTCAAGAATGACGATGCCAAAGTTGCCGGAGAGCAACCGATGAGGCTCAACCGGTAAAGGCCTGGCCGGAGGTCCGTTCGGAGCCCACCAGAGGAACTGCCAAACCGTCAGCGCGACCAGTCCCAGGCCAACCCAGGGACAGAGGCAGCGGAGCCATGCCCGCAAAACCGCAGAGAGTTGCATAGGTGCCGGTCTGGCCGGCCGGGGTTACCCATCCCGAAAAGGCGCAAGCAATGGTTCGATTGCTTCAGGCGAGACCGGGGCAAACGTAATGCGTGCTTTACGTTCCAGGACCGCTGCCTCCGGAGTAAAATTGCTTAAGGACGCACGGAGAAAGGTTTTCAGCGTGTCGTCGTCCGCCATTTCTTTATGGTCTTCATCGGCGGCGTAGCGGCCCACGCCCCAGGCTTGGATAGCGATGGTCAACGCATCGTCCAGCGACGATGCCGGACGGGTACGGAGGTATTGTTCGACCTGCTGGGTAGCTTGCTTGGTCCCAGCGATCACGCCGAAAGAGTCGCGTTTACTGCCGATCCCCATGCTGCTGGCGTGCATCGTCCCATCGTAATCCAGGCGGATAAACAGGTCCCGCTCCGGGGTATCGGCAACCTCGGCGAAAAGCACGCGCGCCAAGTAAGGCGCGCCGTAGATCTGTTCAAAGGCCTGCTTCAACGTGGGACTGAAGGTGTAATTCGCCATGCGGCGGAGAGACACGTCGGCGGCCGACCGGGTAAAACCCTCGCCGCTGGCAAGTTCAATGGCCGACATCCGCAGGCGTTCCAGGTCTCCTGGGTGGCCGATGCCGCCCATCGCAATGCGGTCGTAGACCTCAAAGATCTTGCGGCGATCCCGTCCGAACGTGAGCAGGAGCTGGCCTTCAGGAAAGCTGATCCCGATAGTCGGGCTGCCATTTGAGAGCTCGTTTTCAATGTACTCTCGCCGGTTAGCGACGGCTTCGACCCAACGAAAAGGTTCGTCGATCATGAATTCCCAAACTGGTAAAGCTCAGCCAACTGGGTGTCGGGCAGCGTGCGAATGCCCTGTGCGTTGACCACCTTTAAGATTGGATAGATTTTGCCCGCGCGGTCCACGCCGCCCGTGGCGGTGTCGGCCTCGGCGGCCGTATCCAATGCCTGCAAGGCCAGTCGAACCGCAGACGTTTCGTCCAGTTCCCGGACGGGGCCGTTGCCCCAGCGGTTCTGGTAGTACAACACGCTACGGACAGCGGGAGAACCGGAGCCGCTGGCCGCGTAGTCGGCGGCCTCAAACTGCGCGCCCATGGCGTCGTAAAAATAAACCTTGGCCGGATCGGAACTGCCGTGGTCGTACGTCGCGAAGAGAGGAACCACCACCCCGACACCTTGCATGACCATGCCCAAGTTATCGCGCAGCAACTTGGAAAGCGCTCGCACCTTGCCTTCAACGCTCATCTCCTGCAACTGACTGCGCCGGTAGTACTGAAACGAATGCTCCAGGACACGGGCCATCTCCCACGCCGTCGCCGGCGCACCCGCGATGGCCATAACGGAGCTGCGATCAATTTCCAAAACCTTGTCCGCGCGATCGTACATGACGATATTGCCCGCAGTTGCGCGGCGGTCACCGGCAACCAGCACGCCATCCCGGAACTTGAAAGCCAGGATGGTTGTGGCTTGCACCTCAACCGGCGCGCCGCCCTGCGGCGGCCCGACCGGCGTCACCGGAGGCAACCAGCCTTGGCTGCGAAGCAATGAGACGAAATCGCGCGGAGCGCCCTCAGGGCGTTGCGTGAAATCCATCTTATTGACCCGTCCGTTGCCGGTAGCGCTTCGACTGGTTGGGGTCGACCTTACGCATGCGTTTCAACAGATCCTTCGTATCGGGCCTGGACACGTCAGGCGAACGAGGACCCTCGCCATCCCCTTGCTTAGGTTCCCAGGGTGCAGGCGCCGGTGGTTTTTGCGTCCTTTCGGGCATGATCCCAAACTACCGGTTCCGGCCGCAGAAAGCAACTCCCGGGCATGCTTGCGCCTGACCTGGTTCGGGCCGTCAGGGGCCGGGTGCGTGGTCCGTCCACACGGGAATGCCGCAGCCGGCATCCCGGGCCCGAACGGCCGCGCCCGTCCCGTCTGCCTTTAGGGAGCCGATGCAGGGCTGGATGAGGACGCTCCGGCATTGACGGGGGGAGGAATCTTGATGGTTTGACCCGCCTGAAGCTTCTTCGCGTCTTCAATCTTGTTGAGCTGCTCGATCTCATCGACCGTTACCCCGAACTGCTTGGCGATCTGGCTCAACGTTTCGCCTTTTGCCACGGTGTGGGTGCGGGTGTTAGCGGGATCTGCAGCCGTCGGGCTGTCGACGCCCGCGGTGGCGGGGACAGCGGCGGTACCTGAAGCGAGGGGCAGAGGCGTAGGTGCAGAACCTGCGGCTGCCGGGACGGCGATTCCCTTTTGTTTCAGGGCTTCGGCAAGCTTCATCACTTCCTGCGAGAGCTTGTCGATCCGGTCTTCCTGAGTTTTCAGCTGTGCTTTGACGGCTTCCAAATCCTTGGAGGCGGCGGATCCTTTATCCTGGGCAAACAATGCGCTCGCACCGCTCAGCGTCAGGAACACCCAACAAAAAACCATTCTGGCGACCATGGAGCCTCTCTACAGCGCTGGGGTTAGGTGCGCAACCGCTAAAGGGTTGCCTGCACCGGACGGTTGCGGAGGTCGGACGCCAGAGGACACTGACCGCGGAACGTCGTGGTCCGGAACACTGCTTGCAACGGTTTGCACACCCGTTACCGATGTACGCATGAGCCAGCACAAACAGAGACGATTCACTAGCACCTCCAGGCGATTCGCAGGGCCGGCAATTACCGTTCTGTTTATGCTTTTCGCGACGGGGTTGCGGGCCGGCGAATCCGTTGCCCTCGCCGCGGCGGCTGACCTTACCTATTGCCTTAATGAGCTTAACCAAGCTTTTGAAGCCGAAAATCCGGGCATCGAGGTGAAAGTGTCTACGGGATCGAGCGGCAATTTCAGTGCTCAGATCCAGAACGGCGCACCCTATGACCTGTTCCTTTCGGCCGACGTCAGGTACCCGCAAGAACTGATCAAAACGGGAAAGGCCGTGGGCGAAAGCCTTTTTATTTATGCGGCGGGACGGCTGGTGCTTTGGACGGCAGAGCCGGAACGCGTGGATGTGAGCCGCGGCCTTGAGGTATTACGCAGCCCGGACCCGGTCCATAAGCTCGCGATTGCAAATCCGCAGCATGCTCCCTACGGCCGTGCCGCCCAGGCAGTGTTGGAGGCAGCCCAGCTTTGGTCGCAAGTGCAGGACCGGCTGGTCATAGGCGAAAACATCGCGCAAGCCGCTCAATTCGTGGAAACGCGCAACGCCGAAGCCGGATTGATCGCCCTTGCGCTGGTGATGTCACCGCGGCTGCAGAACGTCGGGAAATACGTTGAAGTAGATCCGGCGCTTTACCCTCGCCTAAATCAAGCGGTCATCCTGACCAGGAAAGGGGCCGTGAATCCGGCGGCAAAGACCTACCTGGATTTTCTAAAATCCGCCGACGCCCGCCGGGTGCTCGACAGATTTGGCTTTCGCCTGCCGGCGCCCGCCCAAAGCAACCCTTAACCGCCGCGCCCATGCAAGATCCTTTTTGGCAAGAGTTGTTTCTAACGGTGCGCCTGGCAAGCACGACGACCCTGCTGCTGTTGGCGATTGGCCTGCCGATGGCGCACTGGCTCAACCAGCGGCGCGGACCCTGGGCGGCGGCCCTGGAGGCGCTGGTGGGCTTACCTCTGGTCCTTCCGCCTACCGTCCTGGGGTTTTACCTTTTGATCCTGTTTTCGCCGAACCACTGGCTCGGGTCACTCTGGGAGGGATGTTTCGGCCGCAGCCTTCCTTTTTCATTTGAGGGCTTGGTGGCGGGGTCTGTGCTTTACAGCCTGCCGTTCGCCGTCCAACCGTTTCAGGCGGGGCTCCGCGGTGTGCCCGGGGAGGTCCTGGATGCGGCCGCCCTTGACGCTCACCCGCTGCAGGTTTTCTGGCACGTGCGTCTGCCGGTGGCCGCGCGCGGCATCCTCACGGGAGCAGCCCTTTCCTTCGCTCACACCGTCGGCGAGTTTGGGGTGGTGCTGATGCTCGGTGGAAACATCCCCGGGCAAACGCGCGTGGCATCCGTGGCCCTCTACGACGCTGTGCAAAGTATGGACTACGAAACGGCACACCGCTTCGCGCTGGTGCTGCTCGGGTTCGCGCTTGTGGCGCTCACGTCGGTCGCTCTGGTCCAGCGCCGCGCCGGACTGCTTTCCTGACGGGAACGGCAGAGCGTATCGGAGTAACGGGGTATGGCGGTGGAAGCAGAAATCGGGGTGACGCGAGCCGTCACCCGGGCCGGCAGGGTTGGCGGTCCCATCGGCGTTAACTTAAGCCGTTTCCCGTTTTGGCCGGCAGGCGAGCAGGGGTCCGGCAGGGCGGCGAGTCCCTTCTCCGCCGACCCCGCCCGCAAACGGCGCGTGACACGACCGACCGGACGGGCGCTTGGGGACAAGCTCCCCTACCGGAGGTCGCGTAGGGAGACGCGAGCTTGCCGGAGGCCTCGGCGGCGAAGGGACTCGCCGCCCTGCCAAGCTCCGTTACGCCGACACGTTTTAGTTTCCCGGGGCGTCGAGAACGCGGCCGACGTCCGCGGCAATCTTGTCGGTCTGCTTAAGTTGATCGTAGTCGTAGATAAGCTCGACCTTACCTTGCGGGTTCACGACGTAGGTGTAGGTCGTGTGGTTTACCGAATACACGTCCGGATCGTTCCCCGGGTGATGATCGATCGCGTAGTCTGCCCCATAGGCCTGGACGGTGCGGTCGATTTCCGCCTTCGACCCCGTCAACCCGACAATGCCCGGGTCAAAATAAGGGACGTATTGACGCAAGGCTTCAGGCGTGTCTCGCCGGGGGTCAACGGTGACAAAGAGGATTTGTACCCGACTGCGTTGCGCCGGCAAGAGGCGGCGGCTCACGGCCGCCAGCTCGGTGAGGCTGGTCGGACAAAAATTGGGGCAGTGGGTAAACCCAAACGTAAAAAGCACCAATTTTCCGCGCAGCGTCACAAGCTGAAACGGCTGGCCATTCTGGTCCGTCAGCTGGAAATCGTAAGCCGCTTTCGCGGGAAAAACACGCATACCGAAATAACCCTCCTGAGCCCGGTGTCTGGCACCCCAGAAGAGGGAGGCCGCCACTGCCGCGAGCAGGATCAACGCCGCTGTCCAACGACGCCAGTTTCTCGCGCGAGGGACCGGCGGGTCCGGGCCTTCCCGAAAGTGGGGCAAATCCGGTTTTTGCGGAACGTTGGGCGTGGTGTTCATGAGATCGTGCTGCCTCGCCGGGGCGACCGAAACAGCAACGGCGAGGGTGAATGGTGCGTCTCAACGATCGGAAGACAAGTCATGGCTGGATCGGTCGGGCATGTTCTCAGCCGCGGCTGATCCATTACCATCGGGTGATTGCCGTGCGGCTGCAAGGCGCGTCCCCTGGCCGCGACAGAACCGAATGGTGTTTGCGCTCCGGGAAACCGGTAAGGCGGGCGCCCCTCAAGACCGGGCCAGGCTGCGAATAAACGCCAGCAAACCTTCCACCTGGTCATTCTGCAGGTCCGGGTTGGGCGGCATGGCGGCATTTTCACCGACCGCCTCCCCCCCTTTGCGGATCACTTTGCGGATGCGGTCATCGGTGGCGGACCGCTGCCAGGCGGGATCGGTAAAATCGCGGGGGTTGGCACCCAAACCGGTGGCGGCAGGACCTTGCCCGTTGCCGTTGGTTCCGTGGCAAACAAAGCACCGGGACAAAAAGATTTTCTGGCCCAGCGCTGCGCCCGGGCCGGGGTTTTCTGGCCCGGCCTCACCCCGACCCGGGGAGACCTTCGAACAACCCACCCCAACAGCCAACAAACAGAGGGAGATCCGCCGAAACCAGTCCATAACGCTGAGATTCAACGCCGTTTCGCGACCGCTTCAATCGTTCGGAAAAGCTCAAGACCATGAGGGTGGCGCGGTGCACCGTCCGGGCAGGCTAAACCATTTGACAATCCGACACCCCTGCTACATTCGGCAGGTTCCCGGCGCCATCCCCTTTCCTGCGACATGAAACCCATCTCTGATTTTATCGACCATCATTACCGCCATTTCAATGCCGCCACTCTAAGGGAGGCGGCACAGGCCTACTCCCGGCACCTGGAGGCGGGAGGCAAGATGCTGCTGACACTTGCCGGAGCCATGAGCACCGCCGAGCTCGGCTTGATCCTGGCCGAAATGATCCGGGCAGACAAGGTGCACGGCATCTGCTGCACCGGCGCGAACCTGGAAGAAGACGTGTTCAACCTGGTTGCGCATGACCATTACCGCCGGATTCCGAACTGGCGGGAGTTGACGCCGGGAGACGAGCAGGCGCTTTTAGATGCGCACCTTAACCGTGTAACCGACACCTGCATCCCGGAAGGCGAAGCCATGCGCCGCATCGAATCGGCGGTCCTGGAGGAATGGGTGAGGGCGGATCGCGAAGGTCGCCGGCTGTTTCCGCACGAGTTTTTCTATTCTATTCTGCGCGACCATCGTTTGGAAAAGAACTACCAGATTGACGTTAAGGACAGTTGGCTGCACGCAGCCATGGAGAAAAACCTGCCGATGTTTGTTCCCGGCTGGGAGGATTCGACGCTGGGCAACATGTACACCGGGCACTGCATCGCTGCGGATGTAAAAAACGTTCACACGGTCAGGACCGGGATCGAGTACATGATGGAACTCGCCGAGTGGTACACCAACACCTCGCGCGAGAGCCCGATCGGGTTTTTCCAAATCGGCGGCGGCATTGCAGGAGATTTCCCGATTTGCGTGGTGCCGATGCTGCACCAGGACCTCCAACGGGACAACGTGCCACGCTGGGGCTATTTCTGTCAGATCAGCGAGTCCACCACCAGTTACGGCTCCTACTCCGGGGCGGTGCCGAACGAGAAGATCACGTGGGGCAAGCTGTCCATGGACACGCCAAAGTTCATGATCGAATCGGATGCGACCATTGTGGCACCACTCATTTTCGCGTACGTTCTGGGTCGGTAAGGGGAAGAATGCATGGGGGTGTCGGAGTATCGGGGTGGGGACGACGACGTGTCGGCGCGGCGCAAAGGCCACGAATGGAAGGGCCGAAGATTGCCACAAATGAAGGCAGCACGATGGCTCGCGGCTTCCTATCCTTTGATTCGTGGCATTCTTTGATTTCTGCTTTGTCACCGGACCCGTGGTCATCCCCCGACCATGAGGCGGACCACTTCATCCGGGTTCGTGTCGGCCGTCAAGCGTTCGCCCGCTTTCAGGCCGCGGCGCAGCACCAGGATGCGATCACTCACCGAGAAGATGTCCTGCAGGTTGTGGGAAATAAAGATGACCCCTACCCCGCTTTGCTTGAGGCTTCGGATCAGGGCAACAACCTTGCGCTGCTCGGGCACGCCCAGCGCGGCGGTCGGCTCATCCATGATGAGAACCTTGGCGTTCCAATAAATGGCGCGGCCGATCGCCACCGCCTGCCGTTGACCTCCGGAAAACGACCTTAACGGAAGGTCAAAGCGCCGGATGTGAATGTCCAGCACCTGCAAGGCTTTGGCGGCTTCGGCCCGCATCCTGCGCCGGTCCAGCACCGGAACCCCAAGGATCCGCCGAACCGGTTCGCGCCCAAGGAAGACGTTGGCGCCGACGTCGAGGTTATCGGCCAGCGCCAGATCCTGGTAGATGGTTTCGATCCCGAGCGCGCGCGCCTGCTGCGGGTTTTCAAAGGACACGTCCTTGCCGTCGTACCAGATTGAGCCGTCGTCGGGGCGATAGACTCCGGAAATGATTTTGATCAACGTCGATTTGCCGGCGCCGTTGTCGCCGGCCAGGGCCAGCACCTCACCGGTGCTTAAGGCAAGCGACACATTTTCCAAGGCGTGCACACCCCCGAACCGTTTGGAAACGGCTTTGACTTCCAGGACAGGGTCAGCCTTCATCGGTCCTCCCGCCGCTGAGCCGGCGTTGGCTTTGATCGACCAGCACCGAGATGATGATGACCACACCCACCGCCACGAACTGCCAGAAAGGCTCAACGTTCACAAACACCAGCCCATATTGAATAATAGCGATGATCAACGCACCGATCACCGTGCCCACGATGGTGCCCGAGCCTCCGAACAAACTGGCGCCGCCGATTACCACCGCCGCGATGCTGTCGAGCAGCAAAGGTTCACCCGCCTGGGCGGCACCGGCAGAAAAGCGTGCCGTGTACAAAATGCCGCCAACGGCGGCGCAGAGGGCAGAAAGGACGTAAAGGGCCGCGGTGTTGCGATCAACGCTGATCCCAGCCCGCAGGGAGGCCTGGCGGTTGCCGCCGATGGCGTACACGTGCTGGCCGAACCGGCTCTGGGTGAGCACAAACTGCATCAGAAGCACCAGCACCACGGTGATCAGGACCACCACCGGAAACCCGAAAAGGGTGCCATTCCCAATCACGTTCACGATGGGGTTCGAGATCGGGACCGTGGTTCCACGGGCCAGCAGGTAGGCAACGCCGCGGGCAACGCCGTACATCCCCAGGGTTCCGATGAACGGAGGAACGCGCAGCCGTGCCACCAGCCAGCCATTGATGAACCCAGGCACGACCCCTGCCGCCAAGGCGATCAGCAGGGCCAATCCGAGACTGGCAAGCGGCCCCATCCCCGGTCCGAACTGGTTCAAGCACTGCGAGAAGACCACCGCCACGAACCCCATCGTAAAACCGACGGACAGGTCGATCCCGCCGGAGATAACGACGAACGTCTGTCCCAAGGCCAGCAGCAAAGGCGCGACGGTAAAGACGGCGATGGATTGCAGGTTGAACGGGTTCAGCAAAAAGGAAGCATGGTAGGAGGCATGGGACCAGGCCTCGAAACCGACGCAGAGGACCGCAAGGAAAATCCAGGCACGCAACGCGGCCAGCAGGGCGAAGCCGCGATGCGGTTCGAGGGAGACTTCGGTCGCGGCACTCTCACTCATAAGGAACTGCGCGGTTGACCTGACCAGGGGCGTAACCGGAGCCAGCGCGGGTAAGCGCAACTCCGGATAAACCACACCGGGCCGTCATCGATCGGCATTCGCCAGGAGGCCAGCCGTCTAGTCCGAGTACACGAATTTTTTGACGTTCGGGTCGTCGACGTTGGTCTTGTCGATTACCGTGAACCCGGTGCCAATGAGCGGCGGGATGGACTGGCCGCTCAGGTGAGCAACCGCGGAGACCACGCCGAAATAGCCGATTTCCGCAGGATGCTGGGCGATGGCGATGTCGACGTTGCCCGACTTGATTTCGTTAACAATGGCCGTGGGCGCGTCGAAGGCGACGACCCGCACCTTGCCGGTGGCATTGGCCTGTTTGATTCCATTGGAGGAGCCGGTCGCCGAGAAGAGGTTCGCGCCAAAGACCCCGGCGAGGTCGGCATTCCGGGCGAACACCGATTGAACTTGCGAAGCGGCCTTGTTGGCATCGTCGTCGTTGAACTGGGTGTCGAGCACGGTAATGTTAGGATGCTTTTTCATTTCTTCACGGAACCCTTGCTCGCGCTGATCGGTGGTTGAGATCCCGGGCTTAACGTTTGAGACGTAAACTTTGCCTTTATCGCCAATGGCTTTGGCAAGGGCCCGCGCAGCAATCTGCCCACCCAGCACGTTATCGGATGCGATGTAGGAAAAGGGAAAGTCGGCCTCGCCTGCACCGGTCTGGTACTTGCCATCACCGATGAAGGTGTCGACCGTGATGACCGGAATCCCGGCATCAGCCGCCTTTTTCAGCGGTTGCACCAACTGGTTCTTGTCCGTCGGCGCGATAAGGATCGCGTTCGGCTTGCGTCCGATGACGGCGTTAAGGACGGGCACTTGGGTGACCGGGTTGAAGTCAGGCGCACCTTGGAACACCAACTCTACCCCGAGCGCGTCGGCAGCCGCCTGGGCACCCCTGCGCATGGTGATGTAAAACGGATCGGTGGTGAGCCCAGGAATCAAGGCGACCGTGTATTTCTTATCGGCCGCGCGGGTCGCGGCAGGTTGAAGCACAAGGCTGGCAGCAATCATTCCCGCCAACAAGGGCAGGAACCACCGGAAGGAACGTAGGTTTCGCATGACTGGGGAGGGTTAGGGAACCCCCCGATCGTGGGCAGAGCCTGCTGCGTTGTCAACGCCGGACCGCGAGCAGGTTCATTTCCAGCCTGGAAAATAGAACCTTTATGTTTTTCGAACCCGACTGAAAAGTAGCGTTGTGCGCCCTTCCTCCCTCACCCGTGCAGTCGTTTTGCTGGCCGGTCTCGCCAGTTTTCTATCGGTTCATCCCGTTTACGCCTGGAAAAATGGGGAATTGCTCATCTGGATGGACGGCGACCGGGGAAACGCCCTGAAACCGATCGCGCAAAAATTTCAGGGGGACATGGGCGTGAAGATCACCATTGAAACGCCGGACAAACTTACCGACCTTTACCCGATTGCGGCCCAGGCTGGTAAAGGTCCGGACATCGTCGTTTGGGCGCACGACAAAATATCGGAGTGGGCGGACTCGGGGCTGATTCGATCCGTCAACCCATCGGGCGACTTCAAGAAGAGGTTTTTGCCCAAGGCATGGGACGGTCTGGCGCACGAAGGCCAGATCTGGGGGTACCCGATCGCGCTCGAAACCGTCACACTTCTGTACAACCGCAAACTGGTCAGCGGGCCGCCGCCTAAACGACTGTCGGAGCTTGAGCCCCTTGCACGGCGGATCAAGATGGAGCACCCCGGTGTTTTTGCGGTCATGTGGGATTACAAGAGTGCGTACTACTCATGGGGATTTCTCGCCAGCGGCGGAGGGTATCCTTTCAAGAAACAAGGCACCGACTACGATGCGAAGGACACCGGGGTGGATGTGCCCGGTGCGGTGGCGGTGCTGTCCGACATCGCCGGTCTGGTGAACGCAGGAGTGCTGCCGAGGGCAATCAGTTACAGCCAGACGGAGGAATTAATGGGATTGGGCAGGCTTGCGATGACTGTTTCAGGCCCTTGGGCGTGGTCGAACCTGACGCAGAAGGGCATTGATTTCGGCGTGGCTCCCCTGCCTGGGTTGAAGGGGGAGCCGGCACGTCCGTTCGTGGGTATAATGACGGCTTACTTGAACGCCTCAAGCCCGAACGATGACATTGCCCGTACGTTTCTCGAGCACTCGGTACTGACCTTGAACGGGCTTACGGCGATGAATTCGGCCAAGCCCCTGGGAGTACCTGCGCTCATCGAGCTGTGTGACCAACTCTCCAAGAACGACGAGCGGCTGCGTGACCTGAGGACCTGCGTGGAAGCCGGCGAAGTAACGCCTAACATCCCTCAGATGGGCCGATTTTTCTCGGCGGTAAGCGGCGCCCTGGAAGTCGCGACAGAAGGTCGCAGCACTCCGGAAGCGGCTCTCAAAGAGGCCGCCGCGAGCATGCGGCAGAATTGACGGGCCGGCATCGGTACACCACCCATAAAAGCCTCGCTTCGCGGGATGCCCTACTCCGTTCGGGTCATGGCTGCCCGGCGGCTTCCGTCGCTACAATGAGAGTTCAACGGATTGCACGTCGCAGCCCGGAGTTGTTCGCTGAAAGGAATCATGAACGTCTTCTCTCCCCTCCCTCCGCTTGCCAACCGACCGGATTCCCCGGCCGGTTGCGCCTCGAAAAAAACGCACGAGAAACGGACCCGCATCATCCTGGCCCTTGCCTGGTTGTGGTTCTGCGCCGGTCTTCCGGCGGCTTCGGCCGCGAGCCCTTACCGGGTCGTTGACATCGGGACGTTTCCCGACAGCCCCTGGAGCTTCGCCAATGCCATCAATGCCAAGGGTCAAGTGGCCGGCGACTCTGCCACATCCCCCGGGGGCGAAGACTCACACCCATTCCTTCGCGAAGGCAGCGCGTTGTTTGACCTCGGCACCCTCGACAGCGAGCCTTACGGCTACGCCAATAGCCTCAACCGCTGGGGCGCCGTGGTTGGTGCTTGCGATACTCCCCTGCCGCCGTATCCACCGAAGCAGAACGCCTTTCTTTACCAAAACGGCCGCATGCAGGCACTGCCCCTTCTACCCGGAGGAGCCTGGAGCTCAGCCAGCGCGATCAACGACTGGGGCCAGGTGGTCGGCTATTGTTCGGTCCCCGGGAACTCGGAGCATGCCTTTCTCTACCAGGGCGGCCATATCCGAGACCTCGGCACCCTGGGTGGCTCTTACAGTGCTGCGAACGGGATTAACGTACGCGGAGAGATTGTGGGCGAGTCGTCCATCTCGGGTGACGACTCGGTGAACCACGCGTTTGCCTACCGGAATGGGCGCATGAACGACCTTGGCACGCTCCCCGGAGGTTCGTGGAGCTCCGCCTCAGCGATTGATTTCTGGGGCGACATTGTTGGTTCCGCTTTGACTTCCGGAGGAAACCTTCACGCGTTCCTTTACCAGGCGGGACGCATGCATGACCTCGGTGTGCTGCCGGGTGGAACCATCAGCAACGCCACTGCCCTCAATGCCCATGGGCAGGTGGTTGGTTCTGCCTCTGTTCCCGCCGCGCTGGGTCCTTACAACCATGCTTTCCTCTGGCAGCATGGCCACATGCTTGACCTCAATTCCCTGCTGCCCGCCGGGTCGGACTGGCTGTTGGTCGAGGCGGATGGGATCAACGACGCTGGTCAAATCGTCGGCTACGGCTTTCACGGCAATAGCCGGCAACGGGGGTTTGTGCTAAATCCCCAAGCGCCTGAACGGGGTGAGCTCTTGCCTTGATGGGCATGGCGAAGCACAACACGGATACCTGGGGGGTAGTGGCCTGCGACTTTCCGGGGAGAGGAGCGTTTTGGCACGGCCGGCACGGGGCTTTTGAGGAGCTTGGAGATCCCGGTCCGGCGTATGTTAACGCCTATGCCGGGGTGCCCCTACCCTGTAAGGGGTTGGCCGCTGCCTTGAGAGCGTTGGGTTTCGGCGCACGGTTGGCAGCCGCAGCTTCTCTCCTCGGGGCCCCCCACGCTGGTGACGGGAGGAGGTTCGCGCCGGTCGGGCCGAGGCAGTCACACACATCCAGGTAACGCTTTCTTGCAACAGGCGAGAGTGGCGTTGTCACCTGGCTGGCCGGACACCGCCCCGCCCGGAAACGCCCTGTGAGCCGACCGGGCGGGCGCTTGAGGCGGTCGCGCAGGGGACACGCGACCCGACCGGGGAGGCCACCCCAATACCCCGGCGGCGAAGGGACCCGCCGCCCTACCGAACCCCCGTCACGCCACGCCGGCGGCGAAGGGACCCGCCGCTCGATCCGGTCGCCCTTTCGTCAAATGTGCGTTCCGTCCGGAATCACGGCGCCTTTCGGCACAACTACCACTCCATCGCGGATGTAGTAATTATCACCGTCCACATCGGCCGGTTTGCCTTCGGGTGAAATCACCACGCCCTGCCCGATGCGTGCGTTCTTGTCGATGATCGCGCCGTTGATGAACGTGTGACGCCCGATGCCGAGCGGTGGGCTGCCCGGCTTTGGCTGGGGATCCTCGTCCTCGTAAAAATCAGCTCCCATCAACACCGAATTCCGAATCCGGGCGCCGCTCTCGATCACGCTGCGGATGCCGATGACGGCACGCTCGAGGTGAGCATCGGAAATGATGCACCCATCCGCCACGATGGCCCGGGATACCGTTGCCCCGTTCACCTTGCTGGCGGGAAGAAAGCGCGGGTACGTGTAAATCGGGTTTGCGCGGTCAAAAAAATTATAAGAAGGCACGAGGTCAGTGAGCGCGAGGTTGGCTTCGAAGAAGGCGCGCACGGTGCCGATGTCCTCCCAGTACCCCTGGAAGATGTAGGCAAACACCTTGTGGCTCTTGAGCGCCGACGGCAGGATGTGCTTGCCGAAATCGTCGTGGTTGTTGTTGAGCGAGTCGATCAGCACCTGGCGGTTGAACACGTAAATGCCCATTGAGGCCTGGTAGCGCTCGGCTTTGCGCGGCAACCCGAGTTCCTCCAGCAGTTCGGGCGGGATCGTCAGCTCATCGAGCAGGGCCGGGTCCTTCGGCTTTTCCTCAAAGCGGAAGATGCGCCGGTCGGGGTGGCTGTGCATGATGCCGAAGCCGGAAGCGGCCGCC
>DASWVC010000440.1:0-9456 GCA_036401335.1 Chthoniobacterales bacterium
TCTTTGATCATCTCCAGGCCTGCTTCCTGAAAAGCAGGAAAGTAAGACCCCACGCAGTCGGCCGGGACGAGGCAGTCGTACCCGCGGTCGTTCGCCTCACGCACCGTGGTGTTCACACAAACCTCCGTGGTGACTCCGGTAACGATCAGGTACTGGATGCCGCGGTTCTGCAGGATCGCATGCAGATCGGTGGCAAAAAATGCGCCCTTTCCCGGCTTGTCGATCACCGGCTCATGGGCGAGGGGGTACAATTCCGGGATGATGTCGTGTCCGGATTCACCGCGGATCAGGATGCGTCCCATCGGCCCGGGATCGCCAATGCACGTTTTGCTCCGGCCCCGCGCTTTTTTCGCTGGCGGAAGGTCACTTAGATCAGGCCGGTGGCCTTCGCGCGTGTGGATTACCGGCAGGCCGGCCTCACGCCATGCTGCCAGCAGTTTGCGGTTGGGTGCAATGGTGCGGCGCAGTTGGGAAACATCGTTGCCCAGCATCTCCCCAAATCCCCCGGCTTCGAGGAAATCGCGCTGCATGTCGATGATCAAAAGGGCGCTTCTGGCCGGCACGAATTCGTAGGCGTAGGGCTCCGCCTCGATGCTGAGAGGAAGATCTGGGTTCATGGTGTTTTTTGCTCCAGGGACGTAAAAAACTGGCCGAGTTTCGGAGTGCTCACCGGCAGTTCCAAAGGCAGGCGCAAAAAGGGGCAAACCCCCTGGTCAACGGCCACGGCCACACGTTTGCGAGATCGCATAAGCTCCTTGCTGATTAGGCACGGCCGGAACAGAAACCGGGTTCCACGGCCGAGAGCATGCGTTGTGCCAACTGGTTCAACCAGGCGGCTATGCGCGTATAAGAGAAGGTCAGGGGTTAGCGAAGCTGAAATTCTGGACAGAAACAACCGCCTCCATGCAGTTAAACTTTCGGTCTGACCAAAAGCCTACATCCGGATGCGGGACTTCGATTCACCTGTTCCCTGCTCCACGTCGATCCGAGGTTGACGCAATGGACGTTTTCTGGGCTTGGTTGAACGCATAAGTGCACCCAAAGGGCAGAAATAGACGATACGTAGATCGTGAAAGTCCTACTGACGATTTTTTTCCTTGTGAACGGCTTGGTGGCCATTCTGCCTGCGGCTTCAAACCAACAGACCAATGGAAAACTTAGACTCGGCGATCCTGTGCCCGCGGTTACTTCCACGGATCAAAACGGTAAACGCGTCAACCTTGCCCACGCCGCCGATACCGGCTATGCCGTGGTGTACTTTTATCCGAAGGCAATGACGCCCGGGTGTACCGCCCAGGCTTGCAGTTTACGGGATGCGTACGTGCAGCTTCAGGAAAAAGGGGTCAAGGTTTTCGGCGTCAGCCTTGATCCGGTGGAAACCCAGAAGGTGTTCGCGCAAAAGGAACACCTCCCTTTCGAGCTGTTGTCAGACACCGACCGTCAGGTAACCTCAGCTTTTGGCGTCCCGTTGATCATGAACGCCCTGGCCACGCGCCAGGCTTACCTCTTCAAGGAAGGGAAGCTGATTTGGTTTGATACGAAAGCTTCCACCGATAAGCAGGCGCAGGATGTACTGGCGGTACTGGCCAGCCACTGAGGCAATCCTAACCAGGCCGCAATCTGGAGACCCGGGCCGCGCAGGTTCTACCTGACGGGAGCATGCTCAGGCTCCGAGGGGTAAATGAACCCGTCCTTTCTCCCGGATCTCGTGACCTAGGCGACTTTTTCCCAACGTGGATTCTGGGTGGGCAGGCGATCTTGCAATGACCCCAGCACGGAGAAAAGGTAAGCGTGCTGGAGTTCACCCTGCAGGATAAATCGATTGCGCAATAGTACCTCCCGGCTTGCCCCAACCTTTTCCACCACGCGTTCAGCGGCCCTGTGCCGCTCCGGTACCAGGATCTCCAGACGCACCAAGCCGAGCCGGTGCATCGAAAACTCGACCAGGCTGGTTACCGCGACCGTGGCGGCACCCTGCCCACTGTACGGCGTGCCGGTCCAAAAGTAGAGGTTCCCTACCCGGTGCGGCGCCTGAATGCGGTCGATGCCGCCGGCTCCCACCAACTCGCCGTCGGTGGTCCGGGTCACGGCAAAATCAAAGCAGCGCCCCTCCGAACGGGCCCGTTCCCGCGATTGCAGCCAGCGGCGTGTCTCGGCGAGGCCGTAATCGGTGGTGCACCAGGGAAACCAGAGGGCGAGCTCGTTCCGGGAAAGGTCGATGAGTTCAAACAGGGTATCGTCAAAGCTCAAGTCGAGGGGCACCAGGCGGAAATGCGTGCCGGCCTCCAGAATGAGGGACCGGTAATCAAGGGCCATCGTCCACCCTAAGCCGGTTGTCCCCGCAGCGTCCAGGGCGGAGTCGGACAGCCTGCTCCGGTGGCATCCGTCTAAAGCGGGGGTGCCGTCATGGCTAGGCCAAGCCGAGCACCGGCGCGGCGAGCTTCTAAAGAAAAGAGGTTTCTATTGTAAAAATTAGGGTTTTAAGGGAAAAACCGTAAACTCTGGTACTATCTTTGCCGCTCCGGTTATGCGGCTACTTAATCCGACTGCCGTTGCGATCACCGGTTTAATCGTTGGCGCGCTCACGGGCCAGGGTCAGCAGGGCCCTCCAAACGTGGAGGCCCGGGTAGAGAGCATTCTTTCCCGCATGACACTTCTGGAAAAGCTGAGCTACATCGGCGGCACAGGCTTCTTCGACGTCAAAGCAATTCCTTTGTCCAACCTGAGCACACTGCTCAATCCCCAGATTTATCAGACCGACGGTCCCCTTGGGGTGCGCTCCTGCCGTTAAACAAAGCAAGGGTACACTCGATCGCGGTGCTCGGCCCGGAAGCGCAGGGACCGCCGCCGACCGGGTTCGGCAGCTCATACGTCATGCCGATCAGCTACCTGAGCGAACTGGACGGCATTCGGGCAGAAGCTCCCCCCCCAGGTCCCGGTGGACTTGATCTACGTGAACACGTTGGACCCGGCGCAATCGGCTTGGGAACACGCCGGTGCGCAGGGCAGGCCGCTGCCGGGCTTGCAGGCACAGTACTTTTCGAGCAACAACCTTTCCGGTTCGCCGGTGTCCCGGACCGGCGCCCACGTCGATTTTCAATGGGACGGCGGGTCCATTCCGGCAGGCCTCAGCAACCGGTCGTCGTTTTCGGCACGCTGGACGGGTCAGGTTCGGCCACAGGTTTCGGGCGATCACGTTTTCAAGGTGCGCGGCGACGGCGGGTTCCGCCTGTACGTGAACGGGCAGAAGTTAATTGATAACTTTGCAGCCCCGATGAGACCGCCGGTCGGGTACGGTCCTACCGTCCCGCTCTTCGCGACGATCAGCTTGGAAACGGGCCAGGTTTACCCGGTGGTGATTGAGTACCGACGGATGGGAGGATGCTTTAGCTACTTCGAACAAGGCGGCTTGACCGGGGTGCAGGCCGGCTGGGCTTCCCTGCAGGCTCCCGCCACCCTCGCCGGTTACAGCGCAGTGGTGTTACACCACCTTCCCGAATCCCGTCAACCAGCATCCTGCCTCGATTGCTTACCAGGAAGGTTTGTACGTCGGCTACCGCGGTTACGAAAAGAACGGCACGGTCCCGCTCTATCTCTTAGGCTTTGGGCTCTCCTACACAACGTACGCTTTTTCCGACCTGAAAGTCGAACCTGCGGTGTACGACGGCCGCACGCCGGAATAGGTGACGTTCAAGGTGAAGAACACCGGCCCGCGTCCGGGCCAAGAAGTCGCCCAGGTGTACGTGGGCCAGCTACACCCTTCGATGGACCGGCCGATCAAGGAACTGAAAGGGTTTGAAAAGGTGTTTCTCGTGCCTGGCCAGTCCACGCAAATCACGCTGTCGCTCGACCAACGGTCCATTGCCTTTTTCAACACGCGGACGCAACAATGGGACGGCTTGCCCGGCACTTACCAGGTCTCGGTGGGTGATTCGTCGCAAACGTTTTCGTGCGGAACCCTGACCTTCCCCGAGCCTTTGGCGGGGCAAACTGCCCATTGTGGGCGAGGGACGATCCGTGCAAGGGTCCACCCACATATGAATTACCGCCGACTTGGAAAAGCTGGGGTGAAAGTGAGTGAACTCTCGCTTGGGTCATGGGTCACGTTCGGTGACCAGATCTCGGACGATGTGGCTGAGGCTTTAATGGTCAAGGCCTACGAGGCTGGAGTTAACTTTTTTGACAATGCCGAAGGATACGCCTCTGGACGTTCCGAACTGGTCATGGGCAAAATCCTTAAGAAGGCAGGGTGGCCCCGCGACACCTGGCTGGTCTCGAGCAAGGTGTTTTTCGGGGCGGCGCCGCACCCCCAAAAGCCGAACCAGTACGGTTTGAGCCGCAAACACGTTTTTGAGGCTTGCCACGCCGCGCTCAAGCGCCTGCAGGTGGAGTACCTGGACCTGTTTTTCTGCCATCGTCCTGATCCGGAGACGCCCATGGAGGAGACGGTGCGGGTGATGTCCGATCTGATTGCCCAGGGCAAAGTGTTGTACTGGGGAACCAGTGTATGGAGCGCGCAGGAAATCATGGAAGCACACCAGGTCGCACGTCAGTACAACCTGGTCCCCCCGACCATGGAACAACCTTATTATAACCTGTTGCAGCGCAGCAAAGTGGAGGTCGAATACGCGCCTTTGTACGACCGCGTTGGAATGGGCACCACGGTTTGGTCACCGCTGGCCAGTGGCCTGCTTACCGGCAAGTACAATGACGGCGTCCCCCCCAACGCGCGGCTTGGCCTCGGGGATTACGGTTGGTTACGCGATTGGGTCCTCAAACCGGAGCGCCTTGAGAAGGTTCGCGCGCTCGGTCGGTTGGCCGGCAAGTTGGGCCTGTCGCCGTCCGTTCTCGCCGTCGCCTGGTGCCTCAAGAACCCGCACGTCAGCACCGTCATTCTGGGTGCCTCGAAGGAGCACCAGCTCGAGGAAAACCTGAAAGCGTCCGAAGCCGCCCTCAAGCTCACGCCGGAGGTCTTGCAGACAATCGAGGAGACCATCGGGACCAAGCCGAAGGATGCGGCCAATTCCGATAACCACTGACGTTCGGTAGCATGCAAGCCGAAACGGGCAGAATCGCGAACGCTCAGCCTGCCGCCTCTGGAAAGAGTGACCCGCCAGGGGCCGCCGTTGCCGGGAGGGTTGAGCGGAGGTACTCCCAGGCCGTTTGCAAGTGACGGCAGGTGGCGGCTTCCGCTAAATCGGGGTCCCGGTCCACAATGGCTCGGAACATGGATTCGTGGCCGGCGTACATCATGCCATCTACCTCCGGGCTGGTTTCAATCTGTTTCCAATGGGCTTTCAACCACCCGACGTAGGCCCGGTGGAGGGCGGGGTAGATTGGGTTGCGGGGCATCTGGTAAAGCGCATCATGAAAAGCTGCATCGGTGATTTCGAAAAGCTCCCTCACGCCAATGGCTTTCTGGTTATGGGCGAGCCTGCGGCCGAGTTCCTGGATGTCCTCCCGGCGCGCGTGCAATGCGGCCCAACGCGCAAACGCGCTTTCAAGGAACACGCGGCTTTCAAACAGTTCCTTGAAGCCCGCCTCCTCCGACACCAGTTGGGAGACGGTCTGGCTGAGGGAGTTGAGCGCGAAATCAAAGCTCGGACGGCAGATGATTGGCCGGAAACCCACTCGCGTCTTTAATAAGCCCCGGTTGGCCAGGTTGATGATGGCTTCGCGCACCGCCGGACGGCTGGCGTCGAAACGCCGCATTAATTCACGTTCGGAGAGCAGGCGTTCGCCCACCCGGAATTGTCCCGCCAGGATCATCGACGCCAACCGCTCGGTCAGGGCGGCAGAAACGCGGGCACGCTCGACGGGACTTTCCGGCCGTTGCCCGGGCCCGGATTCAGGTGGCGGATTCAACGGACCGGAGGCAACTGGCGGCTCGGAGGAAAATTCAATGCCCATGTCTTCGGCGGTACTTTGGTCCGACCGGACTGCGGTTCAACCTGACTGCTTCCTAGGGCACCTAAAAGCGAAAGGCCGAGACTCGCGTGGGAAAGCGGCTTATCTCCCTGAATCCGTTTGACACGTCAGACCTGGCTGGGTTAAGAACCTGCGGGTCTTCCCCCCTTTTGGTAAGCTCAAAATGTGCCTTGCGGAATCCAGCCATGTTTCCGCCGGTGTGTTAACAGTCTTCCTTTCCCCATGAATCCCACTCACCTGGGCCACTTCCAGATGCTGATTGGCGGCAAGCGCACCGACGGGGCCGCTTCGCAGGCCATTGAGGTTGAAAATCCTGCAACCGAAGCGATCATTGCCACCGTGCCGGGCGGCACGGCGGAAGACGCCGAAAAGGCGCTGCGCACGGCCAAGGCCGCCCAACCGGCGTGGGCGGCCCTGCCACCCATTGAACGGGGCAGGCTTATCCATCGGCTGGCCGACGCCGTGGTCCAAAACCGGGACTACCTTGCCCGGGTAGTGACGCTTGAACAAGGCAAGCCCCTCCAGGAAGCTTATGGCGAGATCGGCGGCACGGAAAATTTCCTGCGGTACGCCGCCGAAAGTGCACGGCGCATCGAAGGTGACCTCCTCCCATCAGACTCACCAAACGAAGAGGTCTGGATTCGCCGGGTTCCTCACGGCGTGGTCGTGGCGCTGACGGCTTGGAATTACCCTTCGGCCTTGGTTGGACGGAAAATCGGGCCTGCGTTAATCGCCGGCAACACGGTCGTGGTCAAGGGTCATGAGTGCACCCCCGTCTCGGGGATCGAACTGGTTCGCTTGGCCCACGAGGCGGGATTTCCGGAGGGAGTGGTCAATGTCGTGACCGGCGCCGGCCGTACCGTCGGCCAAGCCCTGGTGGAAAATCCCCTGGCGGACCTGGTCACCATGACCGGCAGCGTCCGGGCGGGCCGCGAGATTTACCGCGCGGGTGCCGATCGCCTGGCGGTGCTTCGTTTAGAGCTGGGCGGCAAGGCCCCGTTCATCGTAATGGAAGACGCCGACCTTGAGTCGGCGGTGAACGCCGCCGTCGTTTCCAGGTTCACAAACTGCGGTCAAGTCTGCACCTGCAACGAGCGCATGTACCTTCACCGCGACATTGCCGGACCGTTTTTGGAGCGGTTTTTACAGAAGGTGCAAGCCTTGACGATTGGTGATCCAATGGGAAAGGTCGACCTTGGACCGAAGGTGAACCGGCCTGAACTGGAAAAGGTGGAGTCCATGGTCAACGAAGCCGTCGCGGGTGGCGCTACCGTGCTGCTGGGTGGCAAACGGTTGCAAGACGGTCCCTTTGCCAAGGGACACTGGTTTGAGCCAACCATTCTGACCGATTTGCCGGCAGATTCGCAGGTCCTGAACCGGGAAATTTTTGGGCCGGTGATTCCGGTCGTGGAGTACGGAACTTTTGACGAGGCCATGGCTTACGCCAACGCGACGGAGTTCGGGCTCTCTGCGTACGTCTTCACCAACGACCTCCGGCGCATCATGAGCCTTTCCCGCAAACTCGGTTTCGGGGAAGTGTACGTGAACCGGCCTATCGGCGAGTTGGTCCAGGGTTTCCACAACGGCTGGCGCCATTCGGGCCTTGGTGGGGAAGATGGCAAATACGGCTTGGACGGGTATTTCCGCAAGCAAACGATGTACGTCAATTTCGGCTGATGCCGCCGGCAAGCCGGTTGCCCGCCTTTTCCATGCATCCTCAAGTCGCCCGGGTTGTGCCGGGCCATTACCGGATCCCGCTTCCTTCCGTGCTCACCGACAGCATGCACGGTGCGATGCGTGTTTTTGAGCTTAACACCGTGCGGGTGCTGGACACCGACGGGGTGGAAGGGGTGGGCTACACCTTCACCTGTGGCCGCAATGGTGCGGCAATTCACGCCGTCATAAAACACGATTTTGAGGAGTTGTTGGCCGGCGAGGAAGCCGACCGGACCGAGTACCTCTGGAAGAAGCTTTGGTGGGCTTCGCACTATGGCGGCCGGGGCGGCCCCACCGTGCTGGCCCTCTCGGCGGTGGACATGGCATTGTGGGACTTGAAAGCCAAACGGCTCAACCAGCCGCTCTGGCGGTTGTTGGGCGGTCATGACCCCAAGGTGCGCTGTTATGCGGGCGGCATCGATCTGGAGCTCCCGTTGGATCAACTGCTTCAGCAAACGGACGGTAACCTCGCCCGCGGCTTCCGGGCCATCAAAATGAAGGTAGGTCGTCCGAACCTCGCTGAGGATCGGGAGCGCGTCCGGGCTTTACGTCAGCACCTCGGGGAAGAGTTTCCCCTCATGGCTGACGCGAACATGAAGTGGACCGCCGATGAAGCAATCCGTGCAAGCCGGGTGTTTGCTGCGTTTGACCTTGCCTGGCTGGAAGAGCCGCTGATTCCTGATGATTTTGCCGGGTACCGCCGCGTGGTTCGAGAAGGTGCGTTGCCAATTGCGGCGGGTGAAAACCTGCGGACGCTGTGGGATTTCAAGCACCTGATTGAAATCGGCGGGGTGACGTTCCCTGAACCCGATGTAACGAACTGCGGCGGCATCACGCCTTTCCTGAAGATTGCGCACCTGGCTGAGGCGTACAACCTGCCGTTAACCACCCATGGCGCCCACGACGTGACGGTGCACCTGCTCGCTGCTATCCCGAACGCCTCCTACCTGGAAGCCCACGGCTTCGGCCTTGACCACTACATCGCCGCGCCCCTCCGCCTTGAGGGTGGCCTGGCCATTGCGCCCGATTGTTCCGGGCACGGCGTTGAATTTGATTGGACGGGTTTGCAGTCAATCCAGGTTTAACCTTCTCGTTTTCTTCTATCTCCACCTCTCCACCATTACCCATGAGACTCAAAGACAAAGTCGCCATCGTGACCGGCAGCGCCAGCGGCATCGGCAAGGCCATTGCTGAGCGTTATGCCGGTGAAGGGGCCCGCCTGGTCATCGCGGACCTTAACCTTAAAGCCGCTGAAGAGGTCGCCCAAGGGATCGGCCGGGGTGCCTTCGCGGTCCAGTTTGATGTGACCAGCCAGGAGTCGATCGACCGCTTGGTTTCCGCCACCGTGGAAGGCGCCGGCCGCATTGACATCCTGGTGAACAACGCAGGGATCTTTGCGATGGCGCCCCTCACCGAGGTTACCCGCGAACAATGGCACAAGCTGTTTGCAGTGAATTCCGAGGGTAAGTTTTTCACGCTGCAGGCGGTGGCGAAGCAGATGATCAAACAGGGGCACGGAGGAAAAATCATCAACCTCGCCAGCCAGGCCGGGCGGCGGGGAGAAGCGCTCGTTGCGGTGTACTGCGCATCCAAAGCGGTTGTGATCAGCATCACCCAGTCGGCCGGCCTGGCCCTGATCAAGCATGGGATCAACGTCAATGCCATTGCGCCCGGAGTGGTAGACACCCCGTTTTGGGAATTGGTCGATCGGGAATTTGCCAAGTATGAAAACCGGCCCATTGGGGAAACCAAACGCATGGTGGGAGCCGGTGTGCCTTATGGGCGGATGGCCAAACCGGAGGACTTGACCGG